>CAJANL010000041.1 GCA_903941105.1 uncultured Rhodospirillaceae bacterium
CCGCTCGACATACGCCTCAAACCGCGATTCACTGTCGGCACCAAAATCCTGGAGACCCATGCTCGCCCCCTTTCGAGCAGAACGAATCTCCATCCATACCACAAAATCGTATTCTATGACACAGTAAGACTAGAGCGCCGCGCCTGAAATATGAAACGCGGTGCTCTTGCGCCCATTGAGGGCGCGGCCAAGCGAGCGGAGCGAGCGCCCGGCGAGGGCTATTTCTTGCCAAAATGCGACAAGGCCCGCCTTTTCAGGGGCGGGCCTTGTTGGTGCGACCGGGGAGACTCGAACTCCCACAACTTGCGTTACACGCACCTCAAGCGTGCGCGTCTACCAGTTCCGCCACGGTCGCAGTGCCGACAGGGCCGCAATGAGGCCTTGCCAACGAGGAAACAGGGGAATACCAAATCGGCACCCCCGAATCAAGCGCGCAATCCAAGGTGACCATGGCCATCGAGTGGCGAGTTTCCGATAGTTCCATCGAATATCCCGCCGCGGTGGCGGCGATGGAGGAGCGGGTGGCGGCCATCCGCGCCGGGTCCGCCCCCGAACTGGTGTGGCTGCTGGAGCATCCGCCGCTCTACACCGCCGGCACCAGCGCCCGGCCCGAGGATCTGCTGCAACCGAACCGGTTCCCGGTCTTCGCCAGCGGGCGCGGCGGCCAGTACACCTATCACGGCCCCGGCCAGCGGGTGGCCTATGTCATGCTCGACCTCAAGGCGCGTGGCGCCGACATCCGCGCCTATGTCCACGGGCTTGAGGAGTGGCTGATCCGCACCCTGGCCCAGTTCTGCGTCAGGGGCGAACGGCGCGACGGCCGCGTCGGCATCTGGGTCGAGCGGGAAGGGGGGCGTGAGGACAAGGTGGCGGCCATCGGGGTGCGGGTGCGCCACTGGGTCAGCTTCCACGGCATCGCCCTCAATGTGGAACCCGACCTGTCGCATTTCGGCGGCATCGTGCCCTGCGGCATCGCCGGCCACGGCGTCACCTCGCTGTGGGACCTCGGGCTGACGCCCACCATGGCCGAGGTCGACACCGCCTTGATGGCGACGTTCGACGAGGTCTTTCCGGCGGCCCAGGCGGCGGATGCGCCCCTCCGGCCAGGGACAAGCGAAAACCAAGCCTGAGCCCCGCTCAGGCCGAGCGGCCGCGAAACCCGCGGCCGAGCCGGGCATGATCCAGTTGCATCAGGCCGTTGACGCGGATCACCGAGCGGATGTCGTCGATATAGGCGCGGCCACGCTCCGAATACGAGGACAGCTCGACGGCCAGGATGTTGCCGTCGGGAAAGGCACCGCGCGAGCGGGCGGTGGCGCGGGACCGCCGCAGCTTCTCATAGGCTCGGAAGGTGTTGAGGTTGTGCGCATAGGCCCGCACCGCCTCGTGCAGGTTGCCGAAGGCGCGCAGGCCGCCCTCGCTGTCGGTATGGCCGAACAGGTTGTTGTCGCGTCGCACCAGCCGCGAGGTGCCCCAGCCCGATTCCACCGCGGCCTGGGCCAGCGCCAGCGACGGCGGTACCGCATCGACCCGACGCAGCAACAGGTGAAGCTCGGCCCGCGCATCGGCACCGTAGCGTTCAGCCAGCGCCGCCAGCCAGGCTTCGTCGGCGGCCGACGGCAATGATCCACGCTGGCGAAGCTCGACGATTTCCATCAGGCGGCGGCGCTCGGCGAGGATCTCATCGTTGACCGCCAGCACCAGCGGCAGCATGACGCGCAGGAACACCGCCTTGCGGGTGTCCGGGTCGGTCAGTTCGCTCATGTCGGTGGGAACAGTGGAGAGGAATACCGGCGGCACCTCGGCGCCGCCCTGGCCCACCGCGTCGAGCCGGTAGCCGAGGCGGGAGAAGGCGATTTCCAGCCGATGGGCGCTGGCCGTCTCGTCGGCTGCCAGCAGCGCCAGGGGGGCTGTCGATGTCGGAGCGCCGCGCACCGCCAGCACCAGCGGCGATCCGGCGCCGCCCAGCGCCAAGGTGTACAGGCCCGCCACCGCA
This sequence comes from uncultured Rhodospirillaceae bacterium, assembly GCA_903941105.1. Taxonomy (GTDB): domain Bacteria; phylum Pseudomonadota; class Alphaproteobacteria; order Rhodospirillales; family Magnetospirillaceae; genus CAJANL01. The sequence goes on from CAJANL010000041.1 coordinate 1,997, forward strand.
CCGGCGATGGCCATCAAACTGAAGACCGAAAGAATTCGGGCGCGGAGTTCCGCAGCCATTCACCACACTCTTAGCAACCAAAGTTGCACATGGTTTACCAAATATGCGCGATGTCATGCAACCCAGATTTTTGTGCGGTGCAACATGCTGCCGCGGGGCCTGTCATGATTATGTCACATGTGCTATTGAAGCGGCGCCCGCCCGCTTCCCGTGGCTTCGCCAGCAAGGGTCCCAGACCATGATCTTTCGGTTCTTCAATTCGCTGATGCCCAAGGAGGAGAAGTTCATCGAGCTGTTCGTGGCCCATTCCGCCAAGATCGTTGCCGCCGCCGAGGCGTTGGGCGAGATGATGGCCGACGGCGCCGAACTGGAGACGCATTTCAAGCGCATCTGCCAATTGGAGGGCGAAGCCGACTCCATCACCCGCCAGACCATCCAGGCGCTGCACCGCAGCTTCATCACCCCATTCGACCGCGAGCACATCCACGGGCTGATCACCAGCATGGACGATGCCATCGATTGCATCGAGGAGGTGGCGCAGCGCGCCGATCTCTACGGTATTCGCACCTTCAACAACGACATGCGGGCCTTGGCCGCCGGTATCGTCGAGGGCGCCGGCCTGCTGGCCCGGGCCGTGCCGCTGCTGCATCAGGTGTCGCGCAACGCCGAGGACATCAACAAGTTGTGCGACGCCATCGGCCAGCATGAGAGCGCCGCCGACAAGCACCTGCACGAGGGCCTGCGCAGCCTGTTCGCCACCGAGCGTGACCCGGTGGTGCTGATCACCACCAAGGAGATGTATCAGCGCCTGGAGAAAGTGACCGACCGCTTCGACGATGTGGCCAACGTCATCGAGACCATCGTGGTCGAGCACGTCTAGCCCACCATGGACAGCTCGGTCGCCCTGCCCATCATCGTCGCCCTGGTCGTGGTGGCCCTGGCCTTCGATTTTCTCAACGGCATGCACGACGCCGCCAACTCCATCGCCACCGTGGTGTCGACCCGGGTGCTGTCGCCGAAATACGCGGTGATCTGGGCCGCGTTCTTCAACACCATCGCCATCCTGTTCTTCGCCCCCAACGTGGCCAAGACCATCGGCACCGGCATTGTCGAAGCCTCGGTGATGGACACCCATGTCGTCTTCGGCGCCCTGGCCGGGGCCATCGCCTGGAACATCATCACCTGGCTGGGCGGCATCCCCTCGTCGTCGTCGCACGCCCTGATCGGCGGCATCGCCGGTGCCGGCATGGCCAAGGCCGGCACCTCGTCGCTGGTGTCGGCGGGCTTCATCAAGACCGGCTCGGCCATCATCGCTTCGCCGCTGGTCGGACTCAGCCTGGCCATGCTGCTGACCCTGGTGGTGTCGTGGATCTGTCGCCGCGCCACGCCCTATCTGGTCGACCGCCATTTCCGCCGCCTGCAATTCGTCTCGGCCGCCCTGTATTCCCTGGGGCACGGCGGCAACGACGCGCAGAAGACCATGGGCATCATCGCCGTGCTGCTGTTCAGCCAGGGTCTGCTGGGGCCGCAGTTCCACGTGCCGCTGTGGGTGGCCATCGTCTGCCAGCTGGCCATGGGCCTGGGCACGCTGATGGGCGGCTGGCGCATCGTCAAGACCATGGGCTCGAAGATCACCGACCTGAAGCCGGTACAGGGCTTCTGCGCCGAGACCGGCGGCGCCATCACCCTGTTCGGCGCCACCTGGCTGGGCATCCCGGTCTCCACCACCCATACCATCACCGGCGCCATCGTCGGTGTCGGGGCGGCGCGCAAGCTGTCGTCGGTGCGGTGGAATGTGGCCGGCAACATCGTGGTCGCCTGGGTGATCACCATCCCCGCCTCGGCCAGCATCGGTGCCGCCTGCTGGTGGCTGTCGACGTTTATCTGGTAGCTGGCCCGTCGCCCCACCGCCGGTATCGCCGGCGAAAGAGGGGGCGCTCAGCCTTCGCCCCACCCCTTGCCCCGCGGATCGTAGCCGTGGCGCGGCCCCCATTTCTCGACGAACTTCCTCAGCTCGTCGTCGGTGTCGGGCAGCACCACCTTCAGGGTCACCAGCTGGTCGCCCTGGGTGCCGTTGGCGCCGGCGACACCCTTGCCCTTGAGGCGCAGCACGCTGCCGGTGTTCGAGCCGGCGGGGATGGTCAGGGTGACGCGGCCGCCGATGGTGGGGACCGTCACCTTGCCGCCGAGGATGGCCTCCTGCAGGCTGACCGGCAGGTCCAGCAGCACGTCCAGGTCGCGGCGGGTGAACAGTGCATCGCCCGCCACCTTGATCTCGATGAAGGCGTCGCCGGCCTCGCCCTCGACCATGGGGCTGGGATTGCCCTGGCCCTTGAGGCGCAGCGTCTGGCCGTCGGTGGTGCCGGCGGGGATGCGCACCTCCATGGTGCGGCCCGACACCAGGGTGACGCGCTTGGTGGCACCGGCGGCGGCCTCGGCGAAGCTGACGGTCAGCGAATGGCGCAGGTCGGCGCCCTTGCCCCCCCTGGAGTGGGAATGGGCGCGGCCCTTCTCCTTGCGGCGCAACAGCTCGGACAGGATATCGTCGACATCGCCGCCGAACGGATTGGAGCGGCCGGCCTGGGGGCCGTGCGACCGCCAGCCCGAGCGCCGCACCGCCGCGCCGGTGGCGTCGATCTCGCCGCGGTCGAACCTGGCGCGGCGCTCGGCGTCCGACAGGAAATCGAAGGCGGCGGAGACTTCCTTGAAGCGCTCCTCGGCCTTGCGGTTGCCGGGATTGTGGTCGGGATGCAGCTCACGCGCCAGCTTGCGGTAGGCCTGCTTGAGGGCGTCCGCGTCGATGCTGCGCGCCACGCCCAGCACCTGATAGGGGTCCTTCACCGTTTCGAATCCCCGAACATGCCAAGAGGGTGGCGGCCACCATGGCCAGCCACCCTCAATGTTTCAGAAAAATCCGCCTGCCGCACCAAATTCCCTACTGGATGACCTTCCAGGTGCCGTCCGGCTGGCGGCAGGCCTGACCGAAGGCCTTCTCGGTCTTGCCGTCGACCACGACGGTGGTCTGGTACTCGCGGCAATAGGCTCCGCTCGCCCGATCGGTGCCGTCACGGACCGGCGTGATCGAGCCGTGGTTGCCGCTCTCGGGGTTGTTCCAGGAAATCGCCTGGCCGACCGGCGCGGTATGGGCGCTTTCGCTGGCACGGGTCATTGCCATCTGGTCGGCGCGATCGAGCGACTTGCCCACCTCGCTGCCGATGAAGGCGCCAAGCACGGCGCCGAGCGCCGTGGCCGCCAACTGGCCCTTGCCCTTGCCGAACTGCGCACCCGCCACGGCGCCCCCGACGCCGCCCAGCACGCTGCCGCCGGTTTGCTTGGCGCCCATGTCGGCACAGGCTGTCAACAGCGAGGCTGCAACCATCGCCGGAAGGATCTTGTTTCTGAATATGTGCATGGCCGTCTCGTTCAATCCTCTTTCCCCGCCCGAGCGGGAAGCTTATACAAAATAGCGTCGAATTGGGACTTTTTGAAGGCCGCAGCCGGTCCTCGCGTCCGACCTCAATATCATCTGGTAGAACCATGTCCGCCGCCGAAGCCGATCCTTTTCACCTGTTCGCCAAGTGGCTGGCCGAGGCGGAAGCCTCCGAGCCCAACGATCCCAATGCCATGGCGCTGGCCACCGCCGACGCCCGCGGGTGGCCGAGCGTGCGCATGGTGCTGCTGAAGGACTTCGATGCCGCCGGCTTCGTCTTCTATACCAACACCGAAAGTCGCAAGGGCTCCGAGCTGGCGGACAACCCACGGGCAGCGCTGTGTTTCCACTGGAAGAGCCTCAAGCGCCAGATTCGCATCGAGGGTCCGGTGTCGCCGGTCACCGCCGTCGAGGCCGACGCCTATTACGCCAGTCGTGCCCGCGCCAGCCAGATCGGTGCCTGGGCCTCGCTGCAATCGCGGCCGCTGAAGGGTCGCTTCGAGCTGGAAAAGCGGGTGGGCGAGTATGCCGCCCGCTTCGGTCTGGGCCGCATCGAGCGCCCGCCCTACTGGTCGGGCTATCGCGTGGCGCCGCAGCGCATGGAATTCTGGCAGGACCGCCCGTTCCGCCTGCACGACCGCTTCGTCTACACCCGCGAGGGCGACACATGGACCTTGGAGCACCTGTTTCCGTGAGTGCGCCGGCGGTGCAGGACGAGACCTCCCGGCTGATGCGGTGGGCGACCTATGCCTCCACCGCCACGGCGTTGACGCTGATCGTGGCCAAGCTGACCGCCTGGGCCATGACCGGTTCGGTGGCGGTGCTGTCGACGCTGATCGACTCGCTGCTGGACGCGGCGGCCTCGATCATCAACCTGTGGGCGGTCAGCCACGCCCTGCAGCCGGCCGACCGCGAGCACCGCTTCGGCCACGGCAAGGCCGAGGCGCTGGCCGGGCTGGGCCAGGCCGCCTTCATCGTCGGTTCGGGAATGCTGCTGCTGGTCGAGGCGGTCAATCGGCTGGCCAACCCCGCCCCGGTCACCCGCGGTGATATCGGCATCGCGGTGATGGTGTTTTCCATCGTTGCCACTCTGCTGCTGGTGCGCTTTCAGAAATACGTGGTCAAGCGGACCGGCTCGGTGGCGATCACCGCCGACTCGCTGCACTACACCGGCGATATTCTGGTCAATGGCTCGGTGATCGTGTCGCTGCTGTTGTTCATGCAGTTCGGCTGGACGGCACTCGATCCGCTGTTCGCCCTGGCCATCGCCGGCTACCTGCTTTACAGCGCCTGGCAGATCGCCCTGGCCTCGCTGGACATGCTGATGGACCGCGAGCTGCCCGACGGCGAGCGCGACCGCATCCGCCAGATTGCCCGCTCGCACCCCGAGGTGCGCAATATGCACGATCTTCGCACCCGGTCCTCCGGCCAGGGCGGCTTCATCCAGTTGCACCTGGAGCTCGACGCCCACCTGCCGCTGATCAGGGCGCATGAGATCGCCGACACGGTGGAGAAGTCCATCATGGACGCCTTCCCCGCCTTCGAGGTCATCATTCACCAGGACCCGGCGGGTTTCCGCGAGGAGCAGCCCAAATTCGGGAGCAGGAATGACCGCTGACCGAAAGCGGCTGGCCCTGCTCACCCGCCCGCGCGAGGACTCCGTGGCGCTGGCGCGGGCGCTGGCCGAGCGTGGCATCGACGTGATGGTCGAGCCGCTGCTCGATATCGTCGCGCTGGACGGCGTTGCCGTCGACACCGCGGGCGTCCAGGGCATTGTCGGCACCAGCGCCAACGGCATCCGCGCCCTGGCCCGGGTGGTGGCGGATCGCAGCATGCCGCTGTTCGCGGTGGGTGACGCCTCGGCCCGGGTGGCGCGCGAGCTGGGCTACACCACGGTGGAGAGCGCCGGTGGCGATGTGGATACCCTGGCCGAACTCGTCGCCGCCCGTACGCCCCCCTCGGCCGGCGCCCTGCTGCATGCCGCCGGGACGGTGGTGGCCGGTGATCTGGCTGGGCGGCTGGGAAGCAAGGGGTTCGAGGTCCGCCGCGTCGTTCTCTATGAGGCGCGCACCGCCACCGCCCTGTCGCCCGCTCTCGGCGAGGCCCTGGCGGCGGGCGCAATCGATTTGGCGCTGTTTTTCTCTCCCCGCACCGCCGCGACCTTTGCTACCCTTGTGCGAGCGGCCGGAGCGGCAGGGGAGTTGGCACGCGTCGCCACCTATGGGCTGAGTGCCAATGTGGCGCGCGAGTTGGCATCGCTGCCCTGGCGGTCCTTGCGTATCGCCGCCCAACCCACCCAGGCCGCACTATTGGCGGCCCTCGACGACGACCTAGGATCGGACTCTCGCGTATGACCCAGCCGCCGCCGCCCGAGCCGCCCGCGACCTCCGTGGCGGCACCGGAACTTTCCCAGCCCGACGCCGCCCCGGCCCCCCCGGTTGTCGATGCCGCTCCCAAACGTGCCGCGTGGGGCGGGCTGATCGCCTTCGTGGTGCTGGCCCTGCTGGCGGCGGCAGCCACCGTCACCTATCCGCGCTGGAGCGCCCAGTTCGACTTCGGCACCCTGGCGCCACCGCCGGCAGCGCCCAGCGTGCCGCCGGCCAACGAGGTGGCGGTGCTGCAATCCGAGCTCGCCCAGACCCGCGAGCGCCTGCGTCAGCTTGAGACACGGTTGTCGCAGCCCCCCGCCGTTCCCGCCCCGGACGAGTCCCGCGTTGCCGCGCTGGAGGCCAGCCTGGCCGCGCTGCAGTCGCGGCCGCAGGTGCCGGCGCGTCTGGTGGACGAGGTCGAGGGCCTGTCGCGCCAGGTGGTCGAACTGCGCAAGACCACCGCCGACGCCGCGGCGGTGCTGCGGCTGGCCGACCGCATCGAGCAGGCCGAGGCCGGCCTGCGCGAGCTGTCGCAGCGCCGCGCCTCGGCGGTGGCCATGCTGCTGGCGGTCGGGCAACTGCGCGAGATGGTCAATATGGGCTATCCCTTCGACTCCGAGCTGCGGGCACTGAAGGCCATCGCTCCCCAGGACGAGGCGGTTCAGCGGGCCGCCGACGCCCTGGCCGAGCGCGCCGCCGCCGGCATTCCCACCCGCATGGTGCTGGCCGAGCGCTTCTGGCCGCTGGCACCCCGCATGGTCCGCGCCGAGGCGTTGCCGCTGGGCGACAGCTGGTGGCGGGCCACCCTGAATCGCCTGCTGTCGCTGGTCACCATCCGCCGTGAAGACGGCGCCGCCGCCGGGGAAACCGCCGCCGCCGTGGCCGCTCGCACCGAGTCCCGCGTTTCCGAGGGCGACCTCGCCGCCGCCGCCGCCGAGCTGGCCGGCCTGTCGGGCGGCCCCGCCGAGGTGGCCGCCCCCTGGCTGGCCGACGCCCGGGCGCGGGTCGCCGCCGAGAAGGCGCTGTCGGACCTCACCGCCCATACCATCGCCCTCACCGGCGCGGGGCGTTGAGATGAAGCGCCTCCTTCTCTTCGTGCTGACCGTCGCCGTCATGGTGGCGGGAGCGGTCTGGCTGGCCGACCGGCCGGGCGAGGTCACCGTCCATTGGCAGGGCTGGCGGGTCGACACCACCGTGCCGGTGCTGCTGCTGGCGCTGCTGCTGCTGCTGGCGGTGCTTGAGGTGCTGCTGCGGCTGGGCCGCGTCGTGGTGGGAGGCCCCGGCCGTCTGCTGGCGGCGCGGCGCGCCCGCCGGGTGCGCGATGGCTACCGCGCGCTGTCCGACGGACTGGCGGCGGTGGCGGCAGGCAACCGCGAAGCCTCGCGCAAGCTGGCGAAGAAGGCCGATCGCCTGCTGGCCGACCGCTCGCTGACCGGACTGCTCACCGCCCAGGCGGCCGAGCTGTCGGGCGATCAGGCCGAGGCGCGTCGCCGCTTCGAGGACATGGTCGGCCGCCCCGAGACCGCCTTCCTTGGTCTCAAGGGCCTGCTCGACCTGGCGCTGAAGGACAACGACCTCGACAAGGCGCTCGATTACGCCCGGCGTGCCTGGGCACTGCAGCCGGGCGAGGGGCTGGCCGCCACCCTGTTCGAACTGCAGGCCGGAGCCGGTCAGTGGTCCGAGGCGGAACTCACCCTCGACGAAGCCCGCCGCCGCAAGGCCATGACCCTGCCCGACCTCGGCCGCCGCCGTGCCCTGGTGCTGGATGCCCGCGCCGCCGCCGCCGAGGCCGCCAACGCTTCGGATGCCCTGGCGCTGGCGGTGAAGGCGCATGAGGCCGATCCCGCCTTTGTCCCGGCCACGGTGCGGGCGGCGCGGCTGCTGACCACCGCCGGCAAGGACCGCAAGGCCCGCGCCATCGTCGAGGCCGCCTTCCGTATCTCTCCCCACCCGGAACTGGCCGCCGCCTGGGCGGCGCTGGTGCCCGCCGAGTCGCCGCTCGATCGGGTCAAGCGCATGGAGCGGCTGGTCAAGGGCAACCCGCAATCCCCGGTGAGCCACATCGCCCTGGCCGAGGCTGCCCTGGCCGCCCGCCTGTGGGGGCAGGCCCGCAGCCATCTGGAGACCGCACTCGGCCAGCGCAAGAGTCCGGCCGCCTACCGCCTGCTGGCCCGCATCGAGCGTGACGAGAAGAAGGATGAAGCCGCCGCGCAAGGCTGGCTGGCCAAGGCGACCGAAGCCGCCGCCGATCCGGCCTGGCTGTGCACCCGTTGCAATGGACAGGCCGCGGAATTTTCCCCGGCCTGTCCCCACTGTGGCGCGGTGGATGCGCTGGTGTGGCGCTGATTACGGATAGCGGGGAGGGCCGCGTTTCATATGTCAGGCGCGGCGCTGGATGAATTCACCCTCGCCGGGCGGGCACCTTCGTGCCCTTGGTCGCTCGCTCAATGCCCGCAAGAATACCGCGCTTCATGTTTCAGGCGCGGCGCCCTAGGCCGCGGCCTGGGCCAGGATGTCCTTGTCGTTTTCCAGCAGGCTGTCGAGGTCGAGCAGCACCACCATGCGGCCCTCGACCGAGACGATGCCGGCCAGGTATCCGTGGTGGCCCTGACGGTCCATGTCGGGAACCGGCTGGATGTCCTTGCCCGACACGGTGACGATGTCGACCACCGCGTCGGCCATCAGCCCGACCATCAGGTCGCCGATGGCCACCACGATGATGACATGGGTCGGCGTGGCCTCGGTGATGCCGCTGTGGAAGCGCACCCTGAGGTCGATGATTGGCACGATGACGCCGCGCAGATCGATGACGCCGCGCATGTGCGCCGGCGCCTCGGGCAGGGGGGTGGAGGGCGTCCAGCCCTTGATCTCGCGGATCGCCATGATATCGACGCCATACTCTTCGTCACCGATGGTGAACGAGATGAACTGCTTGACCGCATTGTCTTCGGACATTCCGCTTTCCTCCCGTTCGTACCGGCACTCCGGCATCCTAACTCATTTGGGTGGCCTAGCGCATCACCAGCCTGCTGATGAGCACTTCTTGGATCTTGTCACCGTCGGGCTCCTTGCGGACCACCTCCAAGGCCATGGATTTGATCAGCGCCGCCGGGTTGGATCGCACGAATTCCTCGTAGGAGATCACGCTCAATACCCGTTGGATCTTCTCGTGTAGTCCCTTCGCGACCTTAGCGTCCTCGGGCATCACCAGCAGCAGTTCCGCCACCACCTGGTGGAAGATGCCGTTCTGGTCCCACAGTTCGACGGCGACCGCGGGCAGTTTGTTGTAGCGGATCTTCTGCTTGTCGGCGGCGACGACGGGGGCGGCCAGGGCGAGGCACAGCAGCAGGGCGGCAAGCCGGGTGGCCATGCTCACGGCTTGTCCTCGTGCAGCGCCAGGATGATCTGAGCCTCGACCAGCTCGGTGCCCATCAGGCGGATATTGCCTAGCAGGGCCCCGACGATGACGCGGACCCCGCGGGGCGCCTTTTCCAGTTGCTCGGTAAGGCGCTGCTTGGCGATGACGACGCAGGCGGTTTCCTCGTCGGCCACCGCCGAGGCCATGCGGGGATGGTCATCGATCAGCGCCATCTCGCCGAAGATGCCGCCCGAGCCGACCTGACCGATGTCGATGCGGCGGCCATTGATGGTCTTGAAGACGGCGACGCGGCCGGTCTCGACCACATAGGCCTCGGAACCCGTCTGGCCCTCATGGAAGATGACGGTGCCCGGCGCGAACACCCGGCGGCGATTGCTGGATTCCATGCCCCCCCTCAACGGACCATTGTCCACGGACGTTTTCAGGTTAGCACAGATGGCGTGGCGGCCGTCACTCCCGTGAGCGCCGCCATCAACTCCGCCACCGGCCCCTTGAAGTCCTGCGGATCGGCTTGGCGGAACAGCCGCATGGAGGGATACCACGGCGAGTCTGCCGGCTCGTCCTGCCAGCGCCAATCCGAGACATAGCGCAGCAGTACCCAGCAGGGGCGCCCCAGCGCACCGGCGAGATGGGCCACCGAGGTGTCGACGGTGATCACCAGATCGAGCGCCGCCATGGCCGCCGCGGTGTCGGCGAAGCTGTTCAGCTCCGGACCCAGGTCGTGCACCAGATGCCGCACCCCCAGGTGGTCGAGATCGCTGCCGCGCGGCCCCACCTGGAGGGCGTGCACCGCGATGCGTGGGTCGCTCAGCAGCGGCAGAAGCTCCTCCAGCGGCCACGAGCGGTCGCGCGGCGTCGTCTTGCCGGCCCAGACCAGCCCAAGCGTCAGCGCCGTTCCCGGTGGCCGCCGCACTCCCGTCGCGCGCGCCGGGGGCGTCAGATAGGGCACCGCGGCCGGCAGGACGTCGGCGCCGGTGCCCAGCAGGCATGGCAGGCTCAGCATGGGAGCCCACAGATCGTAGGGCGGTGGCGGCGTCCCCTTGTCCACCAGTTGCGCCACCCCCGGCACGGTGGCGAACAGCTCGCGCAGCTCGGGCAGGCACTCCAGCACCACCCGGGCACCGCGCGCCACCGCCAGCGGCACGAAGCGCACGAATTGCAGCGCGTCGCCAAATCCCTGTTCGGAATGAAGGAACAGCGTCTTGCCGGCGAGGTCGGCGACGCCGTCCCAGCGCGGGCCGGGCAGCGGCCGCGCCGGGCTGCGCGACAGGCGGAAGCGGGCCTCGTAGCCCGGCCAGCCGCTGTCGAAATCCGCCAGATAGAGCTGGGTCAGCGCCAGGTCCCAGGCCAGCTCGCCATTCTCCGGCCAGCCCACCGCCAGCGCCTCCATCAGCGCCAGGGCTTCGAGGTGCTGGCGGCGATCGCGCAGCAGCAATGCCAGGTTGAAGGCGAACGAGCGGTTGCCGCCGTCCAGCGCCACCGCCCGGCGCAAGGCCAGTTCGGCCTCGGGCAATTCGCCGATCTCACGCAGGGCGTTGCCGAGGTTGGACAGCGTGGCGGCATCGTCGGGCACCAGGCTCAGGGCGCGGCGGTAACTCGCCACCGCCGCATGCGGCCGCCCCAGCCGGCGCAGCGCCACGCCGAGATTGCCGTGCGCCGCGGCGGTGGTCGGGGCCAATCGCGCGGCAATGGCGAACGCCGCTACCGCCGCCTCGATCCGTCCCGCCTGCCAGGCGCGGCCGCCGTCGGCCAGGGCGCGCGCCGCCGCGTTGTGGTTGGACTGGTCCGTCATGCTTGCCCCCCGAATCTCGATGCCCCAGTTTAGTGGATAGGTGTGGCGAATAGTTTTCGCAAGCCATTGATTCCCGCGAGGGAGTTAATATTTTAGGTAAAGCTAATGTAGTAACGGGAGCATGACATGCTGATCAGTGGATTTTCGTCGGACGGGGTGGTCACCGTCAACCGGGTGGTGCTAAAGGCGGGCTATGGCGTCGACGACCTTGAGGAGCGGGTGGCGATGTTGTGCGAGAACGTCAAGACCTTCCACTCGGACACCGGCTTCGTCGGCGGCTTCGTCTGCCTGAACTCTGGCCAGGTCTCCAACGAGGGTTCCACCGTCGGCCAGGCAGTGGAGTCACCGCTGAAGGGTCGCGAGGCGCTGATCATCACCTTCTGGAACAGCTTCGCGGAACACGAGCAGTCGCACCGTAGCCCCACGTTCCAACCGCTGTTCCGCGAGGTCCTGGAGCTGTGCGAGAACGGCAACGAGGAAATCGCCTACACCATGCTGTGGCAGGGCAAGGGCTACAGCCCCGAGGATGCCGCGGTGGCGCGTCGGACCAAGGTGGTACATGCGGGATAGGCAGGCCCTGCCCGGTTGAGGGCCCGGTCGAGGGATTGAATCGGGCCGCCTTTTTGCGGTAGCCTCCAATCGCTCGGCAGCAGCCCAGGGGAACCTCCATGAGTGCAAATCGCGACTCGGTGATCAGGGACCACGCCTATCGTTTATGGGAAAATGAGGGGCGGCCGGAGGGACGCGACCTTGATTTCTGGCTGATCGCCGAGGCCCAGGTGAAGACCGTGGCGGCACCCGCCCCGGCTGCTTCCGCCCCGGTCAAGGCGGTGGTGGCCAAGCCCAAGGCAGCGGCCAGGGTGAAGGCGAAGGCGAAGGCGTAACGCCCGGACCTCAGCCCCTCGCCCCGTCCAGCGCCCCTTGCAGAATGTAGGCGGCGGCGAGCTTGTCGACCACTTCGGCGCGGCGCTTGCGTGAGGCGTCGGCCTCCAGCAGCGTGCGGGTGACCGCGGCGGTGGACAGGCGCTCGTCCCAGAAGACGATGGGCAGGTCGCGCAGCTTCAGCAGGTTAACGGCGAAGGCTCGCACCGACTGGCAGCGTGCCCCCTCGGCACCGTCCATTTCCACCGGCAGTCCCAGCACCAGCCCCCCGACCTCGTGGCGGTCGACGATGGCCAGCAGCGCCTCGGCATCCTTGGTGAACTTGGTGCGGCGGATGGTGTCGAACGGCGTGGCGATGGTGCATGACACGTCCGACAGCGCCAGCCCGATGGTCTTGGTTCCCAGGTCGAGCCCCAGCAGCCGGGCGTGGCGCGGCAGGGCGGGGATGAGGGCGGGCAATGCGAGGATCGGCATGGGCATCCAGGGTGGGGGATGGCTTGCCGATTGGCAAGGGCCGGCTGAACGGGGTATCTAGGATCGATGAAGAAAGGCAGTCTCATCAACTGGGGTCTGGCGGTCGTCTCGACGCTGGTGTCCTACGTCGTCCTCGAAACGCTGGCCTGGCGGCCGCATCTTCAGTTGGTGCCGTTGTCGCTGCATCAGCAGCTCGGCTTCCTCGACGTCCTGGCGCAGCCGTCCAAGGCGGCCACCCTGCCCAAGCCCGGTTATGTCGCCATCATCGGCGATTCCTATGCCGAGGGCCTTGGCGACTGGATGATGCGGGTGGTCTATGACGGCAACCCCGATTTCCACGCCGGCCATCTGCTGCATCGGCTGAGCGGACGGGATGTTCTGAGCTTCGGCTTTCGCGGCGGCTACCCCAGCTTCACCTACGGCTTCGACACCACCTCGGCCATGGGAGGGATCAACCGCTATGCCGGCCTGACCCTGCCGCCGGCCGGCGACGTGGTCGCCTATTTCTATGAGGGCAACGACGTCAACGACCAGATGACCGCCATCCGCTTCTGGATGCCGACCTGGGCGGATCATCCCGAGGACCCCGGCCAGGCGCGGCGCTACATCGACAGCCTGGCCGCCGACGGCGCCGGGCGGGCGCGGCGGCGCTGGCATCCCCTGGCCAACGCCCACGCCGCCGATACCGCCGGCCATCTGGTCAAGCTTGCCTACAAGAACACCGTCCGCCAGGGGGTCGGGGTGTTCGCCGCCGAGGACCCGCAGTACCGCCGCGCCGCGGCCTATGTCGAGGACTGGAGCCGCTACACGTCGTCGCGCTATGCCGTCAACGCCGGTGGCCGCACTCTGCCCTATCCCAGCCCGACGGTGGAACCGTTCGTCTTCCATTCTCCCCACGAGATCGAGTTGGCCGGCCTGTACTTCGAGGAATCGCTGCGCCATCTCAAGGCGGTGTTTCCCGGCGCCCGCCTGTGGGTGGCCTACCTGCCCTCGCCGGTGAACGTCTATGATTTGGCGCAGGCCGACATTCCGCTGCAGGACCGCATCCGCAATGCCACCGGCGAGACCCCCGGTCCGGTCACCCTGGTGTCGAAGGAGTCCCTCGCCCGGGTCAGCGACCAGACCAGCGCGGTCATTCGCCGGCGCACCGAGGCGGCGGGAGCCCGCTTCATCGACACTCGCCCCGGCCTGCGCGCGGCGGCGTGGCAATACGGCTATCTGCATGGGCCCAACGACCCCGGCCATCTCAACCGGGCGGGCTATACGGCGCTGGCCGACATCCTGCATCGGGCGCTGGCGGCGCCGTGACGGGTTCTGGAGTGTGATGCCGCAAAGGTGCATCACACTCCAATTCCTTCTGTTTGCCCTTGCCGGGCGCGGGCATCCGCCCGCTTGGGCGCCGGCTCAACGCCGCTCTATCCCAGCATCCGCCGGATGAAGTCGATGGTGCGGTCGCCGGCGCCGTGATCCCACAGGTCGTTGTGGCCGGCGGCGGCGGGGAACATCCCCTCGCGATGCGATGACGACTCCGCCGCCGCCAGGATCTCGCGGCCCATGGTGGTGGGTACCACCCAGTCACGCTCGCCGTGCATCACCAGCAGCGGCATGGTCGATTGGCCGATCTTGGCGCGGCTGTCGAAATGGTCGAGCATCATCAACTGCGCCAGGGGCGGCGGCACGAAGGCCGGCGCCAGGTCGGGCAGGCGGGTGAAGGGGGCCTCCAGCAGCAGGGCGGCCACGCCGTACTCGGCCGCCATCTGCACCGCGATGCCGGAGCCCAGCGACTCGCCGTAGAGCACGGTGGTGTCCACCGTCACCCCTTGCGACATCAGCCAGGCCAGCACGGCGCGGGCATCGGCGTAGAGGCCCTGCTCGCTGGGGCGGCCGGCGTTGCCGCCATAGCCACGGTATTCGGCGAGGAACACTCCGAAGCCGGCGTCGAGCAGGCGGCGGGCCTTGTGGGCGCGGCACGAGACCGAGCGGGCGTTACCGTGGAACAGCACCACGGTGGCGGCATTGGGTTGGGGCGCCGGAGCGTACCAGCCCGTCACCACGACACCGTCGGCGGCGCGCACCGGCACCGGCACCATTTCGGGCACCCCTGCCCCGGCCGGATCGGCACCCTCGGCCGAGGGATGATAGATCATGTCACGCTGTACGGCGGCCATGCCGCCCAAGAGCATCAGATAGCCGCCAGTCAGCACGCCCAGCGTCTCGGCCAGCACGGTTGCAGATCCTTCCCAGCAAGAAAAAGGGGCCCAGCAAGAAAAAAGGGCCCGCGGATTATGCCGCGGGCCCCAGGCCAGTGTCATGCCCGCATTTAGGCGCGGTTCATGCGGTTGTCCACCAGATCGTCGACCACGGTGGGATCGGCCAGGGTCGAGGTGTCGCCCAGGTTGGAGAACTCGTTCTCGGCGATCTTGCGCAGGATGCGGCGCATGATCTTGCCGGAGCGGGTCTTGGGCAGACCGGGCGCCCACTGGATCAGGTCGGGGCTGGCGATGGGGCCGATTTCCTTGCGGACCCAGTTGACCAGCTCCTTGCGCAGTTCCTCGGTGGGCTCGACGCCGGAGATCAGGGTGACATAGGCGTAGATGCCCTGGCCCTTGATATCGTGCGGATAGCCCACCACCGCGGCCTCGGCCACCATGGTGTGGGCGACCAGGGCCGATTCGACCTCGGCGGTGCCCATGCGATGGCCCGAGACGTTGATGACGTCGTCGACGCGGCCGGTGATCCAGTAGTAGCCGTCCTCGTCGCGGCGGCAGCCGTCACCGGTGAAGTACATCCCCTTATAGGCGGAGAAGTAGGTCTGCACGAAACGCTCGTGGTCGCCGTAGACGGTGCGCATCATGCCCGGCCAGCCCGGCTCCTGCAGGCACAGGTTGCCCTCGGTCTTACCGTCGAGGATCTTGCCGTCGGCATCGACCACCACCGGCTTGACGCCGAAGAACGGCTTGGTCGCCGAACCGGGCTTGAGCGCGATGGCGCCGGCCAGGGGGGTGATCAGGATGCCGCCGGTCTCGGTCTGCCACCAGGTGTCGACGATGGGGCAGCGGCTGTCACCGACGACGCGGTGGTACCACATCCAGGCCTCGGGATTGATGGGCTCGCCCACCGAACCCAGCAGGCGCAGCGACTTGCGGCTGGTCCGCTTCACCGGCTCCTCGCCTTCGCGCATCAGGGCGCGGATGGCGGTGGGGGCGGTGTAGAAGATGTTGACCTTGTGCTTGTCGACCACTTCCCAGAACCGCGACACCGTCGGGTAGTTGGGGATGCCCTCGAACATCATGGTGATGGCGCCGTTGGCCAGCGGGCCGTAGACGATGTAGCTGTGGCCGGTCACCCAACCCACATCGGCGGTGCACCAGTAGACTTCGCCCTCGTGGTAGTCGAAGACGTACTGGTGGGTCATGGCGGCATAGACCAGATAGCCGCCCGAGGTGTGCAGCACGCCCTTGGGCTTGCCGGTCGAGCCCGAGGTGTAGAGGATGAACAGCGGGTCCTCGGCGTCCATCGGTTCCGGCGTGTGCACCGGCGAGGCCTTGGCGACGATGTCGTGGTACCACACGTCGCGGTTGGTCACCATGTGGACGTTGCCGCCGGTGCGCTTGACCACGATGACGTTCTTGACCGACCAGCTGGTCTCCAGCGCCTTGTCGGCATTGGCCTTCAGCGGCACCTTGCGGCCGCCGCGCAGACCCTCGTCGGCGGTGATCAGCAGCGAGCTGTCGCAGTCCTGGATGCGGCCGGCCAGCGCGTCGGGCGAGAAGCCGCCGAACACGATGGAGTGGACGGCGCCGATGCGGGCGCAAGCCAGCATGGCCACCGCCGCCTCGGGAATCATCGGCAGATAGATGGTGACGCGGTCGCCCTTCTTGCAACCCAGGTCCTGCATGGCATTGGCCATGCGGCAGACGCGCTCGTGCAGGTCCTTGTAGGTGATGTGGGCGGACTCGCTGGGGTCGTCGCCTTCCCAGATGATGGCGGTCTGGTCGCCGCGGGTGGCCAGGTGCCGGTCGAGGCAGTTGGCGGCGACGTTCAACTGGCCGTCTTGAAACCACTTGATGTGGACGTCACCGGAGAAGGAAACATCCTTGACCTTGGTGAAGGGCTTCATCCAGTCGATGCGCTTGCCGTGCTCGCCCCAGAACGCGTCGGGGTCCTTGACCGAACGCTCGTACATTTCGGCATACTTCTTGGCATCGACGAGCGCGGTCTTGGCGAATTCGGCTGGAACGGGAAAGACTTCAGACATCGTTCGGGTGTCTCCCTATTGTTGGTTAGCCTACGCCTCGGCGGGGGCAGGGCGTAGGACGTTTCCCCGGATTACTGTCGTCGAGTATGTTCGACTCCGCCGAACGAGACAAGTCCGGCGCGTTCGAATTGACCCTTTTGGCGGGGCGCAGCGCAATCTTGCGAAAGTTCTAGGCGATTGGGCTTGCCCCCTGGGCATACAGTCCGCCATTTCGCACTATCACCGGATAGGGCTCCAGCGAGCGACCGGCGCAGGGGCCCCAAACACACAGGCCGTCGTCGATGTGAAACCGCGCCGCATGGTTGGCGCACAGGATGTGGCTCTTGTCGAGGTCGAGATAGGCATCTTCGTCCAAGGCCAGCGGCACCCCTAGATGCGGACAGGAATCCACATAGGCGAATACCTCGCCATCGCGACGCACCACGAACACCTTGATCCGCTCCCCGCCGCGCTCGACGATGAAGCCCTTGGCGCCGGGATCGGGAATATCGGCCATGTCGCAGAGGGGGGAGTGCATGGCGACTTCTCCGATAAAGGGCGCATCATCCTCGGGTGCGTTTGATATTGTCGTCAAGTGGGGATGCACTGCGCAGACCCGACCACTATCGGTCGCGAACCATCATCCCAGTGTGCGGGTCCCCGATCCGGGCTGACAGCGGTCATGCCCCTGACTTGACGATGCCGATGCCGCACGCCATCCTCATGGTATCGTGAGGAGAGGCGTCACCATTGTCCCTCGAACGGGGCGATGTGGCCGTTGCGCGTATCGCCGAGGGTCCGTTGCGGTTTCCCCCTTGTCGTTCAGGACCGTGTGCCGCGCGCGCCGGCATCGCTGTCCTTACGGCCTGTTCTTTCCGGTCGAGGAGGCTGGCATATTCGTTCCCGCCTGTTTCCACGGCACCTCGCCGTTGGCGAGATCGCAACCCGGGGAGTCGAAGTATTAAAGGATCGATCATGACAGACTGCAACAGCCTCGCCGAGGTGCGCGAACACATCAACCTTCTGGATGCCCGCATCGTGCCGCTGCTGGCCGAGCGCGCCGGCTATGTGCGGCAGGCCGCCCGCTTCAAGCAGACCAAGAATGCCGTGGTCGACACCGCCCGCATCGAGCAGATCGCGCTGCGGGTCCGCCACCTCGCCAACGAGGAGGGCGTCGATCCCGACCTGATGGAGCACATCTACCGGTCAATGATCGACGCCTATATCGTATTCGAGGCCAAGGAGTGGACGAGCCTGCACGAGGGGCCCGGAGCGTGAAGCGCCTGGCTCCCCTTGCCCTGCTGCTGCTCTCGGCCTGCGCCGGCACCGACGCCGTCAGCCAGGTGCAGCCGGCCGGCTACCTGCGTGATGCCGCCGAATTGGTGGCCGCCGCCGACTGGAGTGCCCCCGAGACGCTGACGGTGCGGATTCCCGGCTATCGGTTCACCCCCGACGAGATGGTGTTCCACCGCGACCGTCCGACCCGGCTGGTGCTGGTCAACGAGACCGAGCGCAACCACAGCTTTGTCGCCAAGGCATTCTTTCAGGGCATTGCCGTCAAGCAGTTGAGCGGTCCCGGCGGCACCATGGACGGTCCCTGGGTCGAGCGCGTGCTGGTGCCGGCCGGCGAAACCAAGGAGCTGTGGTTCGTGCCGGCGCGCTACGGGTCCTACAAATTCGAATGCGATATCACCGGCCATTCGGCCCTGGGGATGAGCGGACTGATCGACGTCCGATAGGCCAATCCGCCCCTGTCGGATTCTTCGTTGAAGTCCGGGAAGGGCCTGCGCCAGCCCCCCCCCGTTAATCAGCGTTGAGCCCCTCTTCGGTCGGCGCTGTGGCAAATGACGACGATGGCGGCGCACCTTGATGTTGCATCATGCAACAATTTATTTGACACCTTTCCTGCCCGGCGGTTTAATCAGATCAATCTAATGTAATCGGCCGCCTTGATACGGCTGTGGCCTGCCGCAGGGGGACTCGTGCGCCTTCATCACACACTCGCCGCCATGGCCGGCGTCGCCGTCCTGGCCTGCGCCGGTCCCGCCTTCGCCGAGGGAGACCCGATGGCGGCCTCCACCATGCCGTGGTGGGGCTGGGCGGCAATCCTGTTCGTCGTCTCCTTCCTGCTCGGTATCGTCGCGGTGCTGGGGGGCGTGGGCGGCGGGGTGCTGTTCGTGCCCATCGTCGGCGGCTTCTTTCCCTTTCATCTTGATTTCGTGCGTGGCGCCGGCCTGCTGGTGGCTCTCGCCGGGGCGCTGGCCGCCGGGCCGGGCCTACTGCGCAGCGGCATGGCGAATCTGCGCCTGGCGATGCCCTTGGCCCTGATTGCTTCGGCTTCGGCCATCGTCGGCGCCATGATCGGCCTCGCCCTGCCCACCAACGTGGTGCAACTGGCCCTCGGCACCACCATCCTCGGCATCGTGGTGCTGATGCTGTCGGCGAAGAAGTCCGAATTCCCCGTCGTCGCCCAGCCCGATTCGCTGGCGGTGGCCTTGCGCATCAACGGCATCTACCACGAGGCGACCACCGGCAAGGACATCGACTGGCAGGTTCACCGCACCCCGCAGGGGTTGATGATGTTCACCGTCATCGGCGTGTTGGCGGGAATGTTCGGCCTGGGCGCCGGCTGGGCCAACGTGCCGGTGCTCAACCTGCTGATGGGGGCGCCGCTGAAGGTTTCGGTAGCCACCAGCAAGTTCATGCTGTCCATCGTCGATACCGCCGCCGCCTGGGTCTACCTCAACAACGGCGCCGTCCTGGCGCTGGTGGCGGTGCCGTCGATCATCGGGATCATGCTGGGGTCGCTGGTCGGGGTGCGGTTGCTCAAGCGGACCAACGCGACGGTGATCCGCCGCGTGGTGATCACCCTGTTGCTGTTGGCCGGTTCGCGTGCCCTGCTCAAGGGCCTGGGTATCTGACGAGAAGGGGACCCGAGACATGGAAATGAAGCTGAACATGCCCGGCGCGGCAGCGCAGGGCGAGGCCGTCGCCGCGCCGGCGGCAGCCTCCGGCGCCACCCTCGCCGTTCTCCCCGAGCAGGTGGTCTACGCCCAATTGCTCGACCACGGCATGCGGGCCGGGCTGACCATGCTGGTGCTGAGCTTCTTCGCCTATGTCCTCGGCGTGGCCGAGCCCCAGGTTCCACTGGCCGACCTGCCCAACTACTGGTCGATGCCGGTTGGCCAGTACCTGGCGGCCGCGGGGGTCGGCACCGGGTGGAACTGGCTGACCCTGGCGCACAAGGGCGACTTCATGAACTTCCTCGGCATCGCCTTCCTGTCGGCGGTGACCATCGTCTGCTACATCCGCATCCTGCCGCTTTCCCTGAAGGCGCGCGACCCGCTGGTCATCGGCATCGTCGTGGCCGAGATCCTGGTGCTGATCCTCGCCGCCTCGGGAATTCTCGCGGCCGGACATTGAACCGGCCATCCTTCGACTTGACTCGTTGGCCGGTATCCGGCCGCCATTGCGGCGGCGGCCAAGGGTGCGGATGCGCCCGCCCGGCGAGGGGCAATGAGGCCGGTCATTTCAATGGCCGGCCGGTATGACTGGGAAGGGGATTGGGTAATGACTGGCTCTCAATTGTCGCCGCTGGGCCGCTTCGATAAGGTCCTGATCTGCACCGACGGCTCGGACTTCAGCGCCGGTGCGGTGCGGGTCGGCGTCGCCCTGGCCCAGAAGAGCGGGGCGCGCGCCATCGCCATGAGCATGGTACGCACCAATCCCGAATACGAGGCGCTGGCCCCCCAACTGGTGGCCGAGGCCGGCGCCCAGGCCCGGGGCAATGTCGCCGTAGTGCAGGCCGAGGCCGAGGCGGCGGGTGTCGCCTGCACTCCCCTGGTGGTGTCGGGCGACGACCCACCGCACGAAATCATTGCCCGGGCCGCGTCCCTTGACGTCGACCTGGTGGTCATGGGCCGGCGCGGCCGGCGCGGACTGGCGCGGCTGATGGTCGGCGACGCCACCGCCAAGGTCGCCGGCTTGGCCAAGTGCAGCGTGCTGGTGGTGCCGCAGGCTGCCGCGATGTGGCACGGCCGTGTCCTGCTCGCCACCGATGGTTCACGCTGCAGCGATGCCGCAGCGGTGGCCGCCCTGGCGGTGGCCCGGTGCTGCGCCGTTCCGGTGACGGTGGTCGGCGCCCTGGTGCCCAGCCACAACGCTGCCCGCCTGCAGGAGGGCCGCGAGGCCGTCGCCCGTACCGTCGAGTTACTCCGCAACGAGGGCATCGACGTCGAGGGTATCGAGTGCGCCGGCGAGGCCGACGAAGTCATCATCACCACCTGCCGCGACCGTGCCGCAGACCTCATCATCGTCGGTTCCCATGGCCGCACCGGGCTGGGCAAGGTTCTGATCGGCAGCGTCTCGGAGCGGGTCATCGGCAAGGCGGCCTGCGCGGTGATGGTGGTCAAGGCCTGAGCTTGCCGGGCGCCCGGGAGCGTGCCACCATTCCACCGGTGAAGTCGTTACGGCAAAAAGTCATCCTGGCATTTGCGGCGGTCGGTGTCTTCGTCATCGGCCTGTCGCTGTTTGCCGGCTACGAAGTGTGGCGCATCGAGCGGGTGATGCTCGCCGAGGAGGCCATCGCCCGGCTGGTCGAGACGGTGGCCGATCTGCGCCGTTTCGAGAAGAACTACGTCCTGTATCGCGAGCAGGCCGACCTCGACGAGAACCGCGCCCTCTCCGCCCGCATTGAAGTGTTGTTGAGCGATCACGCCGAGCCGTTGGCCGCCCTTGAGGATGCCGAGCTGGCACAGCGGCTGCGCCATGGGCTCGACGGCTATAGCCGGCGCATGACGCAGTTGGCGCTGCAACCCGGAGAGCCGCGCGAGGCGCTGGTGCGGGCCGAAGGCAAGGAGGTATCGGCCATCGCCAGCCGCATGGCCGATCTTCGCCGCGATGCCTTGCACAGTGCCACCCGCGCCAACCGCCACTTGGTGCTGACCGTGATCATCGGCAGCCTGGTGATGCTGGCCGCCACCGCCACCCTGCTGTGGCACGGCGTCACCGGGCCGCTCCGCACCCTGCAGCAGCGCATGGACGAGGTTGCCGCCGGGCGCCTGGAACGTATCGACCTGCCGGCCGGCGATGCCGAACTGCGTTCACTGGTCGCCGCCTTCAACCGCGTCATGGGCGAGTTGGAACTGCGGCAGCAGCAGATGGTAGTGTCGCAGAAGCTGGCGTCGTTGGGCGTCTTGCTGGCCGGGGTCGCCCACGAGCTCAACAATCCGCTCTCCAACATTTCCAGCTCGTGCCAGATCCTCCTGGAGGAGGACGACGCCGAGCCCGATTTCACCCTTGAGCATCTGCTGCAGATCGACGAGCAGACCGAGCGCGCCCGCCGCATCGTCGCTTCGCTGCTCGACTTCAGCCGCCATCAGGGATTCATGAAGGAGCCGGTGGCCCTGTCGCCGCTGCTGGAGGAAACCCTGGCCTTCGTCCGCGGCCAGATGGAGGCCGAAGTGACCGTGACGCTGGCGGTGCCCGCCGAGCTCACGGTGCCCGCCGACCGCCAGCGCCTGCAGCAGGTTCTGATCAATCTGCTGAAGAACGCCGCCCAGGCTTGCGGCTTACACGGCCACATCGTGGTGACCGGGCGGCAGGAAGCCGAGACAGTGGTCATCGCGGTGAGCGACGATGGCTGCGGCATCGCCGCCACCGACCTCGACCACGTGTTCGATCCGTTCTATACCACCAAGGACGTGGGGGCGGGCTCGGGGCTGGGGCTGTTCATCGTGCATGATATCGTCAAGAAACACGGCGGCAGCATCACGGTCACCAGTACAGCCGGGCAGGGAACGTCATTCTTGATCCGGCTTCCGCTTGGCGACAAAAGTGTGGCGGTCGCATCGAACTAGGATAGCGAATGGAGAGCCAAGGACGGCTTCTCGTCGTCGATGACGAGAAAGTGGCGCTGAAGAATCTGGAGCATGTCCTCAAGAAGGCCGGCTACGACGTGGTGTGCGCACACAGCGGACAGGCGGCGTTGTCGCTGCTGGCCCGCGAGGCGTTCGACATCGTGCTGACCGACCTGCGCATGGAAAAGGTCGACGGCATGCAGGTTCTGCGGAGCTGCCGCGAGAACAGCCCCGGCTCCGAAGTGATCGTCATCACCGGCTATGCCACCGTGGACTCGGCGGTCGAGGCCATGCGGCACGGCGCCTTCAGCTATATCGCCAAGCCCTACCGACTCGATGATGTCCGCCGCGTCCTCGCCGAGGCCATGGACCGGGTGCACCGGCGTCGACTGGTGGCGGCCCTGGCCGAGGGCGAGGCCGGCGATGAGGCCTTCACCACCCGCTCTCCGGCGGTGCAGCGTCTGATCAACACCGCGCGACAGGTGGCCGGCCTCGACTGCCCGGTGCTGATCGTCGGGGAACAGGGCACCGGCCGCCGGGCCTGCGCCCGCTTCCTACACGCCTGCTCGCCGCACGCGACGCAACCGCTGCACCTCATCCGATGCAGCGCTCACGATCTCGCGGCGCTCGATGCCATGCTGTTCGGCCCCGAGCGGCCAGGTGAGGGGACGCTGCTGCTGGAGGAAATCGAGCAATTGCCCTTGCCGCTTCAGGCCCGGTTGGCCCTGTCCATCGATCACGCCGGCGGTAACGGTGCGCCAGCGCTGGCGGTCCGGTTGGCCGCCACGACCGCAGCCGACCTGCATGATCTGGTCAAGGCCGGTCAGTTCCGCGCCGACCTCCATCTGCTGCTGGGGGTGGTCACCCTGACGTTGCCGCCGCTCGGCCAGCGTCGCGAGGACGTGCCGGCTCTCGCCCTCCACCTGCTCGCCCGGGCCAGCGTCGAGACCGGTCGTACCGTCGAGGGGATTTCCGACGACGCCCTGGAGTTGCTGGCCGCCTACGACTATCCGGGCAACCTGCGTGAACTTCAGACCATCATCCGCGGTGCCGTCGCGGTGTGCGACGGCGCCATGCTCGAACCCTGCCACCTTCCCCCCAGCGTTCGGTCCGCCAACAGCCAGTCCCGCAGCAGCCGCCTGCAGACCCTGGAGCAGCGGGAGCGGGAATACATCCTGTGGGTGCTGGAGGAGGTCAACGGCAACCAGACCGTCGCTGCCCGCGTCCTCGGCATCGACCGTGCCTCACTGTGGCGTAAACTCAAGCGCTATGAGGCGGAGGGACCGGCGGCGGAGGGCTGACCGGCGGCCCGGCGCGTGTGCCGCGAAGCTGCCCGGCACTGTTGAGTGAGCGGATTTCCCTTCGTCCGTTATGGTCGAGGCAATCGGGTGATGAGGTTCTTCACCATTACGGAAAGGTGCCGGATATCCAGGTCCCCGGACAGCCGTGGATCAAGTCCAGCCATCCACGCGGTGATCGCTTCGCCAAGCGGCGCCATGGACTCCCAAATCAAGTCCGGGGGTGACGATGGCGGGGTGTGGATGCGCCCTTTTTCTTTCTAAAGCGTGATGCCCTAAATGTGCATCACGCTTCAACCTTTATCAATTCGCCCTCGCCAGGCGGGCACCTTCGTGCCCTTGGCCGTTCGCTCAATGCTCGCAAGAGTACCGCGTTTCATAGTTCAGGTGCGGTGCTCCAACAGGCTGCGGAAAAACTCTTCCCACCATCCTTCATCTCGTCACCTCCGCGAAGGCGGGGTCCATGTTGGGGCAAGGACTGCAATTTGCCCCCATATGCTGTGCTGCCGGAC
>CAJANL010000042.1 GCA_903941105.1 uncultured Rhodospirillaceae bacterium
ATGCCCTCCTGCATGCGGGCGCCGCCCGAGGCCGGCACCACGATCAGGGGCGCGTCCTGCAACACCGCCAGTTCGGCGGCGGCGACCAGCCCCTCGCCCACCGCGATGCCCATGGAGCCGCCCTGGAAATCGAAGTTGAAGCAGGCGATGACCACGTTGAGCCCGCCCATGCGGCCATGCGCCACCACGATGGCGTCGTGCTCGCCGGTCCGGGCGCGGGTGTCCTTGAGACGGTCGGTATAGCGCTTCTGGTCCTTGAACTTCAGCGGATCCTCGACCGCCTTGGGCAGCTCGATGCGCTGGTACTGGCCGTCATCGAACAGCATCTCCAGCCGCTTCTTCACCGGCAGCCGCATGTGGTGGCCGCAATGCTGGCAGACGTTGAGCGCCTTCTCCAGATCGCGGTGGAAGATCATGTGGCCGCAGCCCGCGCACTTCTGCCACAGGTTGTCCGGCACCTCCTTGGGGGCGACGAGGCGCTGCAGCTTGGGTCGGACGAAGTTGGTCAGCCAGTTCATGGCGAAATTCCTGCTCGTCTTGAGACACAGATAAACACAGATGAACGCAGATGAAGAATTTTAATCACAGCGCCACTCTGCGGTATTCCAATCTTGGGCGACCGAAGTTCAGCAATAGGCCGACCCGCAAACCGCTCGCCCGTAAATAGTTCAGGCATTGTCCCACGTGAGCGGGCGACAACGCATCGATGGCCTTCAGTTCAAGCACCACGGACCCTTGGACAATCAAATCCGCGACGTAGGTGCCTATTTCGAGGTTCTTGTAGCCCACCTTGAAAGGGACTTCTCTTTCCGCACTGAGACCCGCGAGGGTCAACTCATGTAAAAGCGCCTTCTGGTAGACGCTCTCAAGAAACCCATGGCCCAACGTATTCGCCACTTCGAACGCGGCGGCAAGGATTTTTCCGGTCAATGGCTCTAGAACATCGTCACCATTCATCTGCGTTTATCTGTGTTCATCTGTGTCTTGAATGATCGGCGAGCCCCGCGCACGCCCTCGGCCAACGCATTGACCAGCTTCAAGGGCTCTCCGCCCTCGGCGATGGTCTGGACGATGGCCGAGCCGACCACGGAACCGTCGGCGACCCGGGCCACCTCGGCGGCCTGTTCGGGCGTCCGGATGCCGAAGCCGACGCAGATGGGCAGGTCGGTGTGGCGGCGGATGCGCGCCACCGCGCCGTCGATGGCGGTCTGGGTGGCCGAACTGGTGCCGGTCACGCCCGCCACCGAGACGTAGTAGACGAAGCCCGAGGCATTGGCCAGCACCACCGGCAGGCGGGCGTCGTCGCTGGTCGGCGTGGTCAGCACGATGAAGTCCATGCCCACCGCCTTGAGGAACGGCACCAGCTCGTCGGCCTCCTCGGGCGGCAGGTCGACCAGGATGACGCCGTCGGCCCCCGCCGCCGCTGCGTCGCGGGCGAACCGCTCGGGGCCACGGATGTAGATGGGGTTGTAGTAGCCCATCAGGATGATGGGCGTCTCATTGTCGGTGGTGCGGAAGGCCGCCACCATGTCCAGCGTCCGCTGCAACGAGCCGCCGCTGGCCAGCGCCCGCTGCGAGGCCAGCTGGATGGCGGGGCCGTCGGCCATGGGGTCGGTGAACGGCATCCCCAACTCGATGACATCGGCGCCGGCGGCCGGCATGCCGTCGAGTATCGCCTGCGAGGTGGCAAGGTCGGGATCACCGGCGGTGATGAAGGTCACCAGCGCGGCGCGGTTCTCGGCCTTGAGCTTGGCGAAGCGGTTGGAAATACGGCTCATTGTCCTTGCCCCTCAAGCGCCGGGCGCGCTTTCAGCCTGCTCATCAGACCAGCCCTCCCAAGTGCTCGTCGCCCGAGGCCTTGGCGATGGTGCCGACGTCCTTGTCGCCGCGGCCCGACAGGTTGACCACCATCAGGTGATCCTTGGGCAGGGTGCCGGCGATCTTGGCGACATGGGCGATGGCGTGGCTGGATTCGAGCGCCGGGATGATGCCCTCCAGCCGGGTGCATTGCTGGAACGCCGCCACCGCCTCGTCGTCGGTGATGGAAACGTATTCCACCCGGCCGCTGTCGTGCAGCCACGAGTGCTCGGGGCCGATGCCGGGATAGTCGAGGCCGGCCGAGATGGAGTGGGCCTCGTTGATCTGGCCGTCGTCGTTTTGCAGCAGGTAGGTGCGGTTGCCGTGCAGCACGCCGGGCCGGCCACCGGTGAGGCTGGCGGCGTGCTTGCCGGTCTCCAGGCCATAACCGGCCGCCTCGACACCGATGATGCGCACCGATGGCTCGTCGAGGAAGGGATGGAACAGCCCCATGGCGTTTGAGCCGCCACCGATGCAGGCCACCAGGCTGTCGGGCAGGCGGCCTTCCTGCGCCAGCATCTGCTCGCGCACCTCGTCGCCGATCACCGACTGGAAATCGCGCACCATGGCGGGATAGGGATGCGGCCCGGCGACGGTGCCGATCAGGTAATAGGTGTCGTCCACATGCGCCACCCAGTCGCGCATGGCGTCGTTCATGGCGTCCTTGAGGGTGCCGGCGCCGGCGGTGACCGACCGCACCTCGGCACCCAGCAGCTTCATGCGATAGACGTTGGGCGCCTGCCGCACGATGTCGGTGCAGCCCATGTAGATGACGCACTCCATGCCGAACAGGGCGCAGACGGTGGCGGTGGCGACGCCGTGCTGGCCGGCGCCGGTCTCGGCGATGATGCGCTTCTTGCCCATGCGCTGGGCGAGCAGGATCTGGCCGATGCAGTTGTTGATCTTGTGGGCGCCGGTGTGGTTGAGGTCCTCGCGCTTGAGGAACACCTTGGCGCCGCCATACGCCTCGGTCAGGCGGCGGGCGAAGTACAGCGGGTTGGGGCGGCCGACGTAATGCTTCAGCCAGTGGGCGAACTCGGCGCCGAAGGCCGGGTCGGCCTTGGCGGCGCGATAGGCCTTCTCGACGTCGAGGATCAACGGCATCAGCGTCTCGGCGACGTAGCGGCCGCCGTGGATGCCGAAATGGCCGCGCTCATCGGGACCGGCACGATAGGTGTTCAGACTTTGCATTCCCGCCTGCCTAGCTCGAAAGGCGGCTAATAAAGCACGAAGCGCCTGGGTTTGGGAGCGGTTTTCGAGGGCGATGGCGGGCTTGATGGATGCATTCCCACCCCTGTGCGGGCAAGACCGGAAACATTAGCGCCATGGAGGAGGCACCCACCGTCCCCGCTACTGCCGCCAAAAGGCCGGTACGAACAGCACCAGCACGGTGAACAGCTCCAGCCGGCCGAACACCATGCCGGCGGCCAGCAGCCACTTGGCGGCGCCGGGCAGGGCGGCGTAGCTGCCGCCGGGGCCAATCTCGCCGCCCAGGCCCTGGCCGAAATTGGCGATGGCCGAGGCGGCGCCCGATACCGCCGTCATGAAGTCCAGTCCGAGGAAGGCCAGCGACAGCGCCAGCACGGCGAACCCCAGCGCGTAGACGAACAGGAAGCCCATCACCGATTCCAGCACATCGTCGGGGATGGGGCGGCGGTTGAAGCTGGGGATCAGCACGGCGTGTGGCCGCAGCAGGCGGCGCATCTGCACCAGGGCGTTGGCGAACAGGAACTGGAAGCGGAACACCTTGATGCCGCCCGCCGCCGAGCCGGCGCAGCCACCGACGAACACCAGGAAGAACAGGATGGCCAGGGGCAGGCCGTCCCAGCCGCCGAAGTCCAGGGTGAACAGCCCCGTGCCGGTCATCGCCGAGGCCACCGTCAGGGCGGCATGGCGCAGGGCGTCGAGCGCCGGCAGGCCGCGGCTCCACGCCAGCCACAGTGCCACCGCCGTGGTGGCCAGCAGCAGGACGACCAGATACCAGCGCAGCTGCTGGTCGCGCGCCATGAACCTGGGGTTGCCCTGGCTGGCGTGGAAGAACAGCAGGAACGGCATGCCGCCCAGGATCATCCCCACCGTCACCACCACCTCGATGGCGGCGCTGTCGAAGCGGCCGATGGAGGCGTCGCCGGTGGAGAAGCCGCCGGTCGAGATGGTGGTCATGGCGTGGGTCCAGGCGTCGAAGCCGCCCATTCCCGCCAGCCACAGCGTCGCCGCCAGCACCGCCGTCACTCCGGCATAGAGCGCGACGATGGCCGAGCCGACCCGCGAGCTGCGCGGCGCGGCGCGGTCCGAGGCCGCGGCGCTCTCGATGCGGAACACCTGCATGCCACCCATGGACAGGGCCGGCAGCACCGTCACCGCCAGCACCACCACGCCGATTCCTCCCAGCCACTGCAGCACCGCCCGCCACAGCAGAAGCCCGCGCGGCAGGGCGTCGAGGCCGGACAGCACGGTGGCGCTGGTGGTGGTGAGCCCGCTGGTGGCCTCGAACACCGCGTCGGTCATGGAGAGCTGCAACGGCCCGAAGGCCAGCGGCAGGGCGGCGAACACCACCGGAATCACCAGGCCGCAGGTGGCGGCGAGGTAGACCTGCCGCACCGCCAGTTCGCCGACGCCGCTGCGGGCTCCCAGCAGCATGGCGAGTCCGACGAACAGGGTCAGCCCACTGCAGGCCGCGAACACCTGCCACTCCCCGTCGCCGGCCATGGCGTCCACCGCCGCCGGCAGCACCATGGCGGCGGCCAGCAGGCACAGGATGCTGCCGAGGATGGCGAGGACGGGGCGAAAGTCGATCACGGCCACCTCACTCGCGCCAGAAGCTGCGGCCGAGCAGCACGAAGACGCCGAACAGTTCGAGGCGGCCCAGCATCATCTCGAAGGCCAGCACCCACTTGGCCGCGTCGGGCAGCGGCAGGTAGCTGCCGCCGGGGGCGATGATCTCGCCCAGGCCCGGCCCGGCATTGGCCAGCGCCGCCGCCGACCCCGACAGCGCCGTCACCAGGTCGAGCCCGACCATTGCCAGCAGCACCGTGAAGCCGGCGAAGGTCAGGAAATACATCACCACGAAGCCCAGCACCGACCGCATCACCTGTTCCGAGATGGGCTGGCGGTTGAAGTTGATGACGAACACCCCGTGCGGGTGCAGCAGCCGCCGCAGGTGGACGCCGGCCACGTTGAACAGCACCTCCCAGCGGAAGATCTTGATGCCGCCCGAGGTCGAGCCGGTGCAGCCGCCGATGAACACCAGGATGAAGAACATCACCTGGGCGAACCCGCCCCAGTCCATCCAGGCGGCGGTGTAGAACCCGGTGGCGGTCACCGTCGAGACCACGGCAAAGGCGCCGTGGCGAACCGCCTCGTCGGCCGCCATGCCGTTCATGGCCCACAGCCACAGGGCCAGCAGGGTCGAGAAGGCGCCGAGGAACAGCAGGTACCAGCGCGCCTGGCTGTCGTCCAGCACCCGCAGGCCATGCTTCCACGGCGCCACATAGAGGGTGAAGGTCGACCCGCCCACCAGCATGGAGGCCACCGCCACCCACTGCGCCGCCTCGCCCCAATGGCCGAGCGAGGCGTCCGAGGTGGAGAAGCCGCCGGTGGAGAGTGCCGCCATGGCGTGGCAGGCGGCCTCGAACACGCTCATCCCCGCCAGCCAGAAGGCCAGGCCCGACAGCAGGGTGAAGCCGACATAGACCGCGGTGACGGTGGTGGCGACCTGGGAGGTTCGCGGGCGGATGCGCTCGGATTTGTCCGAGGTTTCCATCTTGAACAGCTGCATGCCGCCGATCCGCAACAGCGGCAGGATCGAAACCGCCATGACGATGATGCCGCCGCCGCCCAGCCACTGCAGCAACGCCCGCCACAGCAACAGGCCGCGGGGGGCGTGATCGAGGCCGACGATGACGGTGGCGCCGGTGGTGGTCAGGCCGCTCATGGCCTCGAACACGCCGTCGGCCAGTCCGAGGTCGAGCTTCGAAAACATGAAGGGCAGGGCGCCGCAGGCCGCCGACAGCACCCAGGCCGAAACGGTGAGCAGGAAGGCCTGGCGGGTGGCCAGGGTCAGGCGGCCCTCCTGGCGGCTGCCGAACGCCAGCGCGGCACCGAAGAAGCCGGTGAGCAAGCCGGAGGCCAGGAACACCTGCCAGTCGGATTCGCCGGAAGCGAAATCGGCGGCAGCCGGAATCCCCATGGCGGCGGCAAGCACCATCAAAAGGAACCCGTTGACGAACAGGACCGGCCGGATGTCGATCACGAGTGCTTCTCCCCTGCGACCGCACTATTGGACCGGTTCGCCGGGGCTGTCCAGAGAAAGTGGGCCCTAGACCAGGGCAATCGGGTGACGTCGATTGCCCAAGTCTCTAGACGTTCGACAGGCCGCCGCCATGCTGGTTGTGGATCAGGGCCATGAATTCGCGCCGGGTCGCCGGGTCGTCGCGGAAGGCGCCCAGCATGCGGCTGGTCACCATGGTGACGCCGGGCTTGTGGACGCCGCGGGTGGTCATGCACTGGTGCGCCGCCTCGATCACCACCGCCACGCCCTTGGGCTGGAGGACGTCGTTGATGGCGTTGGCGATCTGCGCCGTCAGCTTCTCCTGGATCTGCAGCCGGCGGGCATAGACCTCGACGACGCGGGCCAGCTTGGAAATGCCGACGACGCGCTTGGCCGGCAGATAGGCGACATGCGCCTTGCCGATGATCGGCACCACATGATGCTCGCAGTGCGATTCGAGGCGGATGTCGCGCAGCAGGACCATCTCGTCGTAGCCGTCGGTCTCCTCGAAGGTGCGATGCAGGATCTCTTCCGGGTCCTGATCATAGCCGGAGAAGAATTCCTCATAGGCGCGCACCACACGGTCGGGCGTGCCGATCAGACCCTCGCGGTCGGGGTCGTCGCCGGCCCAGCGCAGCAAGGTGCGCACCGCCGTCTCGGCCTCGGCGCGCGACGGCTTGGTGGCAGGGTGGGAGTCCGGACGCAGTTCCCTGGGCAGGACGATGCTGGATGTGTCGCTATCCACGGCGGTACCCCTCTGGTGGTAAGTCCAAGGCGGCATGTGGCGCCTCTGGACGGCGAATGCAAGCCCGGAGCGGCTCCCTCAGTTGAGCCGCACCGTCTCGTGGGGACTGTCCAGCGAGAACGGCGGGATGACGATGTCGAATTTCTCGCCCTGGGTGCTTTCCATCTGGTAGGCGCCGGTCATGATGCCCGAGGGCGTCGGCAGCGGCGTGCCGCTGGTGTACTCATAGGCGTCGCCGGGGTTGAGCACCGGTTGCTCGCCCACCACGCCGGCCCCCTGCACCTCCTGCACCCGGCCGCGGGCATCGGTGATGATCCAACGGCGGCGCAGCAGTTGCACCGTCTCGCCGCCGTGATTCTCGATGCGGACGCGGTAGGCCCAGACATAGTGGTTGTCGGCCGGCGACGACTGGTCTTCCAGGTAGAACGGCTTGACCGTCACCGTGATGTCGCGGGTGGTTTCGCTGTACATGGCACTGCCTTCAAGGCGGCGAACTGAGCCTGATGTATATTAGGCGTGAAGCGCCGGATGTCCACCGTCGGCTGCGCTCACTCCGCCAGCGCCTGCCCGAGGTCGTCCATCAGGTCCTGGGCGTCCTCCAGGCCGACCGACAGCCGCACCAGCCCCTCGCCGATGCCCATGGCCAGCTTTTCCTCGGCCGGCAGCCGCTGATGAGTGGTGGTCCAGGGGTGGGTGATCAGGCTTTTCGCGTCGCCCAGGTTGTTGGAGATATCGATCAGCCGCAGCCGGTCCAGCAGGGAATAGGCCGCCGCCTTGCCGCCCTTCATCTCAAAGGCCAAAATGCTGCCGGCACCGCTCATCTGGCGCCGCGCCAGGGCCGCCTGGGGATGGCTGTCGAGGCCGGGATAGAGGACGCGGGCAACCTCGGGGCGGGCCTCCAGGAATTGAGCCACCGCCTGGGCGTTGGCGCAATGGCGCTCGACCCGCAGGTCCAGCGTCTCCAGCCCCTTCAGCAGCAGCCAGGCGTTGAAGGGCGACAGGGCCGGGCCGGTGTGGCGCAGATAGGGTCCCAGCACGTCGAGACAGAACTGCTGGGTCCCCAGGATGGCGCCGCCGAGGCAGCGGCCCTGGCCGTCTATGTGCTTGGTGGCGGAGTAGACCACCACGTCGGCACCGAGCGCCAGCGGGCTTTGCAGGATGGGGGTGGCGAAGACATTGTCCACCACCAGCCGGCCGCCGGCGCGGTGGGTCAGCTCGGCGACATGGGGGATGTCGATGAGTTCCAGGGTCGGGTTGGACGGCGTCTCGATGAAGACGCAGGCGGTGGGCTTGGACAGCGCCCGCGCCCAGGCCTCCGGGTCCTTGCCGTCGACGAATTCACGCTCGATGCCGAACTTGGTGGCGAGGTCGTTGATGATCCAGTGGCACGAGCCGAACAGGGCGCGCGAGGCGACGATGCGATCGCCGGCCTTGACCTGGCACATCAGGGCGGCGTGCACCGCCGCCATCCCCGACGCGGTGGCGCGGCAAGCCTCGGCGCCCTCGATGGCGGCCAGCCGCTCCTCGAACATGGCGACGGTGGGGTTCTTGAAACGGGAATAGACCATGCGGTCGAGGGTGCCGTCGAAGCTCTGCTCGGCCTCCAGCGCGCTGTCATAGACATAGCCCGAGGTCATGAACAAGGCCTCGGAGGTCTCGCGGAAACCGGTGCGGGCCAATCCGCCGCGCACCATGCGGGTCCGCGGCCTCCAGGTATTCGCCGTGCCGTCTTCGCTCACCCGCGCCTCCGAAATAAAAAAAGGCGGGCGAGACGCCCGCGCTCCCAGATCACCACGCCGTTAAATACATATCCGAGGCCCCGGTGGAGGTCAAGAATGGCCGGATTCTACGCATTTCTGCCGTTATAGCCGGGCCGTGAAATTTTGGTGAACGGGGTGAGAGCCCGATTGCCGCCCCCCTGCCAACGGACTAGGTTGCGCCGCAACATCTATTGCCGAGGATTATTTGATGACCCAGACCCTGGACCTGACCGGCAAGAAGGGCCTGGTCGTCGGTATCGCCAACGACCAGAGCATCGCCTATGGCTGTGCCAAGCATTGCCGCGCCTATGGCGCCGATCTCGCCGTGACCTACCTCAACGAGAAGGCGGACAAGTGGGTGCGCCCGCTGGCCGAGGGGCTTGGCGCGTCGTTGGTGCTGCCCTGTGACGTGCGCGAGCCGGGCCAGTTGGAGGCGACCTTCGCCGCCATCGAGAAGGAATGGGGCCGCCTCGACTTCGTGATCCACTCCATCGCCTATGCCGACAAGGATGACCTGCACGGCCGCGTCACCGACTGCTCGCAGGACGGTTTCGCCCTGGCCATGGACGTATCGTGCCATTCGTTCATCCGCATGGCCAAGCTGGCCGAGCCGCTGATGACCGACGGCGGTTGCCTGATGACGGTGACGTTCTACGGCAGCCGCAAGGTGGTCGAGCACTACAACGTCATGGGGCCGGTCAAGGCGGCGCTGGAGACCGCCACCAAATACATGGCGCATGAGCTGGGGCCGAAGGGCATCCGCGTCCTTGCCCTGTCGCCGGGTCCGTTGAAGACCCGCGCCGCTTCGGGAATCGACCGCTTCGACGAGTTGATGGAACAGGCCGCCGCCAAGGCTCCCACCCACCAGCTCGCCACCATCGACGACTGCGGCTCGATGGCCGCCTTCCTGGTCAGCGATCTCGCCCGGGCGGTGACCGGCACCACCATCTTCATCGACGGCGGCTACCACATCGTCGGATAAACCCCGCCTCCGAAGCAACAGCGCGGCGGGCCGGATTGTTTACGGTCCGCCTGACGCTGCCTCCGGAGGTTCCCGTGCCCGATTTCCTGACTCCCCAGGCGCTGGCGGAGCTTGAATCCCTTACCCGTTCCGCGACGCCGGGGCCGTGGGACGTCCTGTCCGATCCCGCCCTGGCCTGCACCTGGCTCAGCGCCGCCGCGCCTGGCGACAGCGGTGCCGTCGGCCTGTTCGACTACCGCTCCGCCTCGGAGAATCTTGCCAACGCCGTGTTCGCCGCCATGGCGCGCAATCGGGTGGCGGCACTGATCGCCGAGAATCAGGCGCTGAAGGCCCGCGTCCAGGAACTGCTCGACGCCAACAGCCGCGAGGTCGACCGCCGTGTCGCCGCCCAGACCGAACGCGACCGCGCCCTGGCCCGGCTGAAGGCCGTGGTCCGGCCATGAAGTTGCGCCGACTGCTGTTCGGCGACCCGCTGGAGACTGCCGCCCTGGAGCACCAGCGGTTGGGCAGGGTGCGCGCCCTCGCCATCTTCTCGTCCGATGCCCTCTCCTCGGTGGCCTATGCCACCGAGGAGATCCTGCTGGTTCTGGTGGTGGGCGGGAGTGCGGCGCTGGCGCTATCGCTGCCCATCGCCCTGGTCATCACCCTGCTGCTGGTGATCGTCACGCTGTCCTATCGCCAGACCATCCACGCCTATCCCAGTGGCGGCGGCGCCTTCGTGGTTGCCTACGATAATCTCGGCGAGATGCCCGGGCTGGTGGCGGCGGCGGCGCTGCTGATCGACTATGTGCTGACCGTGGCGGTGTCGATTTCCGCCGGGGTGCGGGCCATCACCTCGGCCGTTCCCGCCTGGGCGCCCTGGACGGTGCCGCTGTGTCTGGTCGCCATCCTGCTGGTCACCTGGGGCAATCTGCGGGGGGTGCGCGAGTCGGCCGGCATCTTCGCCATTCCCACCTATCTGTTCATCGCCGGCGTGCTGACGATGCTGGCCTTCGGCGCCGCCGCGGCGGCCGCGGGGACGCTGCACCCGGTCGGCGGCGAGTTGGCGGCCGACGCCGCACCGCTGACCCTGCTGCTGGTGCTGCGGGCCTTTTCGTCGGGCTGTTCGGCGATGACCGGGGTCGAGGCCATCTCCAACGGCGTACCGGCCTTCCAGCGGCCGGCTCGGCGCAATGCCAGCGCCACCCTGATCGCCATGGCGGTGCTGCTCGGCACCATGTTCCTCGGCATCACCACCCTGGCCAACCTGCTCGACGTGCTGCCGCGCGAGGAGGAAAGCGTGCTGTCGCAGGTGGCGCGCGGGGTGTTCGGCGATGGCGCCTTCTATTACGGCATCCAGGCCGCCACGGCGCTGATCCTGCTGCTGGCGGCCAACACCTCGTTCACCGGCTTCCCGCTGCTGGCCTCCATCCTGGCCAGGGAGGGCTATCTGCCGCGCCAGTTGGCCAATCTCGGCGACCGGCTGGCCTTCACCAACGGTATTGCGGCACTGGCCGGATTGGCGGCGATCCTGGTGGTGATGTTCGACGGCAGCCCGCACGGCCTGGTGCCGCTCTACGCCATCGGCGTGTTCCTGTCCTTCACCCTGTCGCAGGTGGGAATGGTGCGGCGCTGGCAGCGGGTGCGAGGGGGCGGCTGGGAATGGAAGGCGCTGATCAATGGACTGGGCGCCGCCGCCACCGCCCTGGCGCTGGCGGTGATCGTCGAGAGCAAGTTCATCCACGGCGCCTGGGTGACTCTGCTGCTGATCCCGGCCATCCTGATGTTGTTCCGGGTCATCCATCGCCAATACGTCAAGGTCGATACCGAACTCAGCCCGCGGGCCGGCGGCACCGGCCTGTGGCTGCGGCGACTCGATCGCACCAAGCCCAAGGTGGTGGTGCCGGTGGCCAAGATCCATCGCGGCACCCTGGCGGCACTGCACTTCGCCCGCTCGCTGTCGGACGATGTCACCGCGGTGACGGTGGACATCGACCGCGCCGGCACCGCCAATCTGCGGCTGGCATGGCGCGCCCTGGCCATCCGCGAGCCGCTGGTGGTGCTGCCCAGCCGCTATCGCTCGATCATCGCGCCGCTGATGACATTCCTGGAGGAGGTGGACCACCGCGAACCGGACCGTGGCCAGGCGGTGGTGGTGCTGCCGCTGTTCGTGCCCGGCCGCTGGTGGCACCACCTGCTGCACAACCAGACCGCCCTGATGCTGAAGGCGGCGCTGCTGTTCCGCAGCCGCGGCCCGGAAGATGCCCGGGTCATCATCGACGTGCCGTACCGGCTGACCGAGTAGGCTGTTGCTATCCTTCGAGGCGGACGATGACCTCGACCCGGCTGATGCGCATGCCTTCCGGAGCCTGGGGCACCTTGGCGATCGCGATCATTTCGGCCGGGATATCGCACAGCTTGCCCGAATTCTCATAGAAGAAGTGGTGGTGGTCCGAGGTGTTGGTGTCGAAGTACGACCGGCCGGCATCCACCACGATCTCGCGCAGCAGGCCGACGCCGGTGAACTGGTGCAGGGTGTTGTAGACCGTGGCCAGCGACACCCGGATATTGGTCGACAATGCCTCGGTGTGCAGTTGTTCGGCCGAAATGTGCCGGTCGCAGCCGTCGAACAGCAGGCGAGCCAGGGCGAGGCGCTGCCGGGTGGGGCGAAGGCCGACGGCACGCAGGCGGTCAAGCGCCTGACTATAGGGACGGATAGTGATCATGGACATCGGGATACTACCCCTTCGGATAGGCGACGATTGATTTATCTCAACGTTATCATAGAACCGTTTCAAAAATATAGACGGGTCACGCCGGATTAAACCTATCCAATGGTATGGGCATGGATGAGTGGCCAGCCGCCACCTCCATAAACCCTATCTCGGGCGCCGTGCTTCCTGAGCCACCCGCCCCAGGCACCAGTCCTTCGGTGCCTCGCCGGCGGTGTAGTCCAGCGCGTAGAAGCCGCCCCGGTCCATGTCGAGGAACAGGTGAACCGCCAGCCGGCAGCCGTCGACCTCGTAGGTCCACACCTTGCCCGGCGGCTGTTCCGCCTCATCGGCGGGACGGCCCAGGGCCGCCGCTGTTTCCTCTTCGCTCATCCCCACCAATGCCACCGGTGGCGCTTTGTCGGGAAGTGCCGCCTCAACCGGCGACTTTGGCTTGGCCGGGCGCGGCGGTGGCGGCTCGACCACCCGGCGGGGCACCGATTGCGGCCCGGCGACCGCCGGCTTGGTCGGTGGCGCTTCGGACGGCAGCTGCCACGGCCAGGGCTGCTCGCCCAGGGTGGCGCAGCCGGTAACGGCCAGGGCGAGCATGGGAAGGAGAAGGTGGCGAGGTGGCAAGGTCATGTTTCTACCGGATGGTTCTTGGGGCATGTGACATCAATGTGGCAATAACCGGATAATATTTGTGCTGCAATAGCAAAACATAGGTCATACCGTCCGGTAATTGCCTCTTATCCACAAGTGTCGTTAACTTACTTATGCCCGCTAATTATTAATCAGGCGTGAATATCATGACCATCAACCCCGCCATGCGCCGCGCTGTCATCTCCATCCTTGCCCTGCCGCTGGGCCTCTGCCTCGCCGCTCCCGCCGAGGCCGATCCGCCGGAGTGGGCCCGCGTCTGGCTGGTGCGTGATGGCCATCATAAGCACCATCATCATCATTATCGCGACGACGATGATGATCGGGTGATCGTGGTGCCGGAATATCGTTCCCATACCACCATCGTGCAGCAACAGGTCTATCAGATGCCCCCGCAGCAGCCCGTGGCAGTGGCGCGCGGCCTTCCCTACGGTTTCAATCGTGGCACATGCGATCGCGGCCTGATTGGCAATGAAGTGGTGGGCAACGTGATCGGCGGCGTCGCCGGCGGGCTGCTGGGCAACCAGGTCGGACGTGGCAGCGGACGCACTGCGGCGACCATCGGCGGTACCCTTGTCGGCGTGCTGGTTGGCGGATCCGTTGGCCGCAGCATGGATGCGGTGGACCAGGGCTGCGTCCAGGGCGCCCTCGATTATCTCCCCGATAACCGGGCCATTTCGTGGCAGGGCGACGGCGCCAACTACCGTATGCAGCCGACCCGCAGCTGGGAGGTCTCCGACGGCCGCTATTGTCGGGAGTACCAGACGGTGGCGACGGTGGGCGGACGGCGCCAGCGCGCCTATGGCACCGCTTGCCGCCAGCCCGACGGCTCATGGCGGATCGGCGATTAACCGATGGGCAACCAAGAGGGACTAGGAGTCGCCTCGGTTCAGGTTATGGAGATCAACATGGCGACGACGGCAGTGGTTCTGGTGGATGACGACGACTTGTTCCGCGAGTCGCTGGGGCGGAACCTGTCCGATGCCGGCTATGCCGTGCGCGACTTCGCCCGTGGCGCCCAGGCGCTGGATCACCTGCTGGCGGGGGCGCCGGCCAATCTGGTGATCCTCGACTGGCGCATGCCCGAGATGAACGGCATCGAGGTCTTGAAGCGTATCCGCGGCGCCAATCTGGAGGTACCGGCCATCTTCCTCACCGCCCTGACGGACCAGATCTACGAGGAGGCGGCCCTCGCCACCGGGGCCATCGACTTCGTCGAAAAGAGCCGCAGCTTCTCTATCCTGGAGCGGCGCATCGGCCTGATCCTCGACGGCGCCAAGGCGCGCAGCGCCGCCAACGCCAACGAGGCCGACGTCCTGACCCGCGGGCCACTGGTGTTGCGGCTGAAGACCAGCCGCGCCACCTGGCAAGACCAGCCGGTGGAGCTGACGCTGACCGAGTTCAAGATCGTCAACATGTTGGTGGCCAAGGTCGGCGAGGACGTCTCCTACCGTCAGATCTATGATCTGGTGCACGGTGCCGGCTTCCTCGCCGGGGCGGGGCCGGAGGGCTTTCGCGCCAACGTGCGCACCTTCGTCAAGCGCATCCGGCAGAAGTTCCGCGACGCCGACCCCGGCTTCGACGGCATCGCCAACTATGCCGGCTTCGGCTATCGCTGGAAGGGCGATGGCGATGCTTGACGCCGGTCGGGCGGCCCGCTCGCTCGCCACCAAGCTGGTGCTGCTGGCGGCGGCCTGCACCGCCGTGCCCATCGTGCTCTATGGCGAGTTCTCGGTGGCCGAGGAGCACAAGCGCCAGGTGCTGCTGTCGCGCCTGCATGTGGAGGGCGACCTGATCGCCCGTGGCCTCGCGCTGGGCCTGTCGCGTCTCAAGGGTACGCCGTCGGTGATGGACACCCGCGCCGTGCTCGACCGCTTGGAGCCCGAGGGCGTCAACCTGCGCCTGCTGTTCCGGCCGCAGGGCCGCGAGGGCCAGCCGGCGCCGATCTTCCTGGTGGCTGCCCTGCCGCCACTGCCCGCCGAGGCCATCGAGCGGGAACGCGCCGCCCTCACCGCCGCCGGGGTGACCCGCGCGGTGCCCGATGGCTGCGACGGCGGCCGCCCCCTCGATCTGCACTACACCACCGCCAGCGGCGAGGACGAGGTGCTGACCTCGGTGACGCCCTTCACCACCAAGGCCGGATGCTGGGCGGTGGTGACGTCGCAGTTGTCGCGCGACGTGACAGGCACCCTGCTCGACCGCCCCTACTGGAAGAGCCCCGAGGTTGCCATCGCCGCCGCCTGCTACGCCCTGCTGATGGTGCTGATGATCACCGTGTTCTGGCGGCTGTGGTGGTCGTTGCGTGGCTTCGGCCTGCGGGCGGGCGCCATCGCCGAGGGGGCGGCACAGACGGCGCCTTTCGCCACCCTCAACCGCATCCCCGAGCTGGACGGTGTGGCGGGAGAG
This sequence comes from uncultured Rhodospirillaceae bacterium, assembly GCA_903941105.1. Taxonomy (GTDB): domain Bacteria; phylum Pseudomonadota; class Alphaproteobacteria; order Rhodospirillales; family Magnetospirillaceae; genus CAJANL01. The sequence goes on from CAJANL010000042.1 coordinate 15,371, forward strand.
TTCGACCGCATGGTGGGCAATCTGCGGGCCACCGCCGAAGCTTTCCGGTTCGCCGCCGAGGAAAACGCCCACGCCTTCAAGACCCCCATCGCCACCATCGCCCAGGCAGTGGAGCCCCTGCGCCGCGCGTTGTTGCATGGCGCTGATCGCGCCGGGGTTGTAAATGGCGCGGATCGCGCCGGGGGCGACGGATCGGCCCGCCGCTCGCTGCAGGTCATCGAGGCGGCGGTCGAACGGCTCGACGCCCTGGTGGCAGCCTCGCGCCGGCTCGATCAGGTCAACGCCGATCTGGTGACGCCGCCCCGCCAGAAAGTGGACCTGTCGCATCTTGTGGGCGCCCTGCTCGGCTCGTATGCCGAACCGCTGGCCGAGCGCGCCATCCGCGTCAAGCGCCACCTGGCGCCCACCGGCGTGGTGCGGGCCAGCCCGGAATTGCTGGAAACGGTGATCGAGAACATCCTCGACAACGCCATCTCGTTCTCGCCCGACGGCGGCGCCATCACCGTGACGGTGGCGCGCGGCCAGGGACTGGTGGTGCTGGCCATCGATGATGAGGGGCCCGGTGCTCCCGACGAGGTGCTGTCCACCATGTTCGACCGCTACGTCTCGCACCGGCCGGTGTCGGACCCCTCGGGCCAACCGCATTTCGGCATCGGCATGTGGATCGTGCGCCGCAATGTGGCAGCCATCGGCGGCACCGTCGAGGCCCGCAACCGTGACGTCAATCGCGAGGGGCGAGGGGGGCTGCGCGTCACCGTCAGCCTGCCCGCCGCCTGATCCAGTCGGCGAAAAGGGCGACTGAGAGTCCGGCCGGCGGGGAAAAAGCTCACATCGGCTGAATCTGCCAGCCATTCGTGAGCCCGTTCGGCCTGACCAAGGCGGCCGCAGATATTGATGCGTTCTCGCCGCTTGTGCTCAAGCCGTCGTCGCTGCCCCGCTACCGCACCTCGTCGGAATGCGGGCACGAGTTGCGCGCGTCTTCGTTAAGTTCTTGATTTTTCTGTCCATCCACCGCCGTCCCCTTGCTGGTAGTAAACCAGCTCGTGACCGGCATCCTTCCAGGCCTTCCAGCGTTCCCGGGCGGCGGTGACCGCCGCCTCGTCGTTGCCGTCGAACAGGTCGAGGCAGCGATTGAACTCGCCCACCCGCTCGGACGCGGCGCCGTCGCACAGCACCAGGACGGTGGCGCCGTTGGGGTTCTCATCGCTGTCGGTGAGCCAGATGGGCTGCAGGGCGGCGTCGCCTTCGGCGGCGGAGCCGTGCGGCAGCCACGAGCCGGCATCCCAGGTCCAGAGCAGGGCATTCAATTGCCCCACCCGCTCGGCCGAGCCGGCCATCACCACGGTGCGGAGGCCGGCGGCGGCGGCCTTCTCCAGCAGGCGGGGCAGGGCCTGTTCGAGCGGCATGCGCAGCAGGTGATAGAAGCCGATCTGGGTCATGGTTCAGGTGTACCACGCCCGGCGGAAGGATGGTATTCATGCCCTCGCTTTCGTCCATGGGAGTCTCGATGCTCGCCAAGCTCACCACCCTGATTCCCACCCTGCAGCAGGTCTGGGGGCTGGCGGCCGTGCTGGCAGCGACGCAGGCCCTGGTGCTGCTGGGCGGAGGAGCTGCGGGACGACTGCGACTGCCCGCCGCCGACCTGTTTGCCGGCTGGGGCGTGGCGGCGCTGGCGTTCACCGTGGTCGGCGTCCTGGCGTCCTCGGGCTTCGCCGTGCTGGGCACCGTGCTGCTGGCGGTGGCGGCCGGGCTGGCGGGCTGGCGGATGTACCGGCGCGAGGCTCTGCTGCCGCCCGGCGCCGCCCGCCTGCTGGCGTTGATGGCGCTGCTGCTGCTGATGGTGGCGGCCATGCTGCCGTCGCAGTGGGACGAGTTCAGCCAGTGGCTTTATTCGGTGCGCTACCTGCTGGATGTGGACGGCTTCCCGCGCAGGGGCGGCCCGGCGTTTCCCGGCAGCTTCGCCGCCTATCCCTTCGCCAACGGCCTGCCCGCCTATCTGGCGGCGCTGATCGGCGGCGGCTTCGTCGAGGGTGGTGGCGCCGTGGTCGGCGTGCTGGCGCTGGCCGGCCTCGCCCTGCTGCTGGCCCATCTGATCGCCGACGGGCTGGGGCGGCCCGAGGCGGTGACGCACTGGCCGGTGCTGGCGCTGGCCTGGCTGGCGGTGACGTTGCTCAATCCCACCTTCGTGCCCAAGATCGTCTTCACCGCCTATGCCGACACCGCCACCGCCGCCACCTTGGCGGCCGTGGCGGTGCTGGGCTGGATGGGCTTGGACGCCCAGGGCGACGGCGATACCGCCCGGGCACGCGCCCTGTCGTGGCAGGCCGGATTGGCGGCGGCGCTGCTGGTGTCGCTGAAACAGGCCAATCTGGTGCTGTTCGTCTTGGCGGTGCTGTCCCTGGGCCTGGTGGCCCTGCGCGATCCGCTGGTGCGGCTGCGTGACTGTGGCCGGCTCGCCGCCACTCTGGTGCTGCCCGCCATCGTCGCCTATGCCGCCTGGCGCTGGCACGCCGTGAGCAATTTTCCCGGCGGCGAATTCGCCGTTCGCCCCATGGCCGAGTGGGCCACCGACATCCTGCCCGCCATCCTCGCCCGCATGGGCTCGGTGGCCAGCAACAAGGGCGGTCATTTCGGCCTGCTGCTGGTGCTGACGCTGTTCGGGCTGAAGGCCCTGGTGCGGTTGCGGACGCCGTTCGACCGGTTGGCGCTGTTGGCCGCCTGCATCGGGCTGGGCTACAACCTGTTCCTGCTGTTCGCCTATGTCGCCGCCTTCGACCGCGGCGAGGCGCTGAGCGCCGCCTCGTACTGGCGTTACAACATGCATGTGGGCGGCGTGACCCTGGCCGCCGCGGTGGCGGGGCTGGCCCATTTGTGGCGCAGCCGGGGCTGGCGGGCGCCGCGCGCCGCCGTGGTGGCGGTGGTGGTGGTGGCGGTGGCGGCACCGCTCTTGATGTCGAAATATGTCCGCTTCGACCTGCGTGCTCCCAAGCAATATGTGCGAACGGTGGCGCAGCAGGCCAAGGGAATGTTGCCGGCCGGGGCGCCGGTGGCGCTGGTCGATCCGCTCGATCCGGGGTTCTATGTCCTGCTGATGAAATGGGGTCTCCACGGCCGAACCGAGGATGTGCTGCGGGTCTATCTCGGCGGGTTGCCGTTGCGGGAGATCGAGCGGCGCAACATTCGCTTCGCCTGGGTGCACACCCAGGACGAGGCGGTGCGGACCTTCTTCGGCCTGCCGCTGACGGCCGGCTCGTCCTACCTGCTGGGGCGCGGGGATGGCGGCTGGTCGGTACTGGCGAGCTGGCCCTATCCCGGCTACGCTCTTCCCACCGACATTCCGGACTGAGCCATGCGCGTCGCTGTCGTCATCCCCTGTTACCGCGCCGCCCGCCACATCGAGGCGGTGCTGGCGAGCGTGCCGGGGACGATCGAGCACATCCTGGTGGTGGACGATGCCTGCCCCGAGGGATCGGGCGATGTCGCGGCCCGGCTGGCGGACCCGCGCGTCGAGGTCATCCGCCATGCCGTCAACAAGGGGGTGGGCGGCGCCGTGGTCACCGGCTACCGTCGTGCCCTCGATCTGGGCTGCGACATGGTGGTCAAGATGGATGGTGACGGCCAGATGGACCCAGCCGAGCTGCCCCGCCTGATCGAACCGGTGGCAGCGGGCCGCGTCGACTATGCCAAGGGCAACCGCTTCCGCCATCACGCCCAACTCAAGGCCATGCCGACGATGCGGCTGCTGGGCAACAGCGTGTTGTCGTTCCTGGTCAAGGCGGCCTCGGGTCAGTGGGGGGTGATGGACCCCACCAACGGCTACACCGTCATCCACGCCCGCGCCCTGACCGAGCTGGACCTCGACCGGCTGGCCGAGCGCTATTTCTTCGAGAGCGACATGCTGATCCGGCTCGGCACCCTGGGCCTGCCAGTGGAGGATGTTGCCATTCCGGCCCGTTACGGCGACGAGAACTCGTCTTTGCGCATCGGCGAGGCGGCGGCCATGTTCCCGCCCCTGCTGCTGAAGGGGTTCCTGCGACGGGTGGCGCTGCGCTACTTCCTCGACGACTTCAACATCGCCTCGCTCTATCTGGTGGCAGGCGTGCCGTTGCTGCTGTTCGGCACCGTCATGGGGCTGGAGCAATGGATCGAGAGCATCGCCACCGGTGTGGTCCGCTCGGCCGGCACGGTGATGCTGGCGGCCATGCCGGTGATCATCGGCTTCCAACTGCTGTTGCAGGCCATCGCCTTCGACGTGGCGGCGACGCCGAGGGAGCGCGGTCGCTAAGAGATGCACGCCTCACCCTACCCTCTCCCGCCAATTCCTGGAGGGAGAGGAAGAGTTCATTGGGAGGGTTTCCGCCGCTACAGCCGGTTCACCGCGCTGGCCACCGCCTTCAAGGCCGCCAGGGTGACGTTGGGATCGGTGGCGGCGCCGTGCAGGGTGCCGCCGGCAGGGTTCGCCACCTCCACATAGCAGGCGGCCTGCGCCTCGGAGCCGGAGCCGATGGCGTGCTCGTGGTAGTCGCGCACCGTCACCGTCACCCCCAGGTCCTTGGCGATGGCGTTGACGAAGGCATCCACCGGGCCGGCTCCCGTTCCCATCACCGTGGCGTCGCGGCCCAAATGGCGCACCGAGGCGGTCAGGGCGCGGACGCCCTTGCCGGCGGGGACGGTGGAGTAGTCCATCACCTCCAACGGCAGCAAGCTGAAGTAGGTGGCGGCGAAGGCCTGCATGATCTCGGTGGAGTCCAGTTCCCGCCCAGCCTTTTCCGCGATGCCCTGGACCACGCGGGCGAACTCGACCTGCAGCGAGCGCGGGATTTCCAGGCCGTGGTCACGTTCCAGCACATGGGCGATGCCGCCCTTGCCCGACTGGCTGTTGATGCGGATCACCGCCTCGTAGGTGCGGCCGACATCGGCGGGGTCGATGGGCAGGTACGGCACTTCCCACAGCGCGCTGTTGGCCTTGCGGCGGGCACCGAAGCCCTTGTTGATGGCGTCCTGGTGCGAGCCCGAAAAGGCGGTGTAGACCAGCTCGCCGGCATAGGGGTGACGGGGATGCACCGGCAGCTTGGTGCAGACCTCGGCGGTCTCCTGGATGGCGCCGATGTCGGAGAAATCCAGCCCGGGATCGACGCCCTGGGTGTACAGGTTCAGCCCCAGGGTGATGATGTCGACGTTGCCGGTGCGCTCGCCGTTGCCGAACAGGGTGCCCTCGACGCGGTCGGCCCCGGCCATCACCCCCAGCTCGGCGGCGGCCACGGCGGTGCCGCGGTCGTTGTGGGGATGCACCGAGACGATCAGATGATCGCGGCTTCTGACCGTGCGGCAGAACCACTCGATGACGTCGGCATAGGCGTTGGGGGTGGACATTTCCACCGTGGCCGGCAGGTTGACGATCATCTTGCGGCCCGGGCCGGCGCCCCAGCACTCGGCCACCTGCTCGACGATCTCGACGGCGAAGTCGGGTTCGGTGCCGGTGAAGCTCTCCGGGCTGTACTGGAAGGTGACCTCGCCCTCGGGCCGCTCGGCCGACAGCTGCCGCACCAGCCGGGTGCCGGTCAGGGCCAGGTCGATGCAGCCCTGGCGATCCATGCCGAAGACGATGCGGCGCTGTGCTTCCGAGGTTGAGTTGTACAGGTGAACGATGGCCCCCCTGGCGCCGGCCAGCGCCTCGAAGGTGCGGCGGATCAGCTCGTCGCGGCTTTGCACCAGCACCTGCACGGTGACGTCGTCGGGGATATGGCCGCCCTCGATCAGGTGGCGGATGAAGTCGAAATCGGTCTGCGAGGCGGCCGGGAAGCCGACCTCGATCTCCTTGAAGCCCATCCCCACCAGGGTGTGCCACAGGCGCATCTTGGCCGGCGTCGCCATGGGATCGATCAGCGCCTGATTGCCGTCGCGCAGGTCGACGCTGCACCACACCGGCGGGCGGCTGATGACGGCGTCGGGCCAGCGGCGGTCGGCCAGGCGGACGGCGGGGTAGGGGCGGTACTTGCTTTCGGCGGCGGGCATCATGGCCGGCATCCTTCACTGAATTTCGCAATGGGGAAACGAGCGCGGGCGCTCATCAACCGCAGGCCGGACGGGGCTATGAAGGGGGAGGACATGTGACGGTAACCCGGTCTGGCTGCTGCTGGCGAACGAACGCGAATGACCCGGCGTCGCTTACGACACCGGGCAGCTAAGCAGCAGCAGGACGGACTGGGCTACGATCGACATGGGGGGAGGATGCATGAGGGCGGGCGGGGAAGTCAACAAGATGACGGCAATCACCGGGGTCTTCGCTCGAACCATTCCAATTTGAACGGAGGTCCGGGTGTGCTGAACATGTGATTCATGGGGGGCGGCACGAGATGGGGGGGCGGCAATGACCGAGGTCGCACAATCGGTTCTTCCTCCAGCCCAGCCTCGGCTTATCGCCGGCTTTGACCTGGATGCGGAGCCCTGGGCTGGCTAAGGCTTGAAGAATCCCTGCCCGGCCACGCCCAGCAACTCCTCGGCGGCGTCGGTGCCCATGGAGGCGGCTGCGGCGGCGGTGCCGGTGCGGGCGGTGGCGTGCACGGTGACGCCGTCCAGGCTGACGATCAGGCCGCGGAAGCTCAGGCAATCGCCGTCCAACTCGGCCAGCGCCGCAATGGGGGTGCGGCACGAGCCGTCCAGCCGGGTCAGGAAGGCGCGCTCGGCGGCGACACGGATGAAGCTCTCGCGGTCGTTCAGCGCCGCCAGGACACGGTGCGCGCCCTCGTCGCCGCTGCGGCAGGTGATCCCGATGGCGCCCTGGGCCACCGCCGGCAGCATGTCCTCGACCGACAGGGCGGCGGTGACGTGCTGGGCCAGCCCGAGGCGGCGCAGGCCGGCCATGGCCAGCAGGGTGGCATCGACGGCGCCCTCTTCCAGCTTGCGCAGGCGGGTCTGGACGTTGCCGCGGAAGTTGACCACCTTGAGGTCGGGGCGGCGGTGCAGGATCTGCGCCCCGCGCCGCAACGACGCGGTGCCGATGACGGCGCCCGCCGGCAAATCGGCCAGCGAGGCCGCCTTGAGGCAGATGAAGGCATCGCGCACATCTTCGCGCGGCAGGATGCAGGGCAGCTCGATGCCGTCGGGCAACAGGGTCGGCACGTCCTTCATGGAGTGGACCGCCAGATCGATGCGGCCCTCCAGCATGGAATCGTCCAGCTCCTTGGTGAACAGGCCCTTGCCGCCGATCTCGGCCAGCGGGCGGTCCTGCACCAGATCGCCGGTGGTCTTGATGACCAGAATGGCGATGGCGCCGGGAGCGGCCAGTTCGGGGAAGGCGGCGGCCAAACGGTCGCGAACCTCGTGGGTCTGCGCCAGCGCCAGGGGGCTGCCGCGGGTGCCGATAGTGAGGATGGGTTTTGCGGTCATGGTCAGGCTGTTGTAGGTAATGCGGAGACGCATGAAAAGAGGGATTTCGCAGGTGCTGGTATTGGGCATCGAAACCAGTTGCGACGAGACCGCCGCCGCCGTGGTCACCGGCGAGCGCGAGATCCTCGCCGACGTGGTGCTGTCGCAACTCGACGAGCATCGTCCCTTCGGCGGAATCGTGCCGGAAATCGCCGCGCGCTCGCACCTGGAACATCTCGACCGGCTGGTGGTGGAAGCCATGGCGCGGGCGGGAGTCACCTTTGCCGAACTCGACGCGGTGGCCGCCACCGGCGGGCCGGGGCTGATCGGCGGCGTCATCGTCGGCGTGATGACCGCCAAGGCCATCGCCCTGGCCGCCGGCAAGTCGTTCCTCGCCGTCAACCACCTGGAGGGCCACGCCCTCACCGCCCGGCTGACCCACGGCATCGCCTTCCCCTACCTGCTGCTGCTGGTGTCGGGCGGCCATTGCCAGCTGCTGGCGGTGGAGGGAGTGGGGCGCTATCGCCGCCTCGGCACCACCATTGACGACGCCGCCGGCGAGGCCTTCGACAAGGTGGCCAAGATGGTCGGCCTCGGCTATCCCGGCGGGCCGGCGGTGGAGCGGGCCGCCGCCCAGGGTGACCCCGCCCGCTTCGCCCTGCCGCGGCCGATGAAGGGTCGCCCCGGCTGCGACTTCAGCTTCTCGGGGCTGAAGAACGCCGTCCGCCTGCTGGTGGAGAGCCTGCCACAGCCGCTATCCGGGCGCGACGCAGCCGACGTCGCCGCCGGGTTCCAGGCGGCGGTGGCCGGCAGCGTTGCCGACCGCACCGCCCGTGCCATCCGCGAGTTCCGCGAGCGCTGGCCCGAGGGGCGCCATCTGGTGGTGGCCGGCGGTGTCGCCGCCAACAGCCTTCTCCGCGCCATCCTTCAGACGGTGGCGTCCGAGAACGGCCTGGAGTTCCTCGCGCCGCCGTTGAGGCTGTGCACCGACAACGCCGCCATGATAGCCTGGGCCGGGGTGGAGCGTCTGCGACTGGGGTTGACGGACGGCCTGGAGTTCGCTCCCCGCCCGCGCTGGCCGCTCGATCCGACGGCGCGCAAGGTGGGGGGCGCCGGGGTGAAGGCTTAGGGGGACATCATGCGAGGGGTCTGGGGAACATTTGCGGTACTGATGCTGGCGGCCGGCACCGCCTGGGCCAAGGGCGACGTCATCGCCGGCCCGGTGGAGGCCGAGCTGCTCAAGGTGGTGGATGGCGATACCATCGTGGTGCGGGCCAAGCTGTGGCCGACGCTGGTCACCGAGACCCATGTCCGCCTGAAGGGGATCGACGCTCCCGAACTGCGTGGCCATTGCCCGGCGGAACGTCAGTTGGCCGAGAAGGCCCGGCGCTTCGTCGCCAAGCAGACGGCCGGCCGGCCGCTCCGCCTGCTCGATGTGCAACAGGACAAGTACGGTGGCCGTGTCGTCGCCCGCGTCGAGGCTGCCGGCCACGACCTGGGCCGCCAGTTGCTCAAGGCCGGGCTGGCACGGAAATACGACGGCGGCAAGCGCCAGGGGTGGTGTTGAAAATAATGCGGCGAGCCGATTTCTCGGCTCGCCGGGATGCACCGAGGGTGTTTACTTCTCGAAGGTCAGGTGCAGCGGCTCCTGGACGTAAGCGTGACGCACCTGGGCGTTGTCGAAGAAGGCGGTGGAGAAGCCGTAGACCTTGCCCAGATCATTGAACTGCACGTCGGTCTTCGAACCGGTCACCAGCTTGCGCTCGATCTCGGCCACCCACTTGCCGTTGGCCCACTTGGCCGCCAGCTTGATGTCGCCGCGGTCGCCGGTGAAGGGGGCGATGGCGATGGAGGCGACCTCGTCGCCGGCCGCGAACTTGGAGTTGTCGAACGCCACCTTGTCCTCGGCCTTCAGCCAGTAGGTGCCGCCCTTGTTGGCCGGCTTGGCGTCCTTGCTCATGAATTCGGGCCTGCCGTCCACCAGCTTGACGTCCTCGTAGCCGCCGCCGGTCTTGGCGTCTGACTTGCGGCCGGCCTCCTTGGCCTTCTCGGGATCGAAGCGGGTGTGGTCGAGATACTGGTCGTCGACCTGGCCGAGCACGCCGCCGCGCACATACTTCATGTGCCACATGTCGCCCAGTTCGCCGTCTTCGTCGGTGTACTTGTTGCCGTAGGGCTTGCCCGGCTCGCCGGCGTGGCAGGCGGTCTGGCAGCCGTACTTCTCGTCGAAGCCGGCGATGGATTTGTTGATGTTCCAGATCAGGGCGAACTTGTCCTCATAGACCTTGTTGTTGTCGCCGCCCTTGTCGTCGGAATCCCTCAGCTTGATCCACGAGCCATCGGCCTGCTTCTGGAACGGCGAGCGTCGCACCGAGTAGGTGGGGTCGTCGTAGGTGATCAGCAGATAGAGGCTGTCGGCGGTATAGGCCGCCTGGATGGTGCCACTGGTGTTGCCCAGCCCGTCCTTGAAGTTGGCGCCCTTGATGGCGTTGATTTTGACCACCGGGGCGGCCTTCCACACCGCGTCGGAAGCGTCGGCGTCGAGCGTGGGCGCGGCGGCGGCCTTGACCGCCTTGACCGGGATCGGCGTCTTGGCAACCGGCTTCTCCGAGGCCTGCTGCGCCATGGCACCGCTGACGGCTAGGCAAAGCGGCAGGATGAAGCAAACTGTCCTGAGCAGAATATTCATGACTGTTCTCCCTCGATTGAAGTCTTCTTACGCCTATTTCCCCTCATGCCAGCCGGTGATCATCATCTTGAACAGGCTGGTGACCGTCACCCCGGTGGTGCCGAGGTAGATGTGCGCGATGGCGAACAGTGAGATCACCGTCGCCCCCAGGGTATGAACCAACGCCACCGGCAGCAGGCCGTCGAAGCCGAAGAAACGGTCGGGGGCGAACTCGGGGAACTGGAACATCAGGCCGCTGGCCACCACCACGGGCATCCAGAAATACATGATGAACCAATAGACCACCGCCTGGAGCGCGTTGAAATTGACCTCCTTGGTCGGCGGATAGGGATGATCCTCGCCGCGGAAGATGCCCCAGCAGTAATAGCGGGCCTGGATCAGGCAGCGGGTCAGGATGCCGGGCGGCTTCGGCACGTACTGCCACCAGTTGCCCGACACGATGTTGGCAACCACGAACAGGCTGTAGAGCATCGCCAGGGCGATGCCGGCGATGTCGTGGACGCGGGCAGCGGTGCCGAACGAGACCAGCGGCAGGGCGGGGTCCGAGAAGTGCAGGCTGAATCCGGTCACCGCCAGGGTGAGAATCAGGGCCGCGTTGGTCCAGTGCCAGGCGCGCAGCCAGAGCGGCAGAAGGTAGATACGGTGGCTCATTTGCCCCTCCTGCGCAGTAGTGCCAACACTATGCGAAGCGCCCCGTGGCCGAGCATACCGCCAGCGGTGGCCAGGCCCAGCCCGATTATGGTCCAGTCGACCACCGGGTTGCGGGTCGCACCGATGACGTAGGAGTTGGATAGAATGACGCTGTTGGCGAAGCCCATCTGCTCCTGTTCGGCAGCCACCAGGTGGCGGTAGAGGCGGGTCCGCAGCGAGCTCTCGCGGCTGTGGCAGGTGACGCAGTTGCGCTCGGCCTTGTCCTTGTTGAGCACTTCGTGCGACAGCACCTTGGTGGCGGGGGTGTGGCAGTCGATGCAGCGCACGGCGGTCCAGTGCAGCCGCGCGTTGGGCAGCCATTTGTGGATGCGTTCGAGGTCGGGCCGTTTCTTGTCGGCCGGGGCCATGGTGCGGTAGCGCTCCTCGGACTGGTGGCAGTCCAGGCACATGCCGTTGTCCTGTGCCACGATGACCTTGGGGGAGCCCAGCTTGGCCGCGATGTTGAACAGATGCGGATCGTGGCAGGACTGGCAGGTGAATTTGGAGATCTTTTCCTTGAGGTGGACGCTGGCGTGGTATTGCGTCTCGACCTTCATCACCTTGGCGGCGTGGCATTCCTCGCAGGGGCTGATCTTGGCCCGCGCCCCTTCGGCATGGGGGAACACGGCGTAGCTGGCGCCGTGGCAGGTCTTGCATTCCATGCGACCGTGGCCGGAGGGTTTGAAGTCGGCCTCCTCCAGCAGCAGGGTGCGGAGCTTGGTCAGGTCCATGTCGGTGCGCGGTGGCTTTTGCACCGCCGCCTCGGTATGGCACGAGTAGCACTCGGCGTTGGACTTGCGGATTTTTTCAAGCAGCTCGGGATCGATGGGGACGGGTGTGCCCTGGGCGAGTGCCACTCCTCCGAACCCCAATGCCAGCGCCGCGGTGATGATCGCGGCAAGCCGGCGAACTGAAACGGACTGCCCCCACATGGTGACGCACTCCCTGCCGTTCGGCGCCTACTTCTTTAGTATAAAAAACATACCAAGGCTTTAGGCGAGTGGCTATAGCCATCACGGTCGGGCATTGCGCGGGCCGGGACCATTGCTTGACTGTAATCAACGCGCCCGGCTATGACGCGTGTGGATAATCGTTGGCATCGAATCGGAGCCCGAAGGCCCATGACCCACGCCAGGCCGATGACACCCCCCTTCACCCCCGTGCTGCTGCTCGGGTTGGCGCTGAAGCCGGTGCGGCCCTCGCTGCTGCAGCCGGTGTTCGACGCCATGATGAAGGCGGTCCGCGCCCGCCATCCCGACATCCTGGAGCGCATGGCGTCCTGGGGCGACCGGGCTGTATGCATCGACCCGGTGGACCTGCCCTTCGCCATCCTGCTGGAACTGGACCCCGAGCATCCGCGCATGACGGTACGGCGCGAGATCGATCCGGGCGAGGTGGCGGCCACCATCCGCGGCCCGCTCGACATGCTGATCGCCCTGGCCGAGGGCCGGGTGGACGGTGACGCTCTGTTCTTCTCGCGGCAACTGGTCATCGACGGCGACACCGAGGTGGTGGTGGCGCTGCGCAATGCCATCGACGGCGCCGGCATCGACCTGATGGAGGACTTCGCCGCCGTGCTGGGGCCGTTCGGCCGTCCGGCGCGGGTGGTGATGGGCGCCGCCGCCGGGCTGGCCTGCCGCCTGCGTGAGGATTTCGACACCCTGCGCGCCGCCCTGCTGGCGCCGGCCCGCAAGGATGCCGACGCCCAGTCCGCCCGCATCGCCGAGTTGGAGACCGAACTGAAGGCGCTGCGCCGTGCCAGCCGCCGTAGTGGGGCGGTGCCGTCATGACCGAGCCCCTGGTGCGCCCCGAACTGGTCTGCCCCGCCGGCACCCCGGCGGCGCTGCGCAGCGCCATCGATGCCGGCGCCGACTGCGTCTATGTCGGCTATCGCGACGAGACCAACGCCCGCAACTTCCCCGGCCTGAACTTCAGCCGGCCCGAACTGGCCGAGGGCATCAGCCACGCCCACGCCAAGGGCGCCAAGGTGCTGGTGGCCATCAACACCTTTCCCCGCGCCGGCGAGCCCGAGCTGTGGCACAAGGCGGTGGACGACGCCGCCCGCCTGGGGGCCGACGCGGTGATTCTGGCCGATATCGGGCTGATCGACTATGCCGCCCGCACCCACAAGGACCTGCGTCTGCACCTGTCGGTGCAGGCCGCCGCCTCCAATCCCGAGGCCATCCGTTTCTACGCCGAGCGCTTCGGGGTCAAGCGGGTGGTGTTGCCGCGGGTGTTGACCGTCCAGGAGATCGCCGCCATCAACGGCCGCATCCGACCCATCGAGACCGAGGTGTTCGTGTTCGGCGGCCTCTGCGTCATGGCCGAGGGGCGCTGCTCCCTGTCGTCCTACGTCACCGGCCAGTCGCCCAACATGAACGGGGTGTGCTCGCCGGCCGCCGACGTGCGCTACAACGAGACCCCCCAGGGCATCACCTCCGAGCTGGCCGGCTTCACCATCAACAAGTTCGGCCACAACGAGCCCGCCGGCTATCCCACCCTGTGCAAGGGCCGCTTCCTGGCGGCGGGCAAGACCAGCTACCTGTTCGAGGAGCCGACCTCGCTCAATACGCTGCCCATGCTGCCCGAGCTGGTCAAGGCCGGCGTCACCGCCTTCAAGATCGAGGGCCGCCAGCGCGGCCGCGCCTATGTCGCCGCCGTGGTGCAGGCCTTCCGCGCCGCCGTCGACGCCGTGATGGCCGGCCGGCCGCTGCCCGACATCGACCTGGAACGCATCACCGAGGGCGGCCGCCAGACCACCGGCGCCTATGAGAGGGCCTGGCGTTGAGCAAGCTGACTTTAGGGCCGGTGCTGTTCAACTGGCAGCCCGAGAAGCTGCGCGACTTCTATTTCCGCATGGCCGACGAGGCCGATCTGGACAGCGTCTGCGTCGGCGAGGTGGTGTGCTCGAAGCGCACGCCGTTCTTCACCCCCTTCCTGCCCGATGTGATCGAGCGCCTGTCCGCCGCCGGCAAGGAGGTGGTGCTGTCCTCGCTCGCCCTGATCATGACCGAGCGCGAGATGGACGGCGCCCGCGAACTGGCGGCCACCGAGGGCTTGATGGTCGAGGCCAACGACGTCTCGGTGGCGAGCCTGCTGGCCGGACGGCCCTTCGCGGTCGGGCCGGTGGTCAACGTCTACAACGAAGGCACCCTGGCCTGTCTGGAATCCATCGGCGCGGTGCGCGTCTGCCTGCCGCCCGAGCTGTCGGCGGCGGTGATGGGCCGCCTGGCCGCCGGCGCCCGCGCCGAGCTCGAGGTGCAAGCGTTCGGCCGGCTGCCGCTGGCCATTTCGGCCCGCTGCTACGCCGCCCGCGCCCGCAACCTGGCCAAGGACGGCTGCCAGTACGTCTGCGCGGACGATCCCGACGGCATGGCGGTGGAAACCCTCGACGAGGACCCCTTCCTGGCGGTCAACGGCACCCAGACCATGTCGTACCACTACATGGACCTGTCCGCCGACCTGGGGCGGCTGCGCCAGCTGGGCATTTCCCGCTTCCGCCTGTCGCCGCAGGACGTGGACATGGCGGCGGTGGCCGGCCTGTTCCGCGCCGCGCTGGCCGGTAGGACGGCGCCCGCCGAGATGGGCGCCAGGCTGGCCGAACTGTGCCCCGGCGCCGAATTCGCCAACGGCTATGTGCACGGCCGGCCGGGACATCTCTATGTCGAAGCGGACGATTAGGTCGGGACCCCTTGTCCCTTCGCCCGGGTCCCGGCATACTGTGGCGGCAAATTTTTTGGGGGCGTGCCGTGTTGGGTTCGGGTGCGCGAGATACAAATGGCTGAGAGCAAGGACGCCGACGATGGCGTCATCAAG
>CAJANL010000043.1 GCA_903941105.1 uncultured Rhodospirillaceae bacterium
AGTGTTGCATCAACGAGAAGATCGGCAGGCGATCCTCAATCCAGTTGACGACCTTGTTGTTGCTCTTGAAGCCGCTCATGGGTCGCCCTCTCAGCCGATGCGGATCGCGGTATCGCCGGTGAAGGCGTAGGGCGGCACCGGCAGGTTAAGGGGCGCGGGGCCCTTGCGGATGCGTCCCGAGGTATCGTAGTGCGAGCCATGGCAGGGGCAGAACCAGCCGCCGAAGTCGCCCTTCGGATCGGCCGCCTTCTGGCCCAGCGGCACGCAACCCAGATGGGTGCAGACGCCCACCAGGATCAGCCACTCCGCCTTCTTGACCCGCGTGGCGTCCTTCTGCGGCTCGCGCATGTCGGCGCCGTCGTCCTTGACCGCGGCCGAGATCTCCTCGGCGGTGCGATGCCGGACGAATACCGGCTTGCCCTGCCACACTACGGTGACTGACTGGCCCGCCTGGATGGAGGAAAGATCGACGTCGGTAGTGGACAGCGCCAAAGTGTCGGCGGCCGGGTTCATGCTGTGCACGAACGGCCACAGGGCGATACCCGTGCCTGCAACGCCTAAAGCGGAGGTAGCATACAGCAGGAAGTCCCGCCGCGTCTGTCCGTCCACCGGCGAAGGCTGGGCATGCGTAGCCTGATCAGCCATAACTTAACCCTCTTGTTGGCCCGCGAAAGCGGCACTATTAACCACAACGGAAGCCATGATTCAACAGATGAGTCAAGCCGAATGAGAAAACCCTAATATAATATTTGACCAATAAGACGGGGCCGTCCCCGCCCAAAAGGGCAGTATCACTTGATCCGCCACCAAAAACCCCTCCGTTTAGCCCTATTCCAGCCTGATATCCCCCAGAATGCCGGCACGTTGCTACGCCTTTCGACCTGTTTTGGCCTGCCGGTGGACATAGTCGAGCCCTGCGGTTTTGTCTTTTCCGACACCAAACTGCGGCGGGCCGGCATGGATTACCTCGACCGCGCCCAGGTGGTGCGGCATTCTTCGTGGCAGGCCTTCGCCGCCACCCTGGCCGGGCAGAAGCGGCGGCTGGTCCTTTTGACCACGGCGGGCGAGACGCGATACGACCTCTTCCCCTTCGCGCCCGGTGATACCATCATGGTCGGGCGCGAGAGCGCCGGGGTGCCGCCCGAGGTGGCCGCCGCGGCGGGAGCGCGCCTGCGCATCGCCATGGTCCCGGGGGCGCGCTCGCTGAACGTGGCGTTGGCCGCCGCCATGGTGGTGGGCGAAGCGTTGCGGCAACTGAGTGCCTATCCGGCCGAGATCGAACAAGGAGAGCCCCAATGACCGACGCCGCCCGCCACTATGACGCCGATCGGGCGGCGGCCTATGACCGTCGGATCCGCCAGGCCATCCCCGGCTACGAGGCGCTGCACTTCCTGTCCTGCATGGTGGTCGCCGAGGCCACCGCCGGCCGCGGCCGCGCCCTGGTGGTGGGGGCCGGCACCGGCGTCGAATGCGTGGCGCTGGCGCAAAGCTGTCCCGCCCTGCATGTGGTGGGGGTCGACCCCTCCACCGAGATGCTGGCCATCGCCGAGCACAAGGTGGCGGCGCACGACCTCACCGAGCGGGTCCGCCTTTACCCGTCACGGGTCTCGGGACTGCCCAGGTTCGAGCCGTTCGACGGCGCCACCCTGCTGCTGGTGCTGCACTTCCTGCCCGATGATGGCGCCAAGCAGACCCTGCTGACCGAGATCGCCGATCACCTCAAGCCGGGCGCGTCCCTGGTGCTGGCCGACCTGTTCGCCGACCCGGCGGAGGACTGGCAGACGCGTCAGCGCGCCTGGTGGCGCCATCTGCAACTGGCATCCGGCATCCCCGAGGCCGAGGTGGACAAGGGCTTCCGCCACGTCGACCGCGACATCTTCCCGGTCACCGAAACCCGCCTGGCAGACCTGCTCGACGCCGCCGGCTTCGGCCCGCCGCAAAACTTCTTCCGCGCGCTGTGCTTCGGCGGCTGGGTGGCGCGGCGGAATTAGCCTCCCGCGCTCCTACTCCACCAGCTTCACCCTCTGCCCCGGCTTCAACTGGTCGCCCGGGTGCAAGCCATTCAGCGCCTGGAAGCGCTCCAGGCGGAAGTGGTCGAAGGGCAGGCGCTCGGCCAGCTTTTCCACCGTGTCGCCGGGCTTCACCGCCACCACCTTGATGCGGGCGGGATGGGCCGCCGCCTTTTCCTCGGGCGTCAGTCCGTGGAAGCTGTAGGTGGTGCGCTTGAAGTCCTCGATATGCTGGGCGGTGACCCGGGGCGGGGTGAGAAACATCAGCCGCCACGCCGAACTGCCGTGCTGGATGGCCACCAGGCGGGCGTCCAGGGTGCCCTTGCTGGTCTCGACCCGCGCCGATGCGGTGGCGGCCTCGAAGCCGTTGATGGTGATGCTCTCCACCTGGGAGAGCTTCAGCCCCTTGGCCCACTGGTGCTGGAGATAGCTGGCCGGACCGGCGGTGGCGTCGCGGCCCTGGTCGAAGCGGATCAGCGAGCCGTCGTCATGGCTGGCGGTCACCGCCTTGGCGCCATTGACAAGGCGGAAGCCGGGCGGCACCTCGAAGCCGATGCCCAGCGGGGCATGCAGGAACACCCGCCCATGCGTCACCCCTTCGGCGGGGTCGTCGCCGTAGATCATGCCGTTGACCCGCGCCAGATACTGCTCGGTGCCGAGGGCGCCGTGGGGAAACTCGTTCTTGACCGCCTCGGCGGTGGCCTGGATGCGTTCTATGGCGCGCGGGTGGCTGGCCATCATGTGGAACTCATCCACCGCGTCGGGCGAGCGCCCGGCCAGCAGCGCCTCCAGCCGGGAGTGGTCGCGCATGCGGCTGAACATGGAACTCATGGCATGGGGGTCGTAGCCCGCCTTGGCCATGTAGCGCATGCCCAGCGCGTCCGCCTCGCTTTCATTGTCGCGCGAAAACCCCTGCAGATAGGCCGAGGCCCCCAGCGATGCCACCTGCCCGACCCCGGGCACTCCCACCACCGCCCCCAGCACCGTCGTCAGCACGTTGGCGGCCATGGCGCGGGTATAACGCTGGCCGGTGTGCTGGGCGGTGACGTGGCCGATCTCGTGGCCGATCACGCCGGCCAGTTCGGCCTCGTTGCCGGCCACCGCGATCAGGCCGCGGGTGATGTAGACATAGCCGCCGGGCAGCGCCATGGCGTTGAAGATAGTGCTGTTGAGCACGGTGAAGCGGAATTCGGCGTTGGGGGTCTCGCTCTGGCGCACCAGGCGCTGGCCGATGCCGGCGACCCAGGCCTGCAGTTCAGGATCGTCATAGGCGCCGCCGAATTCCTTGAGGATGCTGGGATGGGCCTCGGCGCCCATCTGCCGCTCCTCCTGCGACGACACCATGTTGAGGTTGGTGGAGCCGGTACCGGGCGCCACCTGGCAGCCCCCCAGGGCCAACAGTGAAAGCAGGACGACGAGACGGCGCATCGGCAACTCCCCCCAGGCACACCAGCGGCAACGATAGTAATGCTACCCCCTGGCGCGCGCCAGCAGGTGATAGGCGGCCAGGGCTCCCAGGCCCATCACCATCACCACCGCCGCCAGCGGCCGGGTGCTGCCGTCGAACAGGTTGGCCACCAGCCAGCCGCAGGCCGAGCCCCACAGGATCTGCACGAAGCCGAGGCCGGCCGAGGCGACGCCCGCCATCTGCGGAAAGGGCGCGATGGCCGCGGCGGTGCAGTTGGGCAGCACCAAGGCCGAGGACAGGAAGAACAGCATCATGGGCAGCAGCACCGCCGGCAGGCTGGAGACCCCGCTGAACGCCAGCCCGGCCAGGACCAGGCCCGAGCCGGCGCATCCCAGGGTGCCGGCGGTGACCATGCGCTGGAAGCCGATCCTCGCGGTCAGCCGGCCGGCGAGGAAACCGCCGGCGATATAGCCCGCCACCACCACGGCGAAGCCCAGGCCGAACCACTGCACCGGCAGGCCCAGCACGTCGATCAGCACGAAGGACGAGGCCGAGATGAAGGTGAACATGCCGCCGAACGCCATGGCCACCGTCAGCACGCAGCCGAGAAAGTGCCGGTCGCGGAACACCAGGGCGTAATTGCCCAGCAGGCGCCCGGGCGACAGGGCATGGCGATCGGGGTGCGGATTGGTCTCGGCCAGCAGCCTATTGACCGCCAGCCCCAGCCCCAGCCCGAACAGCAGCAGCAGCACGAAATTGGCCTGCCAGCCGAACAGGGCATGACACCAGCCGCCGGCGATGGGGGCGAGGAACGGCGCCAGTGCCATGGCCGAGGCCATGTAGCTCATCACCCGGGCGGCCTCGTTGCGGGGATAGACGTCGCGCACCACGGCCCGACCGACCACCGGACCGCAGCAGGCGCCCACCGCCTGCAGCACGCGGCCGGCGATCAGGATCTCGATGGTGGGCGAAAAGACGCAGACGACGGTGCCGGCGAGGTAGACCCCGATGCCGCCGAGGATCACCCGGCGCCGGCCGAAGCGGTCGGACAGCGGCCCGTAGACCAGCTGCATCACCGCGAAACCGGCCAGGAAGCCGGACAGGGTGAGTTGCACCGTGGCGGCATCGGTGCGGAAGGCCCGCGCCATGTCGGGTAGCGAGGCGAGATAGAGGTCGGTGGACACCGGCCCGAACGCCACCAGGCAGGTCAGCAGCACCGCCATGGCGAACGACCCGGGCGCCAGCCGGCGGGAAGACTCGGTCATGCCGTGCTCATAGCACGGAATGCCGCGTCCAGGGTGTGTTTCGTGTCGGCGCCGTCACCGCGCCCCGGCCGCCTTGAGGCAGCGGTCCACCCACTGCCGGGTCAGCCGTTCCGAGGTGTTGTTCTGCGACAGGCGGTCGCCCAGGCTGCGAAAGTCGACGTGGTCGAGCGGCTGGTCCTGGTTGAAGCAGGTGAACACCACCGTCTCCTCGCCGGTCACCGGGTCGCGGTGACGCTGCAGGCACTGGGCACAGACCTCCTTCATCATGCATTGCATGGGCGAGTTGATGGAGCCCACCGCCACGTGGCCGGGCTTGAACAACGCCGCCAGCCGGTGGTGGCGGGCATGGGCCACCGCCGCCATCATGCGGTCGGAGCCGATGGCCACCACCCGGTCGACCTCGGGCAGCGCAATGACCGCCTCGCCCAGCCGGCCCTCGCCATAGGCCGCCATGGCCTCGACGATGTTGCCGACGAAGGTCCTGTCGCCGGGGCGATCCGGGATGAACGGTTCGCCCTTGTCGACGCACCACACCACCACGTCGGCGGCGGCCTCGATCTCGGCCAGCTTGAAGCGGTCGTGGGCGTTCTTGTAGCCGGCGAAGTAGAGTACCCGGTTGCCGGCGGCCCGCATGGCCTGGCCGATGGAGAACAGCACCGCGTTGCCGAGCCCGCCACCGGCCAGCAGCACCGTCTCGTCGGCGGGGATCTCGGTGGGAGCGCCGGTCGGCCCCATCAGCACCACCGGCTCGCCCGGCGGCAGCAGCACGCAGAGGTCGGAGGAACCGCCCATTTCCAGCACGATCAGGCCGACCAGCCCCCGCTCCTCGTCGGTCCAGGCGCCGGTCAGGGCGATGCCCTCCATGGCCAGGGTGGTGCCGTCCACCCGCCGCGACAGGGTCTCGAAGTTCTGCAGGCGGTAGAACTGGCCCGGCTCGAAGGCCCGCGCCGCCAGGGGGGCGCGCACCACCACCTCGACGATGGTCGGCGTCAGGCGGTTGACCGCGTGCACGGTGGCGCGCAATCCATCGTTGAGGCGGCGGAACAGGTCCTCGGCCGCGATGGGCGAGGCCGGACGGGCCATCAGCCGACGGGTGACCACCGGGTGGCCCTGCTTGGCGCTGGCCATGGCCGAGACCACGTTGCCGGCATAGCTGGGATGCAGGTCGCCGAAGAAGCTCACCGTCTGGCCCAGCCCGTCCACATGCATCAGCACCTGCGGCACCTCGGGCTTGGCGAAGCGTTCCGGGGTGACCGGGTTGCCGTCCTCGTCGGTGGCCTGGAAGAACTTGCCGTCGAGGCGGATGCCGCCGCGCTCGCGGGCCAGCACAGTGTTGGGCACGGTGCCGGCCGCCACCAGGATGCCACGCGCCGGCAGCACCCGTTCCACGCCCTCGGCATCCTTGACCCTGAGGCCGCTGGCGGCGCCGAAGCGGTCGACCTCCACCGCCAGGGGGGTGAGGCCCTCGGCGAAGACGATGCCCTCCTCCAGCGCCTTGTTGATCTCCTCGTGGTTGCGGTAGGCCGGGCTGTCCACCATGCGGCGGCGATAGGCCACGGTGGCGCCACCCCAGGCGTTCAACAGGTCGAGCACGCGCGGCTCGGGCTTGGCCTTCTCCAGGCGCAGGGCGCGGGCATGGGCGATGAATTCGTCGGCGATCAGCCGGTCCTCCTCGGACCAGCCGGCCCGCACCGCGTCGTCGCCGCGTTCGGCCACCAGGACTTCATAGCGGGAAAGGAACTTCTCCACCTGCACCGGGTAATAGGCCAGGGCCTCGGTGCAGGTGTCGATGGCGGTGAGGCCGCCGCCGATCACCACCACCGGCAACCGCAGTTGCAGGTTGGCCAGGGTGTCGGCCCGCGCCGCCCCGGTCAGTTGCAGCCCCATCAGGAAGTCGGAGGCCTGCCGCACCCCCTTGGCCAACCCGTTGGGCAGCGCCAGGATGGTGGGCTTGCCGGCGCCCATGGACAGCGCCACATGGTCGAAGCCCAGGGCGAAGGCCGAGGTGAAGCTCAGCGTGCCGCCGAAACGTACGCCGCCCATCATGGTGAACTGCGCCCGGCGCTCCAGCAGCAGGCGGATGACCTTGAGGAAGTTCTTGTCCCAGCGCACCGTGATGCCGTATTCGGCGACGCCGCCGAAGCCGGCCATGACGCGGCTGCCCAGCGGCTCCCACAGCTCGCGCACGTCGCGAACCGGGCGGAACTCGACGCGGCGGCCGAGCGGGTCGACCCCCGACAGCTCGGCCGGCAACGGTTCGATCTTGAGGCCGTCGACGGCGGCGACGGCGTGGCCGTCCTGCATCAGGTGATGCGCCAGGGTGAAGCCGGCCGGGCCGAGCCCCACCACCAGCACCTTGCGCCCGGTCGAGGCCCGCGGCAGCGGCCGGCGCAGGTTGAGCGGGTTCCAGCGGGTCAGCAGGCCGTAGATCTCGAAGCCGAACGGCAGTTCCAGCACGTCCTTGAGGGTGCGGGTCTCGGCCTGGGGCACGTCCACCGGCTCGCGGTTCTGGTTCTGATAGATGCAGGCGGCCATGCAGTCGTTGCAGATGCGGTGGCCGGTGCCGGCCACCATGGGATTATCCACCACCGCCACCGCCAGCGCCGCCATGGCCAGCCCCTGGCCCTTGACCTCGTGCATCTCGGAGATGCGCTCCTCCAGCGGGCAGCCTTGCAGCGTCACCCCCACCGCATTGGATTTCAGCGCGCCGGTCTTCTTGTCGGTCATGCCCTTGGAGCAGCTGTCATTGTTCTGATGGTGGCACAGGATGCAATAGTTGACCTCGTCCAGCGCGCCCATCAGGTCGCAGCCGGAGTCGGTGAGAGCGAAGCCGTCGCGGGTCCGCAGGCTGTGCGGCGGCACCGCCACCAGGGCCAGCGGATCGTGCTTGGCCGGAACACGGAACAGCACGCCCTCGCCCCGCAGCACCCGGGCGGCGGCGTAGCGGGCGGCGAGCTTGAGGCGGTCGCCGTGGCTGGCCTCATCGTCGAGCCAGCCCAACACGGCGGTGGCGAAGGCCATTTCCGTCACCGACCCGCCCAATTCTGCCTGCAACTCGGCCTCCAGCGCGGCAAGGTCGAGGGTGGCGGCCTGATCGGGCTTGACCTCCTTGACGGCGCGGCGCTGCACGAAATGGCGTTTGGCGAGATAGAGCGGCGCCAGCGCCTGATGGCGGGCGCGCAATTCGGCGGCGGCGCTGCGGATACCGAACAGGGCGGCGAGGAAGTCGTCGAGCGCCGGTGCCAGCGCCACCAGCAGCTCGGCCTCGGTCTTGCCGCCCGGCGGCGCCTGACGGGCGACGAGCAGGCGGTGGCGCAACTCGGGCTCCAACTCGGCCAGGAAAGTCTCGTCGACGCGCTCCAGCCCGGCTTGTTCGTAGAGATCGGCGAAAGTGATCCCGAAGCCAAAAGGGGGATGCGTCATGTCGGCACTCATTCTTTGGTTCCCATTCGAGTGTAGGATGCCACAAGCAATCGTTCCAGCGCCCGCTCGGCATATTCCCGGCGCCGCGCTAGATATGTGGTATCGGCTAGTGTGAAATGCGAAACAACAACAAATTTCTTGCGGGAATTATCGCGGCGCTGGTCGTGACGGCCGTTCCCGCCTTCGCCGAGACCACGCTGGCCGGTCGGATCGAACAGGGCGGCATCGTGCAGGGCCGCACCGCGCCCGGTGTTCCGGTCACTCTCGACGGCCGCGCCGTGCCGGTGGACGGCGAGGGGCGCTTCCTGCTGGGGTTCGGCCGCGAGGCGGCGCCCGAGGCAACGCTGCGGGCCGGCGGCGAGACGCGGCGGCTGGCGGTCGCCCGGCGCGACTGGGATATCCAGCGCATCGAGGGACTGCCCAAGGACAAGGTGACGCCCGACCCGGCCCAGCTCGCCCGCATCAAGGCCGAGGCCGAACTGGTGGCGGCGCGGCGCGAGCGCGTCACCTTCACCGCCTTATTCCTGTCGGGACTGCTCCCGCCGGCCGAGGGGCGAATCTCGGGGGTGTTCGGCAGCCAACGCATCCTCAACGGCGAGGCCCGCGCCGCCCATTCCGGCACCGACATTGCCGCCCCACCCGGCGCCGCGGTCAAGAGTGTCGCCGAGGGCATGGTAACCCTGGCCGAGCCCGACCTGTTCCTCACCGGCAAGACCGCCATGATCGACCATGGCCTGGGCCTGCAGACCGTCTATGCCCACCTGTCGCGCCTCGACGTCCGCGAGGGCCAGCGGGTGGTGGCGGGAGAGGTGATCGGCGCCGTCGGCGCCTCGGGCCGCGCCACCGGGCCGCACCTGCACTGGGGCGCCAGCTGGCTCGACGTCAGGCTCGACCCCGAGACGGTGATGGCGGTGTTGGGGAGCAAGCCTTAGCCGAATTTCAGGAACAGCTTCTCGTAGGACGCTCGAATCGCCGCCAGGGCACGGTCGAGCATGTCCGGTTTGCCCTCGGCCAGGGTACGGGCGCGCTCGATGTTGGCGACCAGATTTTCACTCATCTTGGCGAAATCGGGGGTCTCCTGCACCGCGCGGGGCGCGTTCTTCTGGATGCGGTCGGCCAGCCAGCGCAACACCGCCAGTTGGTCGCGGCGGGCGCGCTGGCTCTTGGCCGAGGGCGTCTCGGCGGCGATGGCCTCGTCCAGCGTCTCGGCGAAGTCGTTCATCACGTCGGCGAAGGCGGTGACGTTGTTACGGCGGCGCAGGTCGGCCAGCACCGCCTTGATCTCCGACAGGGTCTCCTGGGCGTCGTCGGGTGCCTTGCGGTCGAACTCGGCCAGCGCCCGGCCGGCGATATCGGCCACCGCGTTCAGCGTCTCCTTCCACTCGGCCTCCTCGGCGAACTGCGGCGGCGGGGTGGTGGCCCAGCGGCCCTGCAGCCGTTGCCACGAGTCGAGGAAGGCCGCCAGTTGGCCCTTGGCGCCGCCGCCGTCACGGCCGGCCTGGGTCAAGGCGGCACGGTAGTGCCCCCAGGCGTCGGCCAGTGCGGCGTCGAACTCCGCCGTCTCGCCCGCCGCCGCCGGTCCCGCGCCGACCATTGCCACCAAGGCCGCCACCATCGCCCAGAGCCGCATGTCCAACCTCCCTGTTTCGATGTCGTTGCTGCCATCGGCGGGTGGTTGCGGTCAAGGGGCTTCCGCAGTTTCCAAAGGGCTGGTACGCTTCGGGGATGATAGTCATGGACGACTCCCGCCTCGCCGAATTGCTATGCGCCCGCCTGTGCCACGACCTCGCCGGTCCGGTCGGGGCCGCCGCCGCCGGGGCCGAACTGGCCGAGGACGCCGGCAGCGAACTCGACGCCGAGACCCTGGCCCTGGTCGCCGCCAGCGCCGCCGGGGCGGCGGCGCGGCTGAAGTTCTTCCGCACCGCCCTGGGGCCGGCCGCGTCGGCCCAGGATGCCGTGGTGGTTCGCGAGCTGGCCGAGGGCTATCTGCGAACCTCCGTCTCGGGTGGCGCGGTCGAGTTGGAATGGCGCTCGGAGCAGCGCACCCTGGATGGCGACGCCGCCCGGCTGGTGCTCAACCTGATCCTGCTGGCCCGCGACTCGCTGCCGCGCGGCGGAGCCATCGTGGCGGAGATTGCGGCGCAGGGGCCGGGAACGGCGCGGGTGCACGCCCGGGGCGAACCGGCCAAGCTCGGCGAGGAGGCACGCGCCGTGCTTGTCGAGGACCGCGAGCCCCCCGGGCCGCGCGGCGCCCATGCCCTGTTCACCCGGCGGTTGGCCGAACGGCTGGATGGTGCCGCTCTGCAGGTGACCGAGGGACCGGGTGAACTGCTGCTGTCCCTTGGCCCGGTTGCAGAATGAATCTGTGAGCAAAATCTTGGGTCCTTCTAATACTTTTCGAGCCGTGCTATGAGTCGAAGGCTGCGGGGCGGAGGGGCTCTTGCGGTAGAGGTTCGCGTCCCCGGCGGAACGCGACGTTTGGAGTGGAGCTGGAGCCGACCATGGATGATCTCCTCAGCGAATTTCTGACCGAGACGTCCGAGAGTCTTTCGACCCTCGACGTCGAACTGGTAAAAATGGAGCAGAATCCAAACGACCCCAAGATTCTGCAGAACATTTTCCGTCTGGTTCACACCATCAAGGGAACGTGCGGCTTCCTCGGCCTGCCCCGCCTTGAGCATGTGGCTCACGCCGGCGAAAACGTGCTGGGCAAGTTCCGCGATGGCGAGCTCGAAGTCACTCCCGAAGCCGTCACCCTGATCCTGCGCTCCATCGACTGCATCAAGCACATCCTCTCCCACCTCGAACAGAACGAGTGCGAGCCCGAGGGCGACGACAGCGTTCTGATCGACCAGTTGAATGCCCTGGCCGAGGGCCGTGCCGTCGGGGTGGCCCCCAAGGTCACCGCCCCGCCGCCGCCGATGCCGACCTTCGCCAGTGTCGCCGAGAGGGAGCGTCAACCCGAACCGGAACCCGAGCCGGAGCCCGAACCGGAACCTGAACCCGAACCCGTCCGAGCCAGCGTTCCGGCCACCCAGCCGCAGCCGCCGGCGGTGGTCAAGGACATGGCGCCCGCCGCCGGTCCCGCGCTCGATGCCAAGGAATCGGCCATCGCCGCCCAGACCATCCGGGTCAACGTCGAACTGCTCGAAAACCTGATGACCCTGGTCTCCGAGTTGGTGCTGACCCGCAACCAGCTGCTGCAGATGGTGCGCGGCAAGGACGACAGCGAGTTCGCCACACCGCTGCAGCGCCTCTCGCACATCACCACCGACCTGCAGGAAGGGGTGATGAAGACGCGCATGCAGCCCATCGGCAATGCCTGGGCCAAGCTGCCGCGCATCGTCCGCGACCTCGCGCTGGAAATGAACAAGAAGATCGACCTGCAGATGCTGGGGGCCGAGACCGAACTCGACCGTCAGGTGCTGGAGCTGATCAAGGACCCGCTCACCCACATGGTTCGCAACTCGGCCGATCACGGCCTTGAGGGAACCGAGGAGCGCAAGAAGGTCGGCAAGCCCGAGGTGGGCAAGGTGGTGCTGAACGCCTATCACGAGGGCGGCCACATCATCATCGAGATCTCCGACGACGGCCGCGGCCTCAACATCGACCGTATCCGCCAGAAGGCGATCCAGAACGGCCTGGCCAGCGAGTCCGAACTCGATGCCATGACCAACCAGCAGATCTATCAGTACATCTTCAAGGCGGGCTTCTCGACCGCTGAAAAGGTGACCTCGGTGTCCGGGCGCGGCGTCGGCATGGACGTGGTGCGCACCAACATCGAGAAGATCGGCGGCACCGTCGAACTGCGCTCGCAGCCCGGCAGGGGCTCGTCCTTCATCATCAAGATCCCGCTGACCCTGGCCATCGTCTCGGCCCTGATCGTCGAATGCGCCGTCGAGCGCTTCGCCATCCCGCAGATCAGCGTCCTCGAATTGGTCCGCACCACCGCCAATTCCGAGCACGGCATCGAGATGATCAACAACGCGCCGGTGCTTCGCCTGCGCGACCGCCTGTTGCCGCTGGTGTCCCTCAAGAAGCTGCTGAAGCTGTCCGACGACAGCGAGGAGCGCGAGGAGACCTTCATCGTCGTCACCCAGGTCGGCACCTACACCTTCGGCATCATCGTCGACCGCGTCTTCGACACCGAGGAAATCGTGGTCAAGCCGGTGGCGCCGATCCTGCGCCACATCAGCATGTTCTCGGGCAACACCATCCTGGGCGACGGCTCGGTGATCATGATCCTCGACCCCAACGGCATCGCCGCCGCCACCGGCGAAGGATCGGGTCCGGCCCCCGCCACCGAGGCCGCGGTGGCGCGCGAAAGCCACGCCGAGGCCAAGACCTCGCTGCTGGTGTTCCGCGCCGGTGGCAGCGACCTCAAGGCGGTGCCCCTCGCCCTGGTGGCCCGCCTGGAAGAGATCGACGTCGCCGAGATCGAGTACAGCCACGGCAAGCCGATGGTGCAGTACCGTGGCCATCTGATGCCCCTGATCGCCATCGATGGCGCCATGACCTTCCGCGACGAGGGGCGCCAGCCGGTGCTGGTGTTCTCCGACCGCGAGCACACCATGGGGCTGGTGGTGGAGGAGATCGTCGACATCGTCGAGGACCGCCTGAAGGTCGAGCTGACCGCCAACAACGCCGGTGTCATCGGCACCGCGGTGATCGCCGGCAAGGCCACCACCATCATCGACGCCGGCTACTACCTGCCGCAGGCCTTCGGCGACTGGTTCGGCCGCAATGATGCCGATTACAGCGAAGATGGCATGCACCCGCCGCGCATCCTGCTGGTGGACGACAGCCCGTTCTTCCGCAATCTGCTGACCCCCTTGTTGTCGGTGGCGGGCTATGAGGTGGTATCGGTGGAAAGCGCCGACCGCGCCCTGTCGTTGCGCGAACAGGGCAACGAGTTCGACGTCATCATCAGCGACATCGAGATGCCGGGCATGAACGGCTTCGAATTCGCCAGTGCGGTACGCTCGGACATCCGCTGGAGCGGAACGCCCATGGTGGCGCTGTCATCGCACGCCACCGAAAAGGATTTCGAGCGTGGCCGCCAGGTCGGCTTCAACGACTATGTGGCTAAATTCGACCGCGACGCCCTGCTCAACACGCTGTCACAGACCATCGCCGCCTCTAAAGGTGCCGCATGAACCAGCTCGTTCCCCACGGTAAGCGCCAGTCCACGGATCTCGCAGCGCCCGAGACCCAGGACTACGTCACCATGTTCATCAAAGGCCAGTTGTTCGGCATTCCGGTGCTGACCGTCCAGGACGTGCTGGGGCCGCAGAAGATCACCCGCATTCCGCTGGCGCCGCGCGAGATCGCGGGTTCGCTGAACCTGCGTGGCCGCATCGTCACCGCCATCGACGTCCGCCTCCGCCTGGGGCTGCCCCGCGACTCGGGCGAGAGCAAGGGGATGAGCGTTGTTGTCGATATGGGTGGTGAGCTATACAGTCTAATGGTCGACTCGGTGGGCGAAGTGCTTTCGCTGCCGGCGGCAAAGTTCGAACGTAATCCGCCAACGCTGGATCTTCATTGGCGTGAGTTCTCGGCGGGCATCTATCGGCTTGAAGACAAGCTTCTGGTGGTGCTCGACGTGGGCAAACTCCTGGATTTCACGCGTAACGAATAGTAGCCTTGAACTGAGGGACATAGAGGGGGAACCGCCGGGGGGCCGGCGCTCTTCCTTCACGGGAGGCAAGCTGAGGCATGAAGTCCTGTCTGATCGTCGACGACTCGAAGGTCATCCGCATGGTGGCCAAGAAGATCCTGCATGAGCTCACCTTCCAGACCGAGGAGGCCGAGGACGGCCAAAAGGCCCTGGATGCGTGCAAGCGGGCCATGCCCGATGCGGTGCTGCTCGACTGGAACATGCCGGTGATGAACGGCATCGAGTTCCTGCGCGAACTCCGCAAGCTGCCCGGTGGCGACCACCCGGTGGTGGTCTTCTGCACCACGGAGAACGACATCGAGCACATTCAGGAAGCCATCACGGCCGGCGCCAATGAATACATCATGAAGCCGTTCGACAGTGAGATCCTGCAGGCCAAGTTCTCGCAAGTGGGCCTGCTCTAAGGCCTTGACGAGGAACCCGCAAGATGGCGCTTGATCCTGCCCACACCGCCGCCAGCGGCCCGCCGACCGATCAGGTCCGCGTGATGCTGGTCGACGACTCAGCGGTGGTGCGTGGCCTCGTCACCCGCATCCTGGAAGAAGACCCGGGCATCGCGGTGGTGGCTTCGGTGGGGAATGGCCAGATGGCCATGTCCGCCCTGGAACGCAATGACATCGACGTGGTGCTGCTCGACATCGAAATGCCGGTGATGGACGGCCTGACGGCGCTGCCCAAGCTGCTGCAGATCGATCCCGGCGTGAAGGTGATCATGCAGTCGACGCTGACCTCCAAGGGGGCCGACGTCTCGCTGCGCGCCATGGAAATGGGGGCCGCCGACTATATCCCCAAGCCGACCTCGACCCGCGACCTGGCCGGCGGCATGGACTTCAAGACCGAGCTTCTCAACAAGGTCAAGGCGCTGGGCCAGGCCCGTCGCCGCAATCCCAACCGGCCACAGCGCCCCGGCGGCGCGCCGGCCGCCCGGCCCATTGCCCCGCTGCCGCCGCGCACTCCGGTGCATATCCACCCGCCCGGCCCGCTGCAGCTGCGCAGCCAGACGATCGAGCCGCCCGACATCATCGCCATCGGCTCATCGACCGGCGGCCCGCAGGCGCTGTTCTCGGTGCTGGGCACCATGCGCGCCGGAACCGTGCGCCAGCCCATTATCATCACCCAACACATGCCCGCCACCTTCACCACCATCCTGGCCGAGCACATCAGCCGCGTGTCGGGCTGGACCGCCCGCGAGGCGGTCGATAACGAGGTGATTCAAAGCGGTCGCGTCTATATTGCGCCGGGCGACTTTCATACCCTGGTGGAAACCAGGGGAAACGACCGCGTCCTGAGACTGGTCAAGACGCCGCCGGAGAATTTCTGCCGGCCGGCCGTCGACCCCATGCTGCGCAGTATCGCCCAGGTCTATGGGCGACGGGTGCTGGCCTGCATCTTGACGGGTATGGGTTCTGACGGTCTTAAGGGGGGGCAGGCGGTGATTCAAGCGGGAGGGACTGTCATCGCACAGGACGAAGCGAGCTCGGTGGTGTGGGGCATGCCCGGCGCGGTGGCAACGGCGGGCATCTGCTCGGCCGTCCTGCCGGTCGGTGAGATTGCTCCGTGGATCATGAAGCTGGCGGCGAGGCGCTGAACCCATGCGGCCCGAAGATTTCGACTACGTCGCCAAGTTGCTGAAGGACCGCTCCGGGTTGATCATCACCCGCGACAAGGCCTATCTGCTCGAAAGCCGCCTCACCCCGGTGGCCCGCAAGCGCGGCTTCAAGGGACTGGATGACCTGGTATCCAGCCTGCGCACCGCGAACGAGGACCTGCTGCGTGAGGTCACGGAGGCGATGACGACCAACGAGTCGTTCTTCTTCCGCGATATCAAGCCGTTCGACCAGTTCAAGGCGGTGGTGATGCCGCATATCCTGGCCAACCGCTCCGGCAAGAAGTCGCTGCGCATTTGGTCGGCGGCCAGTTCGTCGGGCCAGGAAGCCTATTCGCTGGCCATGATCCTCAAGGAGGAAGGCCCCAAGTTCGCCGGCTGGAAAATCGAGATCGTCGGCACCGATATCTCGACCGAGATGCTGGAAAAGGCCAAGGCCGGTTTGTATTCGCAATTCGAGGTCCAAAGAGGCCTGCCCATCTCGTATCTGGTAAAATATTTCAAGAAAAACAACGAGATGTGGCAGATCGATCCTGCCATCCGCGGCATGGTCCAGTACCGCGAATACAACCTGCTGCACGACCTGAAGCCATTGGGCCAGTTCGACGTGGTGTTCTGCCGCAATGTGCTGATCTATTTCGACCAGCCGACCAAGACCCGGGTGCTGGACAATATGAGCCGCGTCATGCCCGACGACGGGTTCCTCTATCTCGGCGGCGCCGAGACCGTGCTGGGGATCTCCGACAAGTTCAAGCCGGTTCCCGAGCAGCGCGGCATCTACGCCCTCACCCGTGGCGCCGGCGTGGCGCCAGCCACGCCTGCCTTCGGACTCGGGGCGCGGTAGGAGCGACCGGGATTCCTCCTTCGAGACGCACCATGGGTGCGTCTCGAACGGTCGATCACAACAGATGCCACGAACGAAAAAAAAGGCCCGCAATCCTCTGCGGGCCTTTTCAATCGTGCTGCTCGCCGTGTCAGGCGGCGGCGGCCTGCTGCTTGGCCAGCGCCTTCTCGATGCGCTTCTTGATGCGGCGTGCCTCGATCGGCAGCTTGACGGTGCTGACGCTGAGCAGGTAGGCATCGATGCCGCCGTTGTGGTCGATGGTCTTCAGGCCGCGGGTGCAAACCCGAATCCGCACCATCTCGCCCAACGCATCGGACAACACCGAGGTCTCCTGCAGATTGGGCAGGAACCGGCGGCGGCTCCTGTTGTTGGCGTGGCTGACATTATTTCCGGACAGCACACTCTTGCCGGTGATTTCGCAGCGACGAGCCATGGTCGCAATCCCTTCGATTCACGCAAAATTCGGTCCGGGCCGAGGCCCGAGGAAGGGCGTTTTTACGGGTTGGGTCGCCGAACGTCAAGGGAAAGAATCGCTCTGCCGGCGAGCAATAGCCGTCCACCGCGATAACCGCGCCGTTCGGCTAGCCGAACAGCTTGTCGATCTCGGTCTGCGCCAGCATCTTGTCGACCTCTTCCTGGCTGACACCCTGACCGGGCAGTTGCGGGCCATGCAGCAGGTTCTTGTCGGGATCCTTGTCTTCCTTGATCTCCACCACCACCTTGGTCAGCTCGTCCCTACCCCAGGTGAAGATGATGGAGTTGATGCGTTCCTCGACGAACTTGAGCGAGTTGACCACCTTGTTGACCCGCTGTCCGGTGATGTCCTGGAACGAGCAGGCCTCGAAGACGGAATTCACCCGGTCGGTGACCTGATCGAAAATTTCGCCCATCTTGCCGCCCGAGCACATGGCGCGGGCCTCGCCCATCAGTCCGTCGATGCCCTCGACGCTTTCCATGATGGTATTGGTGGCACTCTCGGTGGCGTTGACGATGGCGTCGAGTTGTTCGGACATGCTGCCGAAATGATCGGCGGCGCCCGGTGGATTGAGCGCCGCCAGCTCCTTGCGGATCTTCTGCAGGTGGCCGAACAGACCGACCATTTCCTTCTTGAAGAGCCTGATTTCGTCGTCAACCTGCTGCATGTGCGCCCGTCCTTGAATCCATCGCCTCGAAGATAGCCCGTTCGAGATGCTTTCGCCAAGCGGCTGGTAGGACCGCTCAGCAGATAGTGCCGCTTCTTCCTCGAAAGGCAGCGATCAGGCGGCGTGCCGCGGCCGCGGGGGCCAGCGCCCCGGCCGCCACGTCGCGTTCGAGATCGGCCAGGTGTTCGGCGACGCGGTTGTCATCCTTGAGCGCCGACAGCAGAGTCTCCGAGACCTCGCTCCACATCCAGGCATGGGCCTGGGCGGCGCGGCGGCTGGCCAGCTGCCCGGCGGCGGTCATGGTGGCGCGGTAATTCTCCACCATGGCCCAGACCTCGGCGATGCCGGTGCGGGTCCGCGCCGAGCAGGTCAACACCGGCACCCGCCACCCCGAGCCCGACGGCGCCAGCAGGTGCAGTGCGTTGGTGTAGTCGCGGGCGGCGCGTGCCGCGGCGGCGGCGAGGTCGCCGTCGGCCTTGTTGACGACGATGGCGTCGGCCAGTTCGACGATGCCCTTCTTGATGCCCTGCAACTCGTCGCCGCCGCCCGGCACCAGCAGCAGCAGGAACATGTCGACCATGTCGGCCACCGCCGTCTCGCTCTGGCCGACGCCCACCGTCTCGACCACGATGACGTCGAAGCCGGCTGCCTCGCAGATCAGCATCGCCTCGCGGGTGCGCCGCGCCACACCGCCCAGGGTGCAGCCAGACGGGCTGGGGCGGATGAAGGCCCTCGGATCACGCGACAGCTCCTCCATGCGGGTCTTGTCGCCGAGGATGGAACCACCGGAACGCGGCGAGGACGGATCCACCGCCAGAACCGCCGGCCGCATGCCCTGGGCCAGCACATGCAGGCCCAGCGATTCGATGAAGGTGCTCTTGCCCGCCCCCGGCACGCCGGTGATGCCGACCCGCACCGAGCGCCCGGACCGCGGCAGCAGATCGTGCAGCAGCGCCTCGGCGGATTCGCGGTGGTCGGGCCGGGTGGATTCGATCAGGGTGATGGCGCGGGCCAGGGCGCGGCGCTGGCCGGCAACAACGCCCTCGGCCAGCGCCCTGATGTCGGGAGTCATTTCTTCGGCTTCTTCTTACTCTTGTCGGGATCGAGATGATCGGCCTCGGCCAGGAAGCTGGTGATGGCCACCGCCAGCAGTCGGGCGCGATCCTCGTCGGACAGGGCGTCGAGGATCTTGCGCTTGGCCTTGTGCACCCGCTGGGCATTGCGGATCAGCTCGGCGCGTTCCGACGACACGGCCGGTGGCTTGCCCGCCGCCTTGGCAGGAGTCGAAGACTTGGCAGGAGTCGAAGACTTGGCACGGGCGTCCACCGCCTGGCGCGCCTTCTCGTCGAGAAACAGGGATTTGAGGAATCCGAACATGGCCACAGTGTAGCACTACCCCTGGGGTCCGAGAAAAGTCTTCCGCGCAACGTCGGCCAACCGCTGCACTTCCTCCTCGGAAAGTTCCGACAGGGCGGCGTCCCGTGTCGCCATCTGTACCAGCAGGGCGGTGCGGATGAGCTGCGCCTTCTCGGGCGGCAGGCGCTTCATACGCTCCTCGGCCTCGGCCAGGGCGGTGGCGGGGTCTCGCGGGCGCTCGCCCCCCGTGGCGCGGCGCGGCCGCATGGCAGCCGCCGGCTTGCGCTTCAAGGCGTCACGCGCCTTGCGGTCGAGGAACAGGAAATGGAGCAGGCGGCGCAGCATGGTCTGATTTCAGCATGGATTGCCCCCCTCGGAAAGAACTCTCGGTCGTGCCCGCGTTACCGCCTCGTGGTAACATGCGTGCGACAGCAAGGGAGAGCGCGCCATGGCCAATATCGCCAAGATCGTCTTCATCGGTGCCGGCAGCATGTCGTTCGGGATGAGCACCTATCGCGACATGTTCAACAGCAAGGTCCTGGCCGGCTCGACCCTGGTGCTGGTGGACAGCAACGCCGAGGCCTTGGCGCGCATGGCCGGGCTGGCGGAGCGGATGAACCGCGAGCTGGGCGCCGGCATGATCATCGAGCACACCACCGACCGCCGAAGCGCGCTGGACGGCGCCTCGATGGTGATCAACGCGGTGGCCATCGACCGCGCCCGACTGTGGCAGCTGGATTTCGAGATCCCCCGGAAGCACGGCATCCGCCACACCCTGGGCGAGAACGGCGGTCCGGGCGGGCTGTTCTTCACCATGCGCACCCTGCCGCTGATCTTCGACTTCGTACGCGACATGGAGGAGCTGTGCCCCAACGCGCTGTTCGTCAACTACTCGAACCCCGAGAGCCGCATCGTACTGGCGCTGGGCAAGTACAGCCGCATCAAGGCCATGGGGCTGTGCCACGGCATCTTCATGGCGCGCGGCGACATCTGCCAGATCCTGGGGCGCATCTGGCATGACCTGGAGCTGTGGGGGGCGGGGCTCAATCATTTCCAGTGGGTGCTGGGCGTCCGCGACCGCTGGACCGGCGAGGACCTTTATCCCAAGCTGCGTGAACTGGAAAAGACCTACGACCCCAGCCACTGCCCGCTGACCCGCAAGATGCTGCGCGCCTTCGGCTATTGGCCGACCTGCAGCGACGACCATTTCGGCGAATACGTCGCCTTCGGCTACGAAGGCGGCGAGCACGGCTACGACTTCGCCGCCGATGCCCGCGACCGCGACGAGTTGAAGGCCACCATCGAGGCCATCCTGGCCGGCGGACCGCTGCCGCACGAGTGGCATGAAGGCCCCGGCGAGCGCACCGACGTGGTGGCCGACGGCCTGATCAACAACCGACACCACTACCTGGAATCGGCCATCGTCTACAACCAGGGCGTCATTCCCAACCTGCCGCCCGACCTCGCCGTCGAGGTGCCGGTGACGGTGGATGCCGCCGGCTTCCACCCGGTGTCGCAGGGCCCCCTGCCCGACGCCTGCGCCAAGCTGCTGCTGCAACAGGCCAGCGTGCAGCAATTGGCGGTGGAGGCCGCCGTGCACGCCTCGAAGGAGCTGGCGCTGCAGGCCCTGCTGGTCGATCCGGTGATCAACTCCACCGACGCCGCGGTCAAACTGCTCGACGAGCTGTGGGAAATCAACAGGCCGTATATCCGGAAGTGCGTCTAGGAACTCGCGCCCCCCCCAGGCGTTAGGCAGGCGACACCCCTCCGGGAGGACGCCATGAGCGACATCGACCATCGCCGCCTGCTGCTCCCCGCGCTCGCCCCCCTTTACCAGCGACTGGCGCCGCTGGCCTGGCCGCTGGTGCGCATCACCTGCGGCGCCACCTTGATCCCCCACGGCTGGGGCAAGCTGGTGGCCGGCGGACTGCCCGGCACCGCTGCAGGGTTCGCCAGGCTGGGACTGGAACCGGCCTATCCGCTGGCCCTCTACATCGGATGCCTGGAGCTGATCGGCGGCACCCTGCTGGCCCTGGGGCTGTTCACCCGCCTGGTGGCCATCCAGGTGGTGGGCTTCATGGCGGTGGCGGTGGTGCATGTCCACTGGGGCAACGGCTTCCTGTGGACCAAAGGGGGCTACGAGTATCCGCTGTTCTGGGGGCTGGTGGCGCTGGCCCTGGTGTTCAAGGGCGGCGGGCCGCTGGCGCTGGACCGGCTGCTGCCGCGGGAAATCTGAGGCCGACCCAGGCGGCGGCCAGGGCGGCCACTGCCATCACGTTGCCGCGCAACGCCCGCGCGCCCGATTCGGCCGGGGCGAAATGCCACAGCAGATCGATATCGGGCAGGCCGGCATGGCCGCGATGGGCGGTGAGCCAGAATGCCACCAGCACCACCGCCGCCGCCGCTCCCAACCAGCCCCAGGGCAGCGGTGCGGCGGCCTCGTCGCGATGGAACAGTGGCGCCGCCGTGACCAGAACCGCCAGCGCTCCGGCCAGGAAGCCGGCCCCCAGCCAGTCCGGCCCGCGCAGCAGGGCGAGCCAGACCCCCACCGCCAGCACCGCCATGGCGGTCCACCAAGCGCGGCGATTCTGGCGCACCAGCCCCCAGGCGGCCACCAGCAGCACCGCCCCGGCGGCGGCGGCGAACAGATGGGCCGGTTCGGCCAGCCATAGGGGAAGGGTGGAGCGCGGCGTCACCGCCCCTCCCACCAGCATCACCACCCCGGCACCGAACACCAGGGCAGAGCATACGGCTGGCCCCAGGCTCTCCAGCCATGGCAACGGCCGCGCGAGACGATGGCTGCGCTGCAGCAGCTCGAACACCGCCAGCACCACGGCGGCCAGCACCAGCGGCAGCAGGTTATAGAAGACACGGAACACCAGCAGCGCCCCCAGCACCTCATTGGGTGCGGCCGCCGGCAACATCAGGATCAGGGCGCCCTCGAACACCCCCAGCCCGCCGGGCACGTGGCTGGCGATGCCGGCGATGGTGGCGACCACGTAGAGGCCGATGAAGGCGGAATAGGACAGCTCATCGCCGATGGGCAGCAACAGGTAGAGGGCGGCGGCCACCAGGGCGAGGTCGGTGGCAGCGACCATGATCTGCGCCAGGCTGAGGCCGAGGGGTGGGGTGGCGAAGCGCCAGGGGCCGACGGAAATCGGGCGGCCCGCCAGCCCGGTCCAGCCGAGGTAGCCGGCCAGCAGTGCCGCCGCCACCCAACCGATGACCTCCACCACCACCGCCGGCAGGTGCAGCAGCCGCGCCACCGTCACGCTTTCCAGGATGAAGGCGCCGCCGGCCAGCACCACGGTGCCCAGTGCGAAGGTCAGCCCGGCGAAGGCGATGACGCCCGCCACCTCGCCGATGGACAGGCCGAAGGTGGAATACATGCGCAACCGCACCGAACCGCCGGTCAGAACGGCGAAGCCGGCATTGTGGCTGACGGCGTGGCTGACGAACGACACCAGGGCGGTCCACGCCCCCGGCAACGGCCGCCGGATGTGGTGCAGCGCCAGCCAGTCGAAGCCGGACAGGCAGGCGTAACTGGCGACGCACATCGCCAGGGCACCCACCAGCGTCCCGGCGGGATAGCCGGCGACGGCGCCCATCACCTGCTCGGCGTCGAAGCGGCCGATGACACGGTGAAGCACGAACAGCGCCGCCGCGAACACCACGGCGCTGAACACCCCACCCAGTCGCTTGCCCCAGCGGCTCATGCGGCGAGATCGCGATGGAAAGAGAGGCTCGCAGCATCCCTGCCGCGAGCCACGGTGCCCTTACTCACCCGAACTCTTGCCGGTCTTGCCCTTCTCGGGCGTCTGGGCCTGCTGGCTGGCGGCCTTCTGCCAGTAGCTGGCGATGCTGCTCTGGGTCTTCGGCGAATCGAGCGCCTGCAGGTTCTGGATATCCACCGTCGGGGCATTGCGCAACGTCTCCTTGTCGACGTTGAGCACATAGGTCTGTGGCTGGTCGCTAGCCTGAATGCGATTCCACGGCACCGCCACATCCTTCTGGCCCATGCCGAGGAAGCCGCCGACACCGATCACCGCGTATTTCAGCCGGCCGGTGCTCTGATCGACCACCACGTGATCGACGGTGCCGATCTTTTCCCCGGTGGCGTTGCGGATGGCGGCGCCCTTGACGTCCTTCTCGCTGACCATGGACAGGTCCTTGGTCGGCATATCGGAGGTGGATTGCTGCGCCATGGCGGGGGCAGCCACGGCGACGACGACGGCGACGACGGAGAAGATACGTTTCAGCATCTCTGGCCTCCTTAAACTTTGCGTGGTGAACCCTCCACTTGCCGGACCTCCGGCAGGTGACCCTCGTCGGCGGTCAGTTCGCCATCCATAAGGCGACGCAGACGATGGCGGGCCCGCGACAGGCGCGACTTCACCGTCCCCATGGGCACGCCCAAGGCGGTGGCGGCGTCCTCGTACTGCATGCCGTCGAGTCCGATCATCAACACCACCTGCTGTTCCTGTTCCGGCAGGCGGTCGAAGGCGCGGGCGAGGTCCTTCAGCGTAACGCTGTGATATTGCCGCGGCGGTACCGCCAAATGAGAATGCTCATCCAAAAGGGGGACCATGGTGCCTACCGAGCCGTGGCGCAGGTACTGGTTGATGTAGAGGTTGTGCAGGATGGTGAACAGCCACGCGCGAAGATTGGTTCCCTCGCGCCACAGGTGCTCGCGTGAGATGGCCCGTTCCAGGCAGTCCTGCACGAGGTCCTCGGCGTGCACCGAGTCGCGGACCAGAACCCTTGCGTATCGCCGAAGATTGGGGATGTGCTCGGAAACCATCACACCAAATTCCGACATATTCACCACCTCGCCTGCGACAGTTTTGTCTGGCTGCCCCGGAAGAATGCGCGGAAAAGTCCGGATCGGCTCAAGGCCGCCTCTTTCGGGTGCTGCGTCGTTCGGGTGATCGAGAGGTGTGGCGACACGGGGGGGAAAGTAAGGTCACCTGAGGGGGTAATCCCGGCGGGCGGCGCAGTGCGGCTCCTGTCGGGGGAAGGCCCCCGCGCCGGGCGGGCGCATCCGCCTGCCGGGAGGGCTCCCTGCCCGGCCTGTAATCCGAAGGATTCGACTCCGTTCGACGCCCCCTCCGTTCGGGTAACTCGCCTGAGACGGGACCTTACCCGTCTGAGTCTCCCGCTTTCACCGCCGGATGTGGTGCCATGCACCCAGAGGCATCGCGGACGACGAGGAGACGATGGCTGATCGGCGCAGTGGACCATTTGTGATGATTACGGTGGAACCGCCGGGCAGCACCTGGCCCCACATCGATACCCTGGCGCGCGAGTTGGCGTTACAGGGCGCCGAGGTGGTGGTGGCGGCGCTCGCGCCGCTCCGTCCCGGCCAGCGGGTGGAATATGCCGGCATTCGCGGCGTCGAATTGCTGCCCTGCCCGATCCCGGCCGCCACCGCAGCCGACCATCTCGCCAACCGCGGCCGCATCGCCGCCTGGCTGCTCTCCATGGAGGAGATGCTCAACCCCGACGTGGTGCACCTGACCGGCTATCTGCACGCCGGGCTGCCCTGGTGCGGCAAGCTGCTGGTGGCCGGCCATCCCGGTTCGGGCTCGGCCTATGGCCGGCTGTGCACCGAGAGCCGCCGCATCTGCCGGAGCGCCTTCCAGCATGGGCTGGCCGCCGCCGATCTGGTGGTGACTCCCAGCGATACCATGTTGACGGCCCTGAAGCGTCACTTCGGCGCCATCAACGGCCGGGTCATCCGCGATGGCCGTGACCCCGCACGCTTCACTCCCGGGACCAAGGAGCCGGTCATCCTGTCGGCCGGCGCGGTTCGCGACGACCCGGCGCGGGTTTCGGCGTTGGAGAAGGCGGCGCCCCGCCTGCCGTGGCCGATCGTGGTGGCCGGCGAGCAGGCCGACGAGGCCGGCAAGCCGTTCAAGCTGGACGGCGTCTCGGTGCTGGGGCGGCTGCATCCCAACCAGCTGGCGCCATGGCTCAACCGGGCCGCAGTCTATACCGCCAACGCCGCCGAGGGTCCCGGCACCTCGCTGCCCGAGGCGGCGCTGTCGGGTTGCGCCCTGGTGCTGGGCGATACCGCCGCCCTGCGCGAGCTGTGGAGCGGCGCCGCCCTGTTCGTGCCGCAGGATGACCCCGACGCCCTGGCCGCCGGCCTGCGCACCCTGACCGCCGACCGCCGCCTGCGCGAGGCCATGGGCTTCGCCGCTCGCCGTCGGGCGTTGCGCCACACCGCCAAGGGCATGGCCGAAGCCTACCTCGCCGCCTATCGCGGCCTGATCGCCACCCGCGCCCCCGACCAGTTCGCCCAGGAGAACCGATACCCGGCCTGATGGGTCCAAACCGCCCGGAGGGGATCATGCCCGACCTGATCGAGCTCTACCGCCGCGTCCGCGCCCACACGCTGTCGCTGGTGGACGGCCTGACGCCCGAGGACATGCAAGCACAGGCCATGCCCGACGCCAGTCCGGCCAAGTGGCACCTCGCCCACACCAGCTGGTTCTTCGAGGTCTTCGTGCTGGAGGAGGAAGCGGCAGCCGACTACCGGCCGTTCGCCGCCGACTTCCGCATGCTGTTCAACTCCTATTACGACACGGTGGGTGATCGCCCGCCGCGGCCGCACCGCGGGCTGCTCACCCGGCCCGCTCTGGCCGAGGTGCTGGCGTGGCGCGCCCATGTGGACGAGGCCATGGCGGTGCTGCTGGCGCGGCGGGGCGACCGGCTGCGGCGGGTGGTGGAATTGGGGCTGGCGC
The DNA here is from genome assembly GCA_903941105.1 of uncultured Rhodospirillaceae bacterium. Lineage (GTDB taxonomy): Bacteria > Pseudomonadota > Alphaproteobacteria > Rhodospirillales > Magnetospirillaceae > CAJANL01. The sequence goes on from CAJANL010000043.1 coordinate 25,477, forward strand.
ATGAGCAGCAGCACCAGGAGCTGATGGTCACCGACCAGCTCGCCCTGTTCGCCCGCCATCCGTTGCAGCCGGGCTGGCGGCCCGACGCGTCGCCGCCGCTCCAGCCCCTGGCCACGGACTGGCTCGATCATGGCGGCGGGGTGGTGGAGATCGGCCATGGCGGCGACGGCTTCGCCTTCGACAACGAGGGGCCGCGCCACCGGGTGCTGCTGATCCCCTTTCGCCTGCAGGCCCGGCCGGTGGCGGCCGGCGAGTTCCTCGCCTTCATCAATGACCACGGCTACCGGCGGCCGCATCTGTGGATGTCGGACGGCTGGGACGCGGTGCGGCGCGAAGGCTGGCAGGCGCCGGGCTATTGGGAACGGCGCGGCGATGGCTGGACCGTGCTGACGCCCTCGGGCCGCCGCCCCGTGGCCGCCGACGAGCCGGTGCGGCATCTCAGCTGGTACGAGGCCGACGCCTACGCCCGCTGGGCCGGCGCCCGCCTGCCCAGCGAGGCCGAGTGGGAGGTGATGGCGGCCGCCTTGCCGGGGGTGGGGGTGGTCTGGGAATGGACCGCCAGCGCCCATGCCCCCTATCCCGGCTACCGCCCGCCCGGAGGGGCCTTCGGCGAGTACACCGGCAAGTTCATGTCGGGCCAGATGGTGCTGCGCGGCGGCAGCGACGCCACCCCGCCCGGCCATACGCGCCCCACCTATCGCAACTTCTTCCCACCCGCGGCGCGCTGGCAGATGAGCGGGTTGCGCCTGGCGGTGGACGCATGACCCCCGTTCCCTCCACCGACGACTTTCGTGCCGCGGTGCTGGCGGGCCTGAGCCGGCGGCGGCGCGCCATTCCCTGCCGCTGGCTCTACGACGAGATCGGCTCGGCCCTGTTCGAGGTGATCTGCACCCTGCCGGAATACTATCTGACCCGGGCCGAGACCGCCCTGCTGGAGCGGGTCGGCCCGGACCTGGCCGAATTGGCCGGGCCGGGGCGCGTTGTGGTCGACCTGGGTGCCGGCTCCATGAGCAAGACCCGGCTGTTGCTGTCGGCGCTGACCCGCCCCGCCGCCCTGGTGCCGGTGGACATTGCACGGCGGCCGCTGCTGACCCATGCCCGCCGCCTCGCCGAGGAGTTCCCCGCCCTCACCGTCGAGCCGCTCAATGCCGATTTCACCCGGCCGCTCACCCTGCCGCCCACCGTGTCGGGGCCGGTGCTGGGCTTCTTTCCCGGCTCCACCATCGGCAATCTCGGGCGTTGCGAGGCGATGCGCCTGTTACGCGGGCTGCGGCGGCTGGGCGGGCCGCTGCTGGTGGGCGTCGATCTGGTCAAGGACCCGGCAGTGCTGGAGGCCGCCTATGACGACCGGGCCGGCGTCACCGCCGCCTTCACCGGCAACCTGCTGGCCCGGCTGGTGCGCGAGCTGGACGCCGAAATCGACCGGCGCGCCTTCACCCATCGTGCCCGCTGGAACCCGCGCCGGTCACGCATCGAGATCCACCTGGTGTGCCGGCGCGCCACCGAATTGCGGGTGGCGGGACGGCGCTTCGCCTTCGGCCGCGGCAGCGCCATCCATGTGGAGGATTGCCACAAATACTCTCCCGAGGCCTTCCGCCGGCTGGCGACACGCGCCGGCTGGACCCCGGTCGCCAGCTGGATCGACCACGGCTACAGCCTGCACCTGCTGGCGCCATCGGGCACCAGCCCTCTCTGATCGGAAGCGCCGTCCTATCCACCCGCCCGCGGCATTCCGTGCGCCACCGGGACATAGCCGCCGCGACGCTTGGCCTTCAGCTCGCGCAGGGCGCTACCGGCGTAGATCTGCTTGGTGGCCTCGACGATGATCACCCCGGCGAAGGTTTCGAACCACCGCCGGCCCATCTGCTCGAACGCGGGTGCCGAGCGCAACACCATGCGCGATGCCGTGGGGGGGATGAACAAGGCGCCGTGCTGGCCCACCGGGGTGAACAGGTTATCGCGCAGCAGCCGGCTGATCTGGCCCGAGGTATAGGGGCGGCCATTGCCGAATGGCGTGTTCTCCAGCCGCGCCCAGATGCCGCGGCGATTGGGCACCACCACCGCCAGCCGGCCACCATCGGCCAGCACCCGCCACGCCTCGCGCAGCATGCCCCGCACCTGCTCGGTGGATTCGAGGGCATGGGCGATGACGATGCGGTCCATGCAGCGGGCCGGCAGCGGCAACTCGGTCTCGTCGGCCAGCGCCGCCAGTCCCAGTCCCTCGGGCGGCCACGGCAGAACGCCCTGGCTGGCCGGCATCATTGCCACCACCCGCTCGGCCTCGGTCATGAACGAGCGCAGATAGGGAACGGCGAATCCAAGGCCCAGCACCCGCATGCCGGTGACGTCCGGCCACATCTCGCGCAGACGGCCGCGAATCATCCGCCGCACCACCTGGCCCAGGCTGCTGTCGTAGAAATCGCGCAGGTCGACGACGTCGGTCCACATGGTGGAACAGGATAGCATGGGTTAGGATGCGGCGGGGAGCTTGCCGGAGGGAACACCATGGCGAAGCTGACGGTCGAGATCGTTCCCGTCCTGTCGGACAATTACGTCTTCCTGCTGCACGAGCCGAACTCGGGCGCCACCGCCGCCGTCGACCCGGCGGTGCCGGGGCCGGTGATCGAGGCCCTGGCGGCCAAGGGCTGGCGGCTCAGCCACATCTTCAACACCCATCACCATGCCGACCATACCGGCGGCAATCGCGAATTGCAGCGCGCCACCGGCTGTGCCGTGGTGGGGGCGCGGCGCGACGCCGACCGCATTCCCGGCATCACCGTCGAGGTCCGGAACGGCGAGACCTTCCTGTTGGGCAGCGCCGCCGCCCGGGTGTTCGACGTGCCGGGTCACACCATCGGCCACATCGCCTACTGGTTCCCCGACTCCGAGGCGCTGTTCTGCGGCGACACCCTGTTCTCGCTGGGCTGCGGCCGACTGTTCGAGGGCACGCCGGACCAGATGTGGCGTTCGCTGGTGACGCTGCGCGACCTGCCCGCCGCCACCCGGGTGTTCTGCGCCCACGAATACACCCAGTCCAACGGCCGCTTCGCCCGTCTGGTCGAGCGCGGCAACCCGGCGCTGACGGCGCGGCTCGACGAGGTCGACGCCTTGCGTGCCACGGGCCAGCCGACCGTACCGTCGACCATCGCCTCCGAGCGCGCCTGCAATCCCTTCCTGCGCGCCGACCAGCCCACGGTGGCCCGCGCCGTCGGCATGGAGCCGGGCGCGGACCCGCTGGCAGTGTTCACGGAACTACGGCGGCGGAAGGACGTGTTTTAGCTAACGAAATTTTTTGAACAGACCGGCACACAGGGCGATGATCTTCTCGTCGAGAAACACCGGTTCGGCCAGACGGTAGATCTTTCCACGGCCGGGGGCGGGGTGGAATCTCGCCCGCCACCCCCAGGCCATCCAGTTGGTCATGATGTCGCGGCAACTTTTCCAGATTGCGGTCAAGCGGATGCCCTTGGCCTGCCCCTTCTGGCGCGGCAGGAAACGGATGGGCACCTCGATGATGTCCATGCCGCGGTCGAGGGTGCGGGACATCATTTCGACGCCGAGAAACGAACTCTCGCCCTTGAGCGTCAGTGACTGCAACGTCGCCGTTCTATGAAACTGGATATTCTGGAAGTCGTGGGCATTCACGCCGAAGAGAATGCGAAGCACGTAATAATTTGCAATTGATACCATCGCCCGCAAAAGATCATCGGACCTTTTTCGCACCCTGTAAAGCGAACGAATCACCGGCACATAGGAAAAGGCCCGTATCGGCACGGGTCGAATGCCGATTACAACGGGAAAATATTTTAGAAGCTCCAAAAATATCCGCAAGTCTTCCATGTCATACGACCAGTCGACGGTCTGCCAGAAGATGAATTCCTTCTCGGCCAGGGACACCCCCCGTTTGAACGAATAGCCGATGTTGCGATTGCGTTCGTTGCGAACCGTGCGAATGCGGGAATTCTGCGCGGCACAGCGTTGGGCGATGTCCCAGGTGCCGTCGGTCGAGCAGTCGTCGACGAAGATGAGCTCGTAGTCATCCGCGACAGTGTCGAGAAGGGCCGAAGCCTTCGCGAGGAATTCCGCGATGGATTCTCTCTCGTTGTAGCCGTAGCTGACCAGGGTCACCGAATGGCCGAATTTTGACCGTTCCGCGGTGTCGGGGATGGCCTCATCTGCGTCCAGCATGGTTGCCTCCCCCTGCGTCATGAGCCCGGGTGGGGTTCAGGCCCCTTGGTCCAGGCCTGCCAAAGGCCGGCCACCGCACCGGCGACGATGATGTGGCTGTAGAGAATATGCAGGCCGAGGGCAAGCAACGCGAACCCCGTGCCCTTCTTCCGGGCGGCAAGGTCAAAGAACAAGCGATACGACCAGAGGAAGACTGCCAGGGCGACCGCGGCAACGGCGGCGCCCCCCCAGTGAAGCGGCGTCAGGGCCAGCAGCGGCAGAATCGCTGCGCCGATCAGATGGCCAAGACCATTCCCCGCCGACGTGCCGCCACCGTCGAAGCGACGACGCGAGGCGAAAAGAAGGGCCCATTTGGCGGAGCGGTCGAAGTATACCCGCATGGTCTTGCGGATGTCGGGGAAGTCATGGCGGACCATGATGTGCTCGTCGAGGACGATCCGCGCGTCGGGCGGCAGGCGATAGCTGAATTCATAGTCTTCGACCTCGGCACGCCGATAGCGGCCATCGAACCCGCCGGCCCGTTCGAAGATGGACTTGTACATGGCGCCGGCGCGGGTATTGAAACAGGTCAGCGGCACCGGCTTTTGCAGCCAGGCGAGAACCCAGCTGTATTCCACCAGCGCCTTGTACCAGCAACCGGGGCTCTCGCGCAGCGGCACCGGTGAACAGATGCCGTTGACGCATGGGGCGGCGCCCGGCTTCGCGAAGTGCGCCTTGACCGCCGCCAGGCTGCCAGGCTCGACCATGGTGTCGGAATCGAAGAAGACGATGATGTCGTTGGCCGCCTCCGCCACGGCGCGGTTGCGCGCCACGGAGGGTCCCGAGTTCTCCGCCAGGCACACCACCCTGGCTCCCGCCGCCGCCGCGCGGTCGGCGCTGCCATCGGTCGACCTGTCGTCGACCACGATCAGCTCGTCGCCATCGCCAAAGGCGGGATCGGTCACAATGGAGGTGACGAGCGCCCCAATTGTTTCAGCGGAGTTATAGCATGGGATCAGGACTGAAATGGGGGCCATGGTGAATTCAATTCTCGTAATTCTGCTGAATAGGGACGGATGCTATATGAATAGCCGAGTCAGGTTCCACACCATTCCTCCGCCAGGGCGAGGTAAACCGCCATCATTCGCGGCAGATCCTCCAGCATGAAGTGCTCGTCGGGCCGGTGGGGATTGTAGCCTCGGCCGGGGCCATACAGCACGCACGGCATCCCGCGGCTGACGAAATGGCGCATGTCGGACAGGCCGGTCGACGGGCTGGGGGTCAGCGGCGGCATGTGGCAGGCGGCCAGCGCCCGCTGCAGGCAGTCGATCAGCGGCTGCCACGCCCCTTCCACCGGTTCGAGGGCGAAGCGCCCCCAGTCGAATACCAGCGAGCGGCAGCCGAGGCCGGCGGCAGCCTCGCTGGCGACCGCCTCCATCAGCGACTTGATGTCGGCGACGCTGTGGGGCGGCGGAAAGGTGACGAAACACCGGGCCTGCGCCGTGTCCGGCACACAGAAGCGCGGCGCGTCGCTCGCCAGCCCGTGGACGACGAACTGGTAGGGACTGGGGTATTCACGCCAAGCCCCCTGACGCCCCTCGTTGAGCCTGTGGATGTTCTGGCGCATGTCCAGCAGGATGCGGCACAGCGCCTCGGCGGCGTTAACCCCCATATGCGAGACGCTGACCGAGGCCGACTTACCTTCGACGGCCAGCGAGAACTCCATGTTGCCGGCATGGGCGACGCAGGCCTTGTCAGGCCGGGTACCATCGACCAGCACCACGCCATCGGCCTTGAACCCGGCCTCGACGCAGGCGAGTGTCCCATTGCCGGTGGTCTCGTCCTCGATGACGAACTGGAAGATCAGGTCGCCCGACAGCCGCAGGTCGGTGGCCTTGATGGTCTTGAGCAACCCGAGAAGAATGGCGACGCCGGCCTTGTTGTCCATGGTGCCGCGGCCGTACATCGCCCCGGTGGCGCTGTCGATGGCGGCGGCGAACGGGAGGTGCGACCACAGGGCCGGGTCCCCGGCCGGCTGGATATCGAGATGCGCCTCCATGATCAGTGACCGGCCACCACCGCTGCCGGGAAGGCGCACCACCAGGTTGTTGCGGCCCGCCATGCGGCTGATGGGCAACTGGGCGTCGGGATGGGCGTCCATGGCGGCCGGCTCCACCGGCACGGCCACCGGCGAAAATCCATGGCGCCGCAGCCAGTCGGCGACGAAGCCGGTCACCGCCGCCTCATCCTCGTAGGCGCTGGGAATGCGCACCAGATCGGCCAGCAGGGCCACCCATTCGTCCTGATGGGCGCGGATGTAGTCGGCGGAGGCGGTCATGGCGCTTCCTCGTCGGTCGCGAGCCAGCAGGGCAGCCGGCCGTCACGGTAGCGGCCTTTGGCGTGACACACCGCGTCGTCGAACCACGGTGCCAGATCGACGCGGAAAAAATGCGCGTCATTGACCGTAACGCTGCGGAAATAGCATGGCGTCCGCTCGGACACCCGATACAGCCGCCCGGGCCGGATGGCCTTCTGCACCGCGTCGCTGACCCCGCGGCGGCGCTGGCGGTGCACCGCACCCGTTCCGTCGATCACCGTCAACTCGAAGACCTCCTCGGTGAACAGCGGCAACGGACACTGGTCGCGAAACAGGTAGTCAACGTAGTGGATCAGCGGGTTGGTGTTGGCGCTGACCCCCAGACCCAGCAGGAAACCGCCATGACCGATCACCCTGCAAAAGGCGGAATCCTCGCCGCATGGCAACTCGCCCGACGGAGAGCTGCCGCAAATATGCTCGGCGCCAGGACCGTAGGATGAAATGGGGATGTCGGCGTCCAGGCTCCGCCGCGCTCCCGGCAGACGCCGGAACAACTCGTTCAGCAGTCCGATGCGTGACGGCGTGCGGGCGATGTCGAGTGGCGGCGGATTACTGCGCAGATAGTCGACGTAAGAGCCTCGGAACGGATAGGTCGGCATGCTGAAGCTGGCTCCCGCCGACCGCTCCAGCAAGGCGTCCAGCGCCTCGCCCGCCGCGATGCCGGCCCGGCCCATCCAGTCCATGGATGAATGCACATAGATCGGCGCGCCGGCGGGAACGTCAAGCGAGTCGAGGACGGCGGCCAGCTTCATGGCGCTTCCGGCAGTCCGTCCCAGGAAATATCGACACCCTTGATATCGCGCATCACCGTAATGAGATCGTCAACGGTGCGCATGCCGGTAATCTCCCGTGTGGTGAAGGCGACGCTGAACGCGGCCTCGATGCCGACCACGAGATTGATATGGTTGAACGAGTCCCAGGATTCCACGTCCTCGGCGGTCATGTCCGGTCGAATGACCAGATCGGGCTCGCTGAAGACCTCACGAAAGACTGCGTTAAGGCGGATGATTTGCGTCATCGGCATGAACCCTTCACGTCACGACGAAAGCGGCAATTTCGGGAACCGGCACGCACGCCTTCATGGGGGGATAGGCAAGAATGGACAGCTGGCGCTCCACCGTGAAGCCGGCACCGATCAGGTGGGCCGCCACCTCGTCCGCGTGGCGGTAGAGATAGATGTGGTCTGCATTGGGGGCATTGACCGCGGCCGTGATGAAGCCCCGAGCCCCGTCGCCCGCCAGCATCCGCCGCAAGGCGCCCAGATAGGCCAGCGGATCTTCCAGGTGTTCCAGAACCTCCACCGAGATCAGGCAGCGGCTGGGCGGCGGCGGGTCGGCAAGAATGTCGCGCAGTTCCACCCCATAGCGCCCCTCGCCACCATAGGCATCGACCTGACGTTGGGCGAAAGCTTGCGAGTGGCGGCTGATGTCGAAGCCGGTGCCACGCATGCCGGACACCTGGACCAAACGGCGCGAATAAAATCCGGTCCCGACCCCGACATCGTAGAAGCCGCGGAGATCGGTCGCCTCGATCGGCGCGACGAACGCCTCCTCGAAGAAGAGGAACTGCTTGTAATGGTGGGGCCACAGGAAGCTCGACAGCAATATGCCCGGTAGGTAAAGCCGCTCCATGTAGTCTTCGTCGTGATAGATCGCCGCCGCAACCTCGGCGAAACTCCGGTTGGCGTAGGTGCCGGTGCGGTCGAAGACTTTTTGCAGCCGAAGGGCGTCCAGGGCGAATTCGGCATAGCCTTCAGCCGCCATGTGCAGCGAACCGGCGCCGGAGAACATCCGGAGCAGGCTTTCCTCGAATCGGGCCGCCCATTGGTCGCCGAATTCCGCATGTCCCCGCGCGACCGAGTCGCGGAAGAAGGGAAAGCGCTCCTTGAAGACCGCATTGAGCTCCGCTACCCGGGGAAACCTTTCGGTCATGGGCGCGTCCCTTCCTGCGGTGAGATCTCGATTGAAGGCGAGTGTGGCAAAGCCGAACGCGGCGAGATCATAACGTGAGATATGCTTGTTTCGCTCGCGGGCCGGACATTGCCGAGCTGTGATAGGCCACGTCCCATCCCGATGCAAGCCTCAAGATATACGAGTCGGGTCTCCGTCGCGCCTGCCCTTTTGTCGGGTCCATTCCGCTTGACCAGTTGGGGGCTGCCGGGAGCATCGTAGCGGGAGGAACAGGAGGCAGGCATGGGCGCGGGATGTTGTCAGGACGGGTGCGGCACCCTGGCCGCCAAGGTGAGCCGCCGCTTCCGGCGTGCCCTGTGGATCGCGCTGGCGATCAACGCGATCATGTTCGTGGTCGAGATCACGGCCGGTGTGGCGGCGGGATCGTCGTCGCTCCAGGCCGATGCCCTGGACTTCCTGGGCGACGCCGCCAATTACGGCCTGAGCCTGTTCGTCCTCGGCATGAGCCTGCGACACCGGGCCATGGCGTCGGTGCTGAAGGGCTTCACCATGGGGGCGTTCGGCATCTGGGTGATGCTCGCGACGGTCCGGCATCTGTTCGACGGAACCGTTCCCGAGGCGGAGACCATGGGGGCGGTCGGCGTCGCCGCACTGATTTCCAACGTCACCGTCGCGCTGGTCCTCTACGCCTTCCGCGATGGCGACAGCAACATGCGCTCGGTGTGGATCTGCTCGCGGAACGATGCCGTCGGCAACGTGGCGGTGCTGGCGGCGGCCGGTGGGGTGGTGGCCACCGGCGCCGGCTGGCCTGATGTGGCGGTGGCGGCCATCATGGCGGCGCTTGCTCTCAGCGGCGCCTGGCAGGTCCTGCGCCATGCCCTGTCCGAGCTGCGCCCGGCCCCCTGAAGGCCTATGCCGCCGGAATCAGCCGCCCCAGCACGGCCACCAGCAGCAACGGATTGATCGGCTTCGAGACGAAGTCGTTCATGCCGGCCTCCAGGCACCGCTGATGGTCTTCCTCGAAGGCGTTGGCGGTCAGGGCGACGATGGGAATGCCCGATTGCGGCACCGCCAGACGACGGATGCGCCGGGTGGCTTCGAGGCCGTCGAGCACCGGCATGTGGACGTCCATCAGCACCACGTCGAAGCCGCCTTCCGTCACCGCCGCCACCGCGGCGGCGCCATCGCTCACCGTGGTGACGGCGTGGCCGCGGCGGCTCAGGATGGCGTTCGCCACCTTCTGATTGACCAGATTGTCCTCGGCCAGCAGGATTCGCAGCGGTCCGGAAGTCGGTGCCGGCAGGTCGCCGATGGGACTGTGGACGGCACCGGTGGCCGGCGGCAGCGCCATCTCGAACCAGAAACTGCTGCCGACACCCACCTGGCTGATCACGTCGATATCGCCGCCCATCAGCGCCACCAGTCGCTTGCAGATGGCCAACCCCAGGCCGGTTCCGCCGAAGCGGCGCGAGATGGTGCGGTTCAATTGATTGAAGTCGTGGAACAGCCCCGCCGCCACCGCGCCGGCTTCGATACCGATGCCGGTATCGCTGATCGTGAAGCGCAGCCGGTTGGCGTCGCCGTGGCCGGGCACAGCGGCCACCGAGACGGAAACGCTGCCTTCCTGGGTGAACTTCACCCCGTTGCCCACCAGATTCAGCAGGACCTGACGCAGGCGCAGCGGATCGCCGGTGACACAGATCGGCACTCCGGCGCCGATGGTGAGGTTGAGCTTGAGGCCCTTCTCATGGGCGCGCGAGCCCATCAGCGAAACGACGCTCTCCAGGGTCTGGTGCAGATCGAACGGTATGGATTCGATGGTGAACTTGCCGGCGTCGATCTTCGAGAAGTCGAGCAGGTCGTTGACGATGGTCAGCAGGGCCTCGCCGGAGTAATGCACCGTCTGCAGGAACTCGCTCTGCTGGCGGTCCAGCGGCGTCTCCATCAGCAGGCGGACCATGCCGAGAATGCCGCCCAAGGGGGTGCGAATCTCGTGGCTCATCATGGCGAGGAACTCGGCCTTGGCGCGCGAGCCTTCCTCGGCCCGGATGCGCGCCTCCTCCAACTCGCGGCGCTGGTGGTGCAGCGCCAGATGAGTGGCGATACGTGCCTTGACCAGCGGCGGGCTGATGGGCTTGGTGATGTAGTCCACCGCGCCCACCGAGAAGCCCTTCTCTTCGTCCTCGACCTCGTCCTTGGCGGTGATGAAGATCACCGGCACGTGCTTGAACGTATCCTCGGCCTTGAGGCGGCGACAGACCTCGTAGCCATCGATGCCCGGCATCATCACGTCGAGCAGGATGATGTCGGGCGGTGTCTGGCGAGCCACCTTCAGCGCCGCCTCGCCGCTGATGGCCACCCGCACCTTGTAGTCGGGGCTCAGCACCTGCTTGAGCAGATCAAGGCTTTCGGGCGCGTCGTCGACCACCAGGATGGTCGAGGGATCGGGCGTCTCGGTCATTGGCTGATGTCCTTGAGGAGTCGGCCGGCGGCGGCGGAATCGCCGCCGTCGATCATGCCGATGGCCCGGTCGACCGCCTGCCGCAGGCGGGACAGCGCCAGATGGGTCTGCACCCGGGCCAGCACCACCGGTCCGCTGACCGGCTTGGAGATGTAGTCGACGGCGCCGGCGGCGAAGCCGCGCCCTTCGTCGCTGGTCTCGGACAGGGCGGTGACCAGCACCACCGGCAGCGTCGCCTTGGCGGGGTCGGCCTTGAGGCGGCGGCAAACCTCATAGCCGTCGATGCCGGGCATCATCACGTCGAGCAGGATGATGTCGGGCGGGCTGGCGGCCGCCAGCTTCAGTGCCGCCTCGCCGTTGATGGCCACCTTGACCTTGTAGTGGGGCGACAGGATCGCCTTCATCAGGTCGAGATTTTCCGGGGTGTCGTCCACCACCAGGACGGTGATCGGCTCGTTCACAGGCCGAGGCTCCAAGGTTCGGCGAGCTTTCGCAGCTCGTCATAGGCGGCGAAGAAGTCGTAGCCGGCCACGTGCCGCCGCACCGGCGCCATGGCACCGGCCAACTCGGGCGCCACGGCCAGGATTTCGTCCAGCAGGTCGCCGGCGTCGGCCTCGCCCTCCTGCAACAGGGCGGCCAGCTGAATCAGTTGTTCCGTGACGGCGGGGGTCAGGGTGATGGCGGCGACGGAGGGGGGCCCGACGGCGGTCTCCTCCGGCGCGCTCACTCCCAGCAGGGCTTGCAGCTCGGCCAGGGTCGGGGTCAATTCAGCCGCCACACCCGCCAACAGCGGCGCGAGGTCGACGCTGGCGGTTCCGTCGTGGCAGGCGTGCTCCAGCACCCCGGCGGCCTCGGCCACGGCGGTGGCGCCCAGGGTGGCGGCCAGGCCTTTCAGGGTGTGGGCGACCCGAATCGGCGCGGTGGTGTCGGCGTCGTCAAGGGCGCGGGCGAACTGGGCCGCGAAGTCGACATTGCCGTCGAGGAATTTCTGCAGCAAGCGACGGTACAGCGCGGCATTGCCCTGGGTGCGGCGCAACCCGGCGGCAACGTCGAAGCGGCTCAGCCCGGCGAAGGCGGCGGTGTCGAGGCCAGGCTGCGGCCGCATCGGCTCGGGGGCGCAGGGATGCGCCGGCACTGCCGGCTTGATCCAGCGCGCCATGGTGGCGAGCAGTTGGGCGATGTCGATGGGCTTGGTGACGTGGTCGTTCATGCCGGCCGCCAGACACTTCTCGCGGTCGCCCTGCATGGCATTGGCGGTCATGGCGATGATGGGCAGGCCGACCAGCGACGGATTGGTGCGGATGGCGCGGCTGGCGGCATAGCCATCCATCACCGGCATCTGGCAATCCATCAGGATGCCGTCGTAGCTGTTGCCCTTCAGCCGCTCCAGTGCCTCGGCGCCGTTACCGCATGCCTCGGCGGTCATGCCGGCCTGGGCGAGGATTTCCAGCGCCAGCTCCTGATTGACCTCATTGTCCTCGACCAGCAGGATGCGGGCGCCGCGCAGCCCGGCCACGTGCGGCACCGGGGCGATTTCGTCCGCCTCGTCGGGCCGTGGCCGCAGCGGCTCACGGCCGAGGATGCCGAGGACGGTGTCGAGCAGGATGATGGGACTGACCGGCTTGACCAGGAAGCCGCTGAGGCCGGCCTGGGAGGCCTTCTGCATCACCTCCTCCCGTCCATAGGCGGTGACCATGGCCAGCATGGGCGGCTTGGAGATGCGGGGGTCGTCGAGGATGCGCCTGGCCGCCTCGACGCCATCCATGCCGGGCATCATGTAATCCATCAGCACGATGTCGTAGGATGGCTCGCCGGCGGCGACGCCGCGCGTCAGTTCGCTGATGGCCTCCTCGCCGCTGGCCGACGCGGCGACGGTGCAGGCGAAGCTTTCGAGTATGGCGCTCAACAGCTCGCGCGAGGCCTGGTTGTCGTCCACCACCAGAACCCGCACGCCGGCCAGGGCGTTCGCCTCGTCGGCATGGTCGGCGGCGGAGGTGGGAGTGCCGAACACGGCGGTGAACTCGAACACGCTGCCTTCGCCGGGCTGCGACCGCACCTCGATGTCGCCGTCCATCAGGTTGGCGATGCGCTTGGAGATGGCCAACCCCAGCCCGGTCCCGCCGAAACGCCGGGTGGTCGAGGCGTCGGCCTGCGAGAAGGCGCTGAACAGGCGGCCGATCTCCTCCTGGGTCATGCCGATGCCGGTGTCGCGCACCTGGACGCTGAGGCCGGTTCGCCCACCCTCCTCGAACCGGCTGGTGACCGAGACGATGACCTCGCCGGTCGCGGTGAACTTGACCGCGTTGCCCACCAGATTGATCAGCACCTGGCCCAGCCGCAGCGGGTCGCCGACCAGTCGCTTGCACACCTGTGGATCGACCGCGACCAGCAGTTCGAGTCCCTTCTCCTGGGCGCGGACGGTGGTGACGTCGGCCACGTGGGTCAGCACGTCGTTGAGGGTGAACTCGACCTGCTCGATACTCAGCCGGCCGGCCTCGATCTTTGAGAAATCGAGGATGTCGTTGATGATGCGCAGCAGGGCGCGGGCCGAGTTATGGGCCTTCTGCAGGTAGTTGCGCTGCTTGGCGTTGAGCTCGGTCTTCAGGCATAGCTCGGTCATGCCCAGCACCGCGTTCATGGGCGTGCGGATTTCGTGGCTGACATTGGCGAGAAACTCGCCCTTGAGCTGGTTGGCCTTGTCGGCGAGGTCCTTGGCCTGGGCCAGTTTCTCCTCCGCTTGCCGGCGCGAGGTGATGTCGTTGATGCCGGCCAGCACCACCGTGCGGCCAAGATAGATGGTGGGGGTGATGGACAGCACCGCCCAGGCGGCGGTGCCGTCGCGGCGATTCAGTCCCAGCTCGAAGGCCGCCACTTCACCCGATTGGGCGCGGGCTTCCCGCAGGCGCTCGCGGTCGGCGGCGTCGGCGAAGAAATCGGGCTCCACCGCCTCGCCCAGGTATTCTTCCTTCATGCGCCGGTTGGCGAACAGCACGTGATCGTCGCCGGCATCCAGCATCATCAGCGGCACCGGCATGGCGTCGACGATCAGGCTGAGGCGCTCCTCGCTTTCCCGCACCGCCGCCTCGGTGGCCTTCTCCGCCTCCAGGCGCTCCATCTCGATGGCGCGGCGGCGGAACACCTCGGCGGCGCGGGCCATGTCGCCGATCTCGTCGGCACGGCCGAGGCCGGGGATGGCGACCTCCTTGTCGCCCTTGGCCAGGCGCAGCATCACCGCCGTCATCGCCGCCATCGGCAGGGTGATGCGGCGGAAGCTGGCGAAGATGGCCGCCCACAGCACGGCGACGATGGCCAGCAGGCCGAAGCCGGCCAGGCGCATCTGCTGGCTCACCGCCCGGTCCACCGTGGCGGTCGAGAAGGCGATGGTCAGCCTGCCGACATTGGCGCGGCCGTTGCCGTTGTCGAAGGCGATGTCGCGATGGGCGATGATGCGGCCGATACCGGCCTCCGCCGCCTCGCCGAAGCGCGCCACTTGCTTGCCCAAGTCATCCACCACCTCGGCGCCCATGATGTCGGGATCGCCCTGGATGGCGACGATCATCGAAGCCACCACCTGATCGTTGTAGTCGAACATGGCGCGGCCGAGGCCGCCGGCCTGGACGTCGGCGGTGCGGCGGATCTTCTCCTGCAGCAGCTCCAGCCGTTCGTCGCGCACGCTCCACAGCCGGTAGGCCTCCGAGGCCGCCAGCACCGCGAAGGCCGACGCCAGGATCGCCACCAGCACCCGCACCCGGAGCGGCAACTGCCGTGGGCGCGCCGTGGCCTGACCCTGTTCCATCTGAGAAGCCAATGTCATTCTCTCATTCGCTGGTGATTCCACGGCCGCGCCGCAGCGTCGCCCCCCCGGAGCTAGCCCCTCGAAACATGCCCCTCGGAGCATGCCCCTCGAAACATGATTGGCACCGGCGGGAGTTCGGGTCAAGATCAGAGAAATTTTAAAGTGGAGAACGCCGAAATGCCGAACATTCTGTCGCGACTGTTGCCGTTTCTGCTGGCAACCACGATCGTGTCACAGGCTCAGGCCGGCGAAAGTTTGCGTGTCGCCTATGAAGACAAGGCGCTGCCGCCCTATTACATCGGCGACTCAGTGCAGGTTGATCCGGTGTCTCCGGGCATCTCGGTGGAATTGGTCCGGATGGCCGGCGAGGCCCTGGGGATCGAGGTGCAGTTGGTGCGCATGCCGTGGACGCGCTGCCTCAACTTACTACAGAAGGGAGAGGTCGACGCCATCTTCAACGCCTCGTTCAAGGAGGACCGTCTGGACAACGGAGTCTATCCCACCAAGGCCGGCAAGCCCGATCCGGCGCGGCGCATCGCCACGGTCGCCTATTCGCTGTACGCCCCCAGCGGCAGCGCCGTGACCTGGGACGGCAAGGCATTGAACGGCATTTCCGGAAGCGTCGGCACGCCGGCCGGTTATTCCATCGGCGACGATCTGGCCAGAATCGGGGTCAAGGTCGAGGAAGCACCCGATACCGTTGCCAACTTCCGTAAGTTATCATCGGGACGCATCGCCGCCGTGGCGACACTGGATACCTCTGGCGACGCCTTGCTGGCTTCGGGTCAATACCCCCGGCTGATCAAGATCGAACCGGCTTTGTCGACCAAGGATTACTTCCTGATGATCAGCCACCAGTATTATGCGGCCAAGCGCCCTCTCGCCGAGCGGCTATGGCAGACCATCGCCGATCTGCGCGAAAAGAAGGGCGCCGACCTGCGGGTGAAATACGCACGTTGACCGCTGCCATTCCATGGGCTCTCCCATGACATCCGCCGCCCTGTCCACAGCGCTGCCCTCTGTCCTGGTCGTCGACGACACGCCGACCAACCTGGATGTGATGAAGGATGTCCTTGGCTCCGCCTACAGCGTGCGGTTGGCGATCAGCGGTGCCGCCGCGCTGAAGCTGGCCCGCCAGTCGCTCCCCGACATCGTGCTGCTCGACGTGATGATGCCGGACATGGACGGCTACGAGGTCTGCCGGCACTTCAAGGCCGATGCCGTGCTCGCCCAGGTGCCCGTCATCTTCATCACCTCCCGCGATGAACCCGAGGACGAGGAGCGCGGCTTCGCGGCCGGTGCCGTCGACTACATCACCAAGCCCATCAGCCCGGCACTGGTCAAGGCCAGGGTCGCCAACCACCTTGCCCTGTCCCGCCGCACCCGCGAAGCCGAGGACTCGGCGCGACGGCGGGCCGAGTTCCTGTTCCTGATGCGCGACGGCTTCGACGCCATCGAACAGGCGGTGCTGCTGGTCAACGATGACTTCCAAATCGCCTTCGTCAACGACAGATACCTCGGCATGATGGAATTGAGCGCCGATGTCTGCCGCATGGGCGCCAATTTCCTCGACGTGGTCTGGCTGCTGGCCGATCGCGGCGAATTCGGCGCCGGCGACATCGCCACCGTGGTCGAGGACCGGCTGCAACCGGTTCGCAATCGCCAGAAGGCCAGCCTGCTGCGGGTGAGGCCGGATGGCCGCATCGTAGCGGAGACCGGAGCGCCCCTGCCCAGCGGCGGCTACATCTACACCTTCACCGACGTCACCGCCGAGCGGCAGGCCGCCGAGCGCGAACGGACCGCCGGCCGGGCGACGGTGATGGCCCTGGCCAGCCTCGCCGAATTCCGCGACACCGATACCGGCGACCACATCGCCCGCGTCGCCCGCCTGACCCACGAAATCGCCCGCGCCCTGCGGGCCAACGACAGCTTCGACGAGGAAATCTCACCGGACGTGCTGCAGCATCTGGGCATCGCCAGCATTCTCCACGACATCGGCAAGGTCGCCATCTCGGACGCCATCCTGCGCAAGCCCGGCCGCTTCACCCCCGAGGAACGGGCGGTGATGGAAACGCATACCCTGGTTGGCGCCGCCCTCCTGGGCAAATCGCAAACCATGGCCCATGACAGCGTCTATCTGCGGATCGCCACCGAGACCGCCCGCCATCATCACGAACACTACGACGGCGCCGGCTATCCCGACGGGCTTGCCGGCAAGGCCATCCCCCTGGCGGCCCGTATCGTCGCGGTGGCGGACGTCTTCGACGCGCTGACCAACAATCGACCCTACAAATCCGCCTGGTCCGAGGCCGAGGCGGCCGCCTTCCTGGCGGAACAGAAGGGCAAGCAGTTCGATCCCGATGTGGTCAACGCGGCCCTGATCGTGCTGGAGGAGCGCCGTCAAACTCCGGTCTTCAGTTGGACGGACACTTTGAGCGTCGGCAACGAGGAACTCGACCAAGACCATCGCGCCATCATCTCGCTGGTCAATCAACTGGCGAGCCCGCTCAACCGCGACGACCGGCAGGTTCAGGAATTCGTGCTCAACGAACTGATGGGCTACGCCGTTACCCACTTCGCGCGGGAAGAGGACCACATGCGGCGAATCGGTTATGTCGGCTGTGACCGCCATCAGGCCATCCATGCGGCGCTGGTCGACGAATTGACCCGGATCCGCTCCCAGTTCGTCACCGGCAGCCAGGAGGTCGGCGAGGTCGTCTGGACCTTCGTGGCCGACTGGCTGCGCCACCACATCATGCAGGAAGACATGGGCTACGTCCGCCACACCGACCGATAGGGCGGTAACGTTCTACGCCCCGTCGCCGGTCGGCTGGAACGCCGCACAAGGAATCGGATGGGGGAAGCGGGACTTCACCGCCATCCGCGCCCGACGCAACGCCTCGCTCTAGGGTAGATTAGCTATTCCGGCGTTGAAGCGCAGCATCAGCTCCTTGGTGGCCTGATCGCCGACGCGCCACAGGCTGGAAACCATGGCCGGTGCCCCGGCGAACAGGAAGCCGCGATCGGGCCCCCTGATCGGTCCTTTTCAGCGCACGGCGCTACGCGCCTTTTTCAAAGGCGTTTCCCCAGGCCATGGCAACGCCTGTGGGGGGCCGCTACTTCAACTTGTCCAGTTCGCGGACGATGGCTTCGCCCATGACGGTGGTGGAGACCTTGGCCTTGCCCGGCTGCATGATGTCGCCGGTGCGCAGGCCGCCCTTCAGCACGTTCTTCACCGCCGCCTCGATCAACTCGGCATCCTCGTCCATGTTGAACGAATAGCGCAGGCACATGGCGAAGCTCATGATGGTGGCCAGCGGGTTGGCCATGTCCTTGCCGGCGATGTCGGGGGCCGAGCCGTGCACCGGTTCGTAGAGGGCGCGGCGCTTGCCGTCGGCGTCGGCCGCGCCCAGGGAGGCCGAGGGCAGCATGCCGAGCGAGCCGGTCAGCATGGCGGCGCAGTCGGACAGGATGTCGCCGAACATGTTCTCGGTGACCATGACGTCGAACTGCTTGGGATTGCGCACCAACTGCATGGCGGCGTTGTCGACGTACATGTGGGTCAGCTCGACGTCGGGATACTCGGTCTGCTGCAGCTTGATCATCTCCTCGCGCCACAGCACGGTGCATTCCAGCACGTTGGCCTTGTCCACCGAGCACAGCCGCTTGCTGCGCTTGCGGGCCAGGTCGAAGGCGACGCGGCCGATACGGACGATCTCGGGGGTGGTGTAGACCAGGGTGTTGAAGCCCTTGCGGTCGCCGTTGGGCAGGGTCTCGATGCCGCGCGGCTCGCCGAAATACAGGCCGCCGGTCAGCTCGCGCAGGATCATGATGTCGAGGCCGGTGACCACTTCGGCCTTGAGCGTCGAGGCGTCGGCCAGGGCGTCCAGCACGGTGGCCGGGCGCAGGTTGGCGAACAGGCCCATTTCCTTGCGGATCTTCAGCAGGCCGCGCTCGGGCTTGTCCTGGAAGGGCAGGTTGTCCCATTTGGGGCCGCCCACCGCGCCCAGCAGCACCGCGTCGGCGGCCATGGCGTCGGCCAGGGTCTCGTCGGCCAGGGGAGTGCCGTGCACATCATAGGCCGAGCCGCCGATCAACCCCTCGGAGAGGTCGAACGCCACATTGCGGCGCTTGGCCATCCACTCGATGATGCGGCGGACCTGCACCATCACCTCGACGCCGATACCGTCGCCGGGAAGGATCAAAAGCTTCTTGGCCGCCATGACGGTCCCCTCACTGAACAAATGGTATGACCTGGGTAACGCCGGAAAACGAAGGCGTCAATCGTTGTCGGAGCGCCCTACAACCAGGGCTGGCCGGCCTTGCGCGCCTCTTCGAACGTGGCGATCTTTTCGGCGCGCTGGAGCGTCAAACCGATATCGTCAAGGCCGTTCAGCAGGCAATGCTTGCGGAAGGGATCGACCTCGAAGCGGATGACGCCGCCGTCCGGGCCGCGGATTTCCTGCTTGTCGAGGTCGACGGTGACCACCGCGTTGGCGCCGCGCGCCGCGTCGTCCATCAGCTTGTCCACCTCGGCCTGTGGCAGGGTGATGGGCAGGATGCCGTTCTTGAAGCAGTTGTTGAAGAAGATGTCGGCGAAGCTGGGCGCGACGACGCAACGGATGCCGAAATCGGCGATGGCCCAAGGGGCGTGCTCGCGCGACGAGCCGCAGCCGAAATTGGCCCCCGCCACCAGGATCCTGGCGGTGCGCCAGGCCGGCTGGTTGAGCACGAAGTCGGCGACTTCCTTGCCGTCGGTGGTATAGCGCATTTCGTCGAACAGGTTCTTGCCCAGCCCGGTGCGCTTGATGGTCTTCAGGAACTGCTTGGGGATGATCATGTCGGTATCGACGTTGATCATCGGCAGCGGCGCCGCGACGCCGGTAAGAACGGTGAACTTTTCCATGACGATCTGGCCCAGGCTGACGGATCGGAAGAGGGTCAACTAGCCGATTTTCACCGCCGCCGCAACGATTCCCCTCCGCCCGCCCCGTTTTGCTAGCGCATCTCTGCCGTCAGCCGGCGAAGCTGCGGCGGTTCGCCGTCGCGCGTCAGGGTCGCCTCGCCGTCATAGGAACCGGGCGGCCAGCCGCCGGCGGGCGGCTTGCGGCCGGCGGTGCGGAAGGCCCAGGCCTGGGCGCGGTCGAGCTTTTCGCTGTGATCGACCACCGCCACGCCGCCCGGCCCGGTGATCCGCAGCCGTACCGTGTCGCCGGGCGCCGCCCCGAACAGCGCGCCCCACAGCAGCAGCGGCTGGTCGCGCCGTGGCGCCCGGGACGCGGCATCGGCCTTGATCTCGGTGTCCGAGGGCAGGTGGTCGGAGAAGCCGGCGGCATAGAGCGCCGCCGCCTCGTAGGGCGGGGCCTCGGCCCATAGCGGCCGGCCGGCCTGGCCGCAGCCCTCCGACGCCGCCTGTCCGGTGAAGGGGTCGAGCGGCTTGCCGTCGCGGCGCACCGTCAGATGCAGGTGGGGAAAGGCGCTCATGCCCGAGGAGCCCACCAGCCCCAGCGCCTGGCCGCGCGACACCCGCTCGCCCTTGGCCACGACGAGGCTGCCGCGCCGCAGGTGGCAGTACTGTGTCTCAAGGCCGCCGTCGTGGCGCAGCACCAGGCCGTTGCCGCATTCCTTGCCCGTGACCGCCGCCTTGTCGCCGCCGGCGTAGACGCCGTCGGGTTCGCCGTCGCGGCTGCCCTGGACGATGCCATCGGCGGCGGCCACCACGCCGATGCCCTTGGCCATGGCCACGGCGTCCCTGATGGCGAAATCGGTGCCGTCATGGCCGTCATAGCTGCGCGGCCGGCAGCGGAAATCACGGGCGGCGAGGCCGGGGTCGTCGTCGACGTAATTCATCACCCAGCAGGATTCGCCCAGCCGGCAGGCAACCGGAAGGGACAGCACGAGCGGCTCGGCGGTGGCGACGAAGGGTGCAAGAAGAAAGGCGAGGGCCACGATTCGCATCATGAGCGGATGGCCTCCCAGAATGCCGGCCAGCGGCGCAAGGGCGAGGGGGAACGCATTCCCCCTCGCCCAACCCTCTTATACCAGCGAGCCGCTGAAGCGACTTACCTATTCGCCCCTCGCCGGGCGGGCGCGTCCACGCCCTTGGCCACCGCCTCAATGGCGGCGGAATAGCGGCGAACGGGTCACTTCGAGCTAGTACATGTGCTGGCCGCCGTTGACCGACAGGGTCGAGCCGGTGATGAAGTCGGCGTCGTCGGCCACCAGGAACAGCACGCAGCGGGCGATGTCCTCGGCGCGGCCGAGGCGGCCCACCGGGATGCGGGCGATGATCTTCTCCAGCACCGCCGGCGGCACTGCACGCACCATCTCGGTGTCGACATAGCCCGGCGCGATGGCGTTGACCGTCACGCCCTTGGCGGCGCCTTCCTGGGCCAGGGCCTTGGTGAAGCCGTGGATGCCCGACTTGGCGGCGGCGTAGTTGACCTGACCGTACTGGCCGGCCTGGCCGTTGACCGAGCCGATGTTGATGATGCGGCCGAAGCCGCGCTCGCGCATGGACTCGATGGTGAGCCGGGCCATGTTGAAGCACGAGGTCAGGTTGGTCTGGAGGACTTCTTCCCACATACCCGGGCTCATCCGGTGCAACACGGCATCACGGGTGATGCCGGCGTTGTTGACCACCACCTCGACCGGGCCCTGCTCGGCGGCGATCTTGGCGACGGCGGCTTCGCACTCGGCATAGACGCCCACGTCCCAGCGCATGGAGGTGATGCCGGTCTCCTCGGAGAACTGGCGGGCGGCGTCGACGTTACCGAAATAATTGGCCACCACCTTGTAGCCGGCATTCTTCAGCCCGACGGAAATGGCGCGGCCGATGCCGCGGGTGCCGCCGGTGACAATTGCTACACGCCCCATGAGATTCTCCTATGTCTTTCTGGCCGACCGGTTGTTCCAGCCGTGCGTCGCGTTTCCACCCGGGGGGATTATCGGGGAGCCGCCGGGCAGGGCGCGGCTCCCCGTGGACCTCTGTCGTCTACCTAAATCAGCGCTCGACGCAGAGCGCGATGCCCATGCCGCCGCCGATGCACAGGGTGGCGAGGCCCTTCTTGGAGCCGCGCTTGGCCATCTCGTGCAGCAGGGTCACCAGGACGCGGGCGCCCGAGGCACCGATGGGGTGGCCGAGGGCGATGGCGCCGCCATTGACGTTCACCTTCGAGGTGTCCCAGCCCATGTCGCGGTTGACGGCCAGGGCCTGGGCGGCGAAGGCCTCGTTGGCCTCGATCAGGTCGAGATCGCCGACCTTCCAGCCCGCCTTCTCCAGTGCCAGCCTGGACGAGGGGATCGGGCCGGTGCCCATGATGGAGGGATCGACGCCGGCGGTCGCCCACGAGGCGATGCGGGCCAGCGGGGTGATGCCGCGCTTGGCGGCTTCGGCGGCGGTCATCAGCACCACGGCGGCGGCGCCGTCATTGATGCCCGAGGCGTTGCCGGCGGTGACGGTGCCTTCCTTGTTGAAGGCGGGACGCAGCTTGCCGAGAGCCTCGGCGGTGGCGCCCATCTTGGGGAACTCGTCGGTGTCGAAGATCTTCTCTTCCTTCTTCACCGTGTACTTGACCGGGACGATCTCGTCCTTGAAGCGGCCGGCCTTGATGGCGGCCTCGGCCTTGTTCTGGCTGCCGGCGGCGAAGGCATCCTGCTCGTCGCGGGTCAGCTGCCACTTCTGGGCCACGTTCTCGGCGGTGACGCCCATATGGTAGCCGTGGAAGGCGTCGGTCAGGCCGTCGCGCAGCATGGTGTCCACCAGCTGGGCGTCGCCCATCTTGGTGCCGTTGCGCAGGTGGATGAAATGCGGCGCCTGGGTCATGCTCTCCTGGCCGCCGGCGATGACGATGTTGGCGTCGCCGAGCCGGATGGCCTGGGAGCCCAGCGCCACGGCGCGCAGGCCCGAGCCGCACAGCTGGTTGATGGTCATGGCGGTCGAGGCGGCGGGCAGGCCGGCGTTGACGGCGGCCTGGCGGGCACCGTTCTGGCCGACGCCGGTGGTGAGGATCTGGCCCAGCAGGACCTCGTCGACCTGGGCGGCCTCGACGCCGGAGCGCTTCAGCACTTCACGGATGACGATCTCGCCCAACTGGGCGGCGGCGAACCCGGACAGGGTGCCGTTGAACGAGCCAATGGCGGTACGCGCGGCGGCGGCAATTACGATGTCGGTCATGACCTGCGATCTCTCCTGCGACGGACCCCCTTCGGGAGGTCCAGTTGGCCCCGAAACGAATTGAACTCCTCTAGTGTTACTGCTTCGCTCCTAGGGCGCGCAACCCGTCTTGTGCAACGCCGAACGGGTTAGCCACTTTGCCAGAGGCCCATAGACCTCCGTCGTAGCCCGGGGGGAGGTCAGCATACCCACATGCCCGCCCTTGAGGGTCAGCACCTGGGCGTTGGGCAGGCGGTCGGCCAGGGGAAGCGACGAGGCCGGCGGCACGATGCGGTCGCGCTCGGGCACCACCACCAGGACCGGCTGGGTGATTTCCTCGGGGGTAACCGCGCGGCCGGCGATCTTCCACAGCCCGCGCGCCGGCTCGTTGTCGCCGTACCAGCCGAACAGGCATTCGCGCGCCACCGGCCCGGCCAGCGGCACCCCGTCATTGGCCCAGTCCTCCAGCGCCACGAAGTCGCGCGCCCGGGCGCTGCGGCGCGGCAGGCGGGCGAAGGCGGTGAACTTGCGCGCCGACAGGGCGGGGTCGAGGCTGGCGAACATGGCGTTGAGGAAATCCACCGACAGCGAGCCCATGGCGCCGATCATCTCGCCCAACGGCAGCGCCAGGGCGCGCATCATCAGGGCGTGGGCCTCGCGCCCGGCGCAGAAATCCCACGGCGTCGCCAGCAGCACGATGGATTGCACCGCATCGGGGCGGCGCTGCGCCAGCGCCAGGGCCAGCAGCCCGCCCATGCAATAGCCCAAGCTCGCCACCGGCCGCCCCAGCTCGGCCACCGCCACCTCCAGCGCCCGTTCCAGCCGGCCGGCGATGTAGTCGGTCAGGGTGAAGCCGGCCTCGGTCTCGCCGGGGGTTCCCCAATCCACCAGCAGCGGCGCCAGCCCCTTGCGCGCCAGGCTGCGCAGCAGGCTGCGCCGGGCGGTCAGGTCGAGGATGTAGGAGCGATTGATCAGCGAGGGCACCACCAGCACCGGCACGCCGCCGGCCGATTTCGGCTCCCGGTAGTCGAGCAGGCGGGTGGTGCCCTCCTGCCACAGGCAGGGCGGCTCGGCCAGTTCGCGGTGATAGGGGTGGCGACGATAGGCGTCGATGCCGGCCAGGAAAGCGCGGTGGCGGCGCATCGCCTCGGCGGTGACGGCGGCGTCGAAGGCCTTGAGATCGTCAGGCCCGGCGTTTGCGAGGCTTTCCCTTAGTTCGGCCGCCGCCGGCGCCAAGTGCGGCCTCCAGGGCAGCGAGCCGTTCCTCAACAGCGGCAAGGCGGCGCGCGAGCTGGTCACCGTCGAGGCGTGGGTCATCAGGTGCAGCGGCAGCGGGCGCGGGCCCAGCCGGAGTTCGCTCATCGGCCGTCCCGGGTTTGGGGTTGCCAGTTTTGAGATTCACCGCCTGTGCGAAGGCCGAGGCGCCCTGGTTCATCATGGCGACGCCGGCGGCCACCGCCTCGGCGACCTTGGGGTCGGTTGCCATGCTGGCCACCTGCTCCTGCCAAAGGTCAAGGTAGCGGCGGGCGAGCGCTTCGAGATCGGACGGCCCTTTCGACATGGCCGGACTATACCAAGGGCAGGTGCCGATGAGAAGCGCCGCTCCCGTCGGGTCTGGTGTGCAGCGCGAAAAAAATGTTGTTGCCAAAGCGGTTGAGAGGGAAAACTGTGGGAGCGACACGCCCCGAGCCAAGGCTTATCAGATATGTCCGAACCGCAGACCACTCAGCAGGCGCCGATCACCATCAAGAAGTACGCCAACCGGCGCCTGTACAACACCGCCACCAGCAGCTACGTCACCCTTGAACATCTGGCCCAGATGGTCAAGGACGGGGCGGATTTCGTGGTCTACGACGCCAAGAGCGGCGAGGACATCACCCGCTCGGTGCTGACCCAGATCATCGTCGAGGAAGAATCGAAGGGTGGGCAGAACCTGCTGCCCATCAGTTTCCTGCGGCAGCTCATCGGCTTCTACGGCGACAGCCTTGGTGGCCTGGTGCCACGCTACCTCGAATACAGCATGCAGTCCTTTTCCCGCAACGAGCAGCAGATGCGCCAGTACATGCAGAACGCGCTCGACGGCATGTTCCCCTTCAACCCGTTCGAGGAGATGGGCAAGCAGAACATGGCCTTCTTCGAGAGCGCCATGAAGATGTTCTCGCCCTTCTACCCGCCCGGCGGCGCGCCCGAACCGGGCCGCCCCGAGGGTGCCCCGGGCGGCGAGCCGCGGGTCGAGGACTTGCAGTCCCGCCTCAACAGCCTGCAGCAGCAGATCGACCAGCTGTCGAAGAAGAAGTAATACCAAGCCTCGATGAACCAGACTCATCGAGGCTTGGCCGGCCGCGACTGCGGCCGCGCGCCTCGTGGTGCGGCAGCCAAGGGATTCGGAGAATCCCGCCCGGCGCCTGAGGGCTTCGCTGATCGGTTGCGATCAGCGAGATATGGTATAACGAGCCCTCCCTCTTCCGGCGGGAGGGGAAGGATCGGTACGGGCGGGGGAACATCCCCCTCGCCCCGGCGCGGCAGTTGGGCTATCTTCCGCCCCATGACAGACGAAAACCGCCCCGGCACCACCCATTTCGGCTTCAAGACCGTGCGGGAGGACGAGAAGTCCACCTTGGTCCGCGATGTCTTCGATTCGGTGGCGCCCAAATACGACCTGATGAACGACCTGATGAGCGCCGGCATCCACCGGCTGTGGAAGTCGTCGTTCCTCGACTGGCTGAAGCCCCGGCCCGACCAGACGCTGCTCGACGTCGGCGGCGGCACCGGCGACATCGCGCTGGGGTGGAAGAAGCGCGGCGGCGGCGCGGCCATGGTCTGCGACATCAACCGCGAGATGCTGTCGGTGGGGCGCGACCGCGCCTTCAACCGTAACGTGGTCGGCGGGCTGGCCTGGGTCTGCGGCGATGCCGAGCGGCTGCCGGTGGCCTCGCAAAGTGTCGACCGCTACACCATCGCCTTCTGCTTGCGCAACGTCACCCACTGGGAACAGGCCATCGCCGAGGCCTACCGGGTGCTGAAGCCGGGCGGGCGCTTCATGTGCCTGGAATTCAGCGAGGTCAGGCTGCCGGGGCTGAAGCAGGCCTATGAGATGTATTCCTTCAACATCATGCCGCGCATCGGCCAACTGGTCACCGGCAACCGCGACGCCTACCAGTATCTGGTGGAGAGTATCCGCAAGTTCCCGCCGCAGGACGAGTTGAAGGGCATGGTCGAGGCCGCCGGCTTCGAGCGCGCCGAGTACCGCAACCTGTCGGGCGGCATCGCCGCCATCCATTCCGGCTGGCGGCTGTAGCGCCCCTATGCGCTCCATCCGCAACCTCCATCGCCTGTTCACCATCGCCCGCGTGCTGGCCCGCCACGACGCGCTGTCGCTGCTGGAGGAACAGCTGCCCATCACCCGGCTGTTCACCACCTTCATGCGCGGCGGCCGGCCGGCGGTGGCCGAGGGGCGGCCGGGGCAACGGCTGGCGGCGGCGCTGATCGAACTGGGACCGACCTTCATCAAGCTGGGCCAGGCGCTGTCCACCCGCGCCGACCTGCTGGGCGAGGAGATGGCGGCCGACCTGTCCGAGTTGCAGGACCGTCTGGCGCCGTTCCCCGCCGAGCAGGCGCGGGCCATCATCGAGGCCGAGCTGGGCCAGCCCATCTCGCAGCTTTACGCAAGCTTCGACGACACCCCGGTGGCGGCCGCCTCCATCGCCCAGGTGCATTTCGCCGTCACCGCCGAGGGTCGCGAAGTGGCGGTCAAGGTGCTGCGTCCCGACGTCGACAAGGCCTTCGCCCGTGACATCGACATGCTGGCCTGGCTGGCCGAGTGGGCCGAGATCACCCAGCCGCGCCTGCGCCGCCTCAAGCCGGTGGCCAGCGTCCGCACCTTCGAGGACTCGGTGACGCTGGAAATGGACCTGCGCTTCGAGGCGGCGGCGGCGGCCGAACTGGCGGAGAATTTCCGCGGCGACGACAGCTTCCAGGTGCCCGAGGTCGATTGGGTGCGCACCGCCCGTCGGGTGATGACGCTGGAACGGGTGCACGGCACGCCGGTGGACGAGCGCGACGCCCTGGTGGCCGCCGGCCACGACCCCGACGCCATCCTGGCCAAGGCGGCCGAGGCCTTCTTCAATCAGGTGTTCCGCGACGGCTTCTTCCACGCCGACATGCATCCCGGCAACCTGTTCGTCGACAAGGACGGCAATCTGGTGGCGGTGGATTTCGGCATCATGGGCCGGGTGGACAAACGCACCCGCCGCTTCCTGGGCGAGATGCTGATCGGCTTCCTCAGCGGCGACTACCGCCGCGTCGCCGAGGTGCATTTTGAGGCCGGCTACGTCCCGGCCGACAAGTCGGTGGACGCCTTCACCCAGGCCACCCGCTCCATCGCCGAGCCCATCATGGGCCGCGCCATGCACGAAATCTCCATCGCCAAGCTGCTGGGCCAGCTGTTCCAGGTGACCGAGACCTTCGCCATGGAGACCCAGCCGCAACTGCTGCTGCTGCAGAAAAGCATGCTGGTGGCCGAAGGCGTCGGCCGTATCCTCGACCCGCGCGTCAACATGTGGGAACTGGCCCGGCCGCTGATCGAATCCTGGATGCGCGAGAACTTGGGTCCCGAGGCCCGAATCAAGGCCGCCGTCAGCACCATGGCCGGCTCCATCGAGCGGTTGCCGCGGCTGCTGCATCAGACCGAGAAGACCTATTCCATGCTGGTCTCGGGCGGGCTGAAGCTGCATCCCGACACCGTCAAGGATCTCGTCTCCGCCCGCCGCCGTCAGGGCATCTTCCCCGCCTGGGTCCCCTGGGCGCTGGCCGCCGTCCTGGCCTACATGCTGCTGCGGGGGTAACTCCCCTCACTCCAGCACCACCACCGTCACCCCATCGCCGTCGTCGACCACGTCGGCCACCCCGGCCGGGCGACCGTCGAGCGGCAGCAGCAGCAGCCAGGGCAACGGGCGGCCGAGGTCGAGCATGACCTGATCGCGCTCGCGGCTGCCCTTGGGCCAGAAGCGGCAGGGGCCGGGGGCCGGGCAGTGGCCGGCCGCCTCGTCGAAGGGCGGCAGCGTTGCCAGTCCATGGCGGGAGACCCCGCCGGTGACGAAGCCATCGCGCAGCAGCAGGGCCTCGGCCCGGTTCAGGTCGGCGGCATTCAGCGCCTGGATGGGCCGCGACCGCGCCAGGGGCGAGGGGCCGTATGGGGAGGGGGCCCATCGCCTCAGTTCGAGGACCGTGCCGCTCGGTTCGCCACCGCCGCAGGCGGTCAAGGCGGCGACGAGGGTGACGGCCCCGAACCGGGCGGCGTGGCGCATGGCTATGACCGGTTCAGCACCCGCCCGGCCACCGCGTCGAGGTCGCGGACCGTCTGGGGGTCGCGCACCTCGCCATGGGTGATGACGGCGTATTCCAGCGCGGTGTGGCAGCCGCAGGCGCAGGGAGCCTTGCGCCCCGTGACGCCGGGGGCGATGGCCTTGACCAGGCTGCGGGCGGTGTCGGCGTTGGCCAGCAGCACCTTGACCACCTGCTCGACGGTGACCGCGTCGTGGTCGGGATGCCAGCAGTCGTAGTCGGTGACCATGGCGACGCTGGCGTAGCACAGCTCGGCCTCGCGGGCGAGTTTGGCCTCGGGCATGTTGGTCATGCCGATGACGTCGCAGCCCCACTGGCGGTAGAGCAGGCTCTCGGCCTTGGTGGAGAATTGCGGGCCTTCCATCACCAGATAGGTGCCGCCCCTGACCGTGGCGATGCCGGCGGCCTCGGCGGCGTGCTCGATGATGTCGCCCAGCCGGGTGCACACCGGATGCGCCATGGAGACATGTGCCACCAGCCCGGTGGTGAAGAAGCTCTTCACCCGCGCGAAGGTGCGATCGATGAACTGGTCGACGATGACGAAGGTGCCGGGGGCCAGCTCCTCCTTGAGGCTGCCCACCGCCGAGACCGAGACGATCTCGGTGACGCCGGCCCGTTTCATGGCGTCGATATTGGCGCGAAAGTTCAACTCCGAGGGCGGGATGCGGTGGCCGCGGCCGTGGCGCGGCAGGAACACCAGCTTCTGGCCGTCGAGCTCGCCGAACAGCAATTCGTCCGAGGCGGCACCGAACGGGCTGTCGACCCGGCGCCACTGCTTGTTGGTCAGGCCGTCGACGTCGTAGACGCCCGAACCGCCGATGATGCCCAGCACCGGGGCCGAATTGCCGTCCGCCATTTGTCCTACCCCTGTCCATCCGTGATGCTGCCGCTTTTAGGGTAAAACCGCCGGCCGGGCAAGAATCCCGGGGCGATGCTGCGATGCGGCATGATTTTGTGCACTGCAATAAAAACCGCTTGCATTCTCCGATGGGGAAGGTATCCTGCCCTTATGTTGCAGCGCACAAATCGCCATCAAGGAACAAAGCCATGAAGATCGAAGGTTTCGACAAGTTCATCTCCCTCGGCCAGGACAGCGCCGACGCGTTCACCAAGAGCAGCGCCGTCGCCGTCAAGGGCTTCGAGGAATTCGCCAAGGTCTCCCAGGCCCTGACCGCCCGCAACGTCGAGAAGGCCGATGCCGCCGTCAAGGCGCTGTTCTCGGTCAAGAGCCCGGCCGAGTTCGCCGACCTCCAGGGCAAGCTGGCCCGCGAGGCCGTCGAGTCCATGATCGCCGATGGCCGCAAGCTGGCCGAGATCGGCACCTCGGTGATGACCGCCGCACTCGAGCCCTTGAACGCCCGCTTCGCCGCGTTCCAGTCGCTGGTCAAGACCGCCGCTTGATCAGCCGCTGACCAAGTCTCGAGTGTCGGGTCCCGGCCACCCTCCACCCGGCCGGGACCCGCATCTTGAGGATCGCCGCACCCACGGTATCGGAGACCACCCCTCCTCCCCCCCTTCGGTTTCCCTACCAGCGGCGATTACGGAGCCCCGGCCTTCCCCCCCTTGGCCGGGGCTCTTCCTTTTTCCGCCGCCGCCTACTACCCTCTGGTCCGAAGGCCAGGGAGTATGCCGCCGATGAGTTTCAAGGGGACCGAATCCTATATCGCCACCGACGACCTGATGGTTGCGGTCAACGCCGCCCTGGCGTTGGAGCGACCGCTGCTGATCAAGGGCGAACCGGGCACCGGCAAGACGGTGCTGGCGCAGGAGGTGGCGGCGGCCCTGGGCCGGGCGCTGATTCCCTGGCACATCAAGTCCACCACCAAGGCGCAGCAGGGCCTGTACGAATACGACGCGGTGGCGCGTCTGCGGGATTCGCAGCTGGGCGACCCCCGGGTGCACGACATCTCCAACTACATCGTCAGGGGCAAGCTGTGGGAGGCCTTCGAGGCCGAACGGCCGCCGGTGCTGCTGATCGACGAGATCGACAAGGCCGACATCGAATTCCCCAACGACCTGCTGCTGGAACTCGACCGCATGGAGTTCCACGTCTACGAGACCCGGCAGGTGATCCGGGCGGCGCGCCGTCCCATGGTGATCATCACCTCCAACAACGAGAAGGAGCTGCCCGACGCCTTCCTGCGCCGCTGCTTCTTCCACTACATCCGCTTTCCCGATCCAGCCACCATGGCCCGCATCGTCGAGGTCCACTATCCCGGCATCAAGCCGGCACTGCTGCGCGAGGCACTGATGGTGTTCTTCGAGGTGCGCGAGGTGACCGGCCTCAAGAAGAAGCCCTCCACCTCCGAGCTGCTGGACTGGATCAAGCTGCTGCTGGCCGAGGACCTGGCGCCGGAGGACCTGCGCGCCACCGATCAGCGCGCGGCGATCCCCAGGCTGCACGGGGCCTTGTTGAAGAACGAGCAGGACGTGCACCTGTTCGAGCGTTTGGCATTCATGGCGCGCCGCGACGGGCGCTGAAGGGGGAAGACAATGGCGTTGCAATGGACCGAGGAGATGAGTGTCGGAGTCGCGGCGCTCGACCAGGACCACAAGGAATTGATCGCGCTGATCAATGCGATTGCCGAGTCGGGGCCATCCTTCGCCGAGGTGTTCAGTCGCCTGCTCGATTATGTCGGCGGCCACCTCGACCGCGAGGAGGCCTATCTCGACAGTATCGGCTACCCCGACTATGACAACCACACCTCGGCGCACGACGCCCTGACCGCCCGCATGGCCACCCTGATGCGCGACCATGCCGACGATGCCCTGGCCCGCGTCGATCAGGACATCGCCGAGTTCCTCTACGATTGGCTGAAGACCCACATCATGATCGAGGACAAGAAATACGCCACCTTCGCGGCGGGGAAATAGACTCCGGTCGCTTCACATCACCCCGCCTTCGGCTTTATGACATCGGCAAACCCATGAAAGGCCCGACTTGACCCAGGGCTGATAACAGGCGGTCCTTATCCTGTCTGTGTCGGCGACGAGGGCATGCCAAGCGACGCAGCCGGCCTCGACGATGCGGTTCGGTCGGGCCAGACGGCGAGCGAAGGGATGCGCTCGACCAGGGTGCATTCGGGGGAATGGGGCGGCAGCGGCACGCGGGTGACATTTTTTTTGGGCGTTGCTGTCCTGCCAACCGGCTCCGTCGAGGACCATTACGGCGTGCTCGTCGGGGGCCGGTGTTTTTGGCGAATTTCGCCAGGAACAGCGCCATGGTGCGGGAGGAGACTTCGGGAAGAATTAGAGCGAAGCCTTGGCCGGTGGCGGGTTGAACGGCGCCAAAGATAACCATTCGCCTTCGTTCCCGTACAGCCGGCTTCGGAGTATGGGGGCAGTATGGGTAGAAACGAAAAACCGCCCTCAAAGGGGCGGTTTCGCTAGGAAATGGCGGAGAGGGTGGGAGAAGAATACCAAACCCGCCAAACCCAAGATTTCCCGTCCTCGGAGCAGTTTCCGCCCCAGTCCGTGGCGGCCACTTTGTACCACTTCGCTGTCCAGTGCAATCTGAGGCGGGGCCGATGTGCAATTAATTGCATAACGCCCTCAGGCTTGGCCCCGTGTTCAGTAACTATTGACTGCCCGAATGCGGGTTAGCGGTATTGTCTATATCAGGCCTCAGGGCCGGCGCCCGGTGCGAAAGCCAGTACGCCTTCCCGCCCTTACCATCCGATGGAACCTAAGGCGATGACTGGCGCTTCCGCTTGGGTCTAATGGGTGGTGTTGGCGCGGGTGGCGTGGGTGGGGGTCGCAAGGGGGCGGCGGGATCACCGGCCATAAACACATGGTGAATTGTGAAGGGAGCGGGGTCGGCTCCCCGACGATGGGTTGTTTCCCTAATGCGAGCATCTGCTGGTCGGCTAGCAGATGGCTGAAATTGACCGGGAATACCCATGCCCAGGTCGGTATGGTGCGTTGTGATGTTGGCCTCCACGCCAGTAATAGCGCTGGTGAGATTGCCGTCGAGTACGAAGGCGAGCATGCCCCCAAACCGGACTAAGCGCGCGTACTGTCCGCGAATGAAGCGGAACATCCCAAACCGAACGTATTCAGAACTGTACGCCCGTACGGCGCCACCGTAGTCCCGGACATTCAACCTCTTACATTC
The DNA here is from genome assembly GCA_903941105.1 of uncultured Rhodospirillaceae bacterium. Lineage (GTDB taxonomy): Bacteria > Pseudomonadota > Alphaproteobacteria > Rhodospirillales > Magnetospirillaceae > CAJANL01. The sequence continues at coordinate 57,800 of CAJANL010000043.1, forward strand.
TAGGCAAAAATAAATGTCTTCGCGGGGGGCCATGGGAGAAAAAGTAATGTCCATCCGTCCCTGATCTTCGCCAGCGGCCGGATCCAACTCGACTTGTTGGCTGTCGATTCGTAGCGGCAGATCACGAAGTGATCGGGACTTTCGTAATGCGATGCATAAATCTTCTGATACCTTGTCCTCAAGCTCATTGCCAGCCGGCGAAGGCATGGCATGCCACGCATCGACGACTATCCCTATGATGTCCGGGACCAAGGTCTCTAGGAAATCGACCCAATCCTCAACGGAGCCCGAGTGCGTCATGAGCTCTCCTTGGAGGAGCTCATAAGAATCGAATTGGCAATCGAATCCGCGTCGTTGAGTGCGGCTGTCTGGGTCCAGTACCTCCGGCCAATGGGCCTCACCAAATACAGTCTTGAGCCCTCAAATAACATAACGCCACGCGTGACGTTAATGGTGGCTCCCTGCTTGCGAACGGCCAATTGACGGATATCCCTGAGAAGGGACAGCAGTTGCTTGCCCGGCGCAGGAAATGGTTCGTTGACCCGATCGCGCTCCACCTTTTCTAGAACAGCAATTCCAACGCCGAGCAGCTCTGAACCTTCTGCGTACCCTCGAACGGCAAAGGCTCCCTGTTTTGCCCATCCGTTCAACGTGGAACATAACCGCTCAATATATCTACTTTGTTCCAAACGCGATGCGGGAGCAATGGTTGGCACCAAGGGACGCGCCCTAGTCGGCCTCGTGCTCCCAATAATTATCTTTGCTGTATCTTCGATTAAAGCTCCTTCAGTCTCGATGATATCAAAATACTCATTTATGAGCGGCGCTATTTTACAGTCGGCTGCCTGAATAATTGCATCTCTATCAGCAAAATCGACGCTTGCGGCGGCAGATTCCTTCCGAACAATACTGGCGACTTCGCTGACGATCTCATGCGCCCGTCGAGGGTCCGGTTGTTGTTCAGGCAGAGGAAACGGGAGCCGCACCACCTCCTCGACATGGACTTCTTGGCGGCTAATTCCCCAGTTCGAGGATGTGTGGAACAAAAAATAGCGAGCGAGGTTGCTGCGAAGATATGCAGCCAAGAATGCCAGCAATTCGTTATCTTCCGTTGGGCCATGAATTCCCCGGAGTGCATGTCTGAAAGAGACGTCAAAATCTGCAAAGGCGACGCTTGAGTACCCTTTAGAAACGAGAACGTGTGGTGCCCTAAAAACTGTCGTATTTTTATTTGACCGCTTTCTTACGGTTACCTTTCCACCGGGTATGGAGGCGCAATCTCTCCTCAGCAAAAAAAGGTCAATATTCTTGCTTTTCGCTTCAATAAACTCCTCCGATGGGAGGGTAAGCTCGACAGCCTCGTCAGCATCATCGCTTTCCCCCAAAGGCTGGAACCCTTCGGACATAATCCAACGCTTGGTGCCTGAGTGATCTCGCGGCTGGCGAATGATATCTCTTAGCCGTGGGTACAGCCCCAAGCGGTCAAGCAGACGCCAATCGCGTGGGGTTGCCCAGAATCGCTGCTTCCACAGTTGAGGGGCATCTGGTCCATCGAGGTCTTTAAGGAGGGAGCCGATGGTGAGCGAGGTACGGTCTTGCGGCGCAACGGTGATCACCTCCGCTTTGGTCACCGTCCAGTCAGCCTTTGGCCCCCAATATTCGATTCGATGGGCGTCCCCTTCGGGAGCTTCCCTGCGATAACTGACGACAACGGCCGGGTGGCCTGCCTTTTCAAATAAGAAACGTTGGAAGTCCGCGAGATTAAGCACTCGTTCAATGGTGTGCGCTTTGAGCCACACCTTCTGAAACTCAAGGGCCCTCTGGCTGTGATTGAATAGCACTCCATGTGGGAGAACAAAGCACACGCGGCCATCTTCTACGACGTGCCGAGCTGCCTTCCAGACAAACGCTGCGGCAATCTGTTTATCGGGCAGGGGAAGTTCCTGTCTAGCGCACCAAATCCCGGCCGGCGACTCATCTGCTGCAATGCTTCCCCATGGAGGATTGCCTATGACAAGCGAAAACGCCCCGGAAATTTCCTCGGAGGCTTCAAAGAAGTCCATGCATCGAATGTTGCCTTCGCCCCCCTCTTCGGCAGGGGCGACTAACCGGGGAAGCGCTTTGCCCTTTCTTTGAAGGGCCTGGATATCTCGCGGCAAGAGTTTATCCAGGTAAGCAAGGTAAAGGCTAAAGGCTGTTATGCGGCAAGCTGTGAGGCTTACGTCTACGCCAAAAAGGCTTTCCCGGAGAAGGCGCATCAGCTCCGTCGCGGCTTGGTCGTTCGGTGCGGCAGGGTTAGCCTGCTTCCATTCCTCGGCTAAACGATTAAATAAACCTACCAGAAAAATTCCAGAGCCACATGATGGGTCAAGGAAGCGCTTCCCGAGCAGGGAATCGCAGCCCTCAAGAGCTGAATCAAGGACAATTTCTGCAAGGAAGCGGGGGGTATAAAACGCTCCTTTTTCTTTATCAGCATCCTTGAGAAACCGTTCGTATATGGCACTTATGGTCTCAATTGGGATAAATTTAAAATCATAAGGCCAAAAAGTTGTTTGCCCGGTCAGAACCTGTGTGCCATGAAAGAAATCGCACAATGTGGCTATGTGCCCATCGCAGACCTTTTCTCTTTCGAGATCAAGATCGTCGCTGAATAGATCGCCATTGAAATCTTGGCGAAGCTTGGCGAAAAGTAGATAGAGTGCTTCCTTCGCCTTTTCTACAGGAAGTCCAAGCATGTCCCGTAGGTGCAAAATACCATCAAGTCCATTTTCTTTGAGATAGCTTTCTACAATGACCTCCCGGTCAAACAAATAGCAAGTAAACACAAGTCGGCAAAGAAGAGGGTCCAATTCCTCTTCATTGAGTTTGGTGCGGGTATCTGCAAGATTATCGAGAAGGTAACGATCGACCCGTTGGTTGGGGTCAAAAGATTTCTGATGCCTACCAAAAAATTCACCCGATTCTACCGAAAAGATGAATTCCCCGAGCTTGTCAGCTGCGCGCTCTAAAGTTTCCACAAGGCTTGGGTGCTTGTTTTCCCCAGGAGTCGCAGGCGACGGGCATGCCATGCCGGAGTAAATTTGCACGTCCTGTCCCGTCACGACGACGAGCAGAGAGGCGCCACCGTGATTCCAGAACTGCCGATGCAATTCCGCAATCGCTTGAGGTGTAGTTTGCTCGACAAGCTTAAAGTAGGCGAGCGGGGTTTGGTCGGCGCACAGCACCCCGTCAACCGCAAGAGTATCGAAGGCGCGCCTAAGGAGATGGGCCTGCGCGGTGGATGAGGATATCTCTTCCTTGCTCGTAAAGAGGCTCGGCGGAAGCCGGCCTTCTAGCCCGAACTCTGTCCGCCAGTCGCTTACCGGTGCCGTGGGCATCGTCCGTCCTTCAAACACATGCAAATCGCGCCGTCTTGTGAGCTCTCAGCCATTCGTTTCCCTTGCCCTGCGCCTCTCAAGCTTTTCGACAGCTGCTTCTAGAAGCCAGTTATTCCGGGAAGTGGGGATTTGACGCTGGTCGCAGGCCAGATCTATCTGGGCCACAAGCTCTTCAGGGAGCCGAATCGTCACGGCGATACGCTTTGAACAGCTTTCTTTTCGCCTCGCCACTAGCGCACCCATTAGTCGATTCACGTTGACGTCACAATGATGGCAGATTGACTCAACTCAGAAAATCGAAATTCACTTCGATGCAGATGGGGTCTGACGCTCGTTCAGAACGTATCTGGTCCGGGGCATCAATGCACCGCAGTCGGCGGGTGAAGGTGGCGCACACCCGGCGTCGGAACTTGTAGACCCCTGAGGCTTTCTGGCGCTGCACCAAGCTCGCTCCAAACATGGCTTGTGTACCACCCCTGTGTACCACTGGGGCGGTCACGAAGCCATGATTTGCTTGGTGTTCGTGGATTCCTGCGCTGTTGGCGAAGGAATGGCGGAGAGGGTGGGATTCGAACCCACGGAACCCTTGCAGGTTCTCCGGTTTTCGAGACCGGCCCATTCGACCGCTCTGGCACCTCTCCGCAGAGATGACTTTCCCCCGGTCGGGTGGGGAGGCGCGGAAATTAGCGCAAAGGCCCGGGCTGTGCAACCCGAATTGCCGAGAACCAACCGCCTTCGTCGCACGCGCCGGGGAAGGCGGGCGGAATGCCCGCGTTCCCTTGCCCTTCGGTGGGTGACTGGCCGCTCAGCGCGGCGCGATCACCATCACCATCTGGCGGCCTTCCATCTTGGGCAGTTGCTCGACCTTGCCGAGGTCCTCAAGCTCCGTGCGCACCCGCTCCAGCACCTTGAAGCCAAGGTCCTGGTGGGCCAGTTCACGGCCACGAAAGCGCAGGGTCACCTTGACCTTGTCGCCCTCGCCGAGGAATTTGCGCATGGCCCGCATCTTGACGTCGTAATCGTTGTCGTCGATGTTCGGACGCAGCTTGATTTCCTTGACCTCGATGACCTTCTGCTTCTTCCGGGCCTCGTTCTTCTTCTTCTGGGCCTCGAATTTGAATTTGCCGTAGTCGAGGATCTTGCAAACCGGCGGATCGGCGTTGGGCGACACCTCGACCAAGTCCAGCCCGGCCTCCTCGGCCATGACCAGCCCCTCTCGCAAGGTAACGACTCCGATCATTTCGCCCTCGGGTCCAACCAATCGGATGGAGCGGGCATCGATTTCCCGGTTGACGCGCGGGCCCTCGTTCTTGGGCGGCGTCTGCATAGGCGGTCTGGCTATTTAACAATCTCCATCATTCGAGCGATCGGCTAGTCGGCGCATTGGGCGCCGACCGGTTTTGAATATGAAAGCTCCCCCGCCATCACACGGGTGGAGCGGCCTCGACGGCAAGTGTATCCACTGCTTTGTCAAGCGCAACAATTTCTTGGGCGCTGCCGCCCAGGCGGCGCACCGCCACGGTGCGTTCGTCGGCCTCGCGCTTGCCGACCACCAACATCACCGGCACCTTGGCCACCGAATGCTCGCGCACCTTGTAGTTGATCTTTTCGTTCCTGAGATCCAGTTCCACCGCCATGCCGCGCGCGGACAGGGCGGCGGCGACCTCGCGGGCATAGTCGTCGGCGTCGGAAACGATGGTGGCCACCACCACCTGCACCGGCGCCAGCCACAACGGGAAGCGCCCGGCGTAGTTCTCGATCAGGATGCCGAGGAAGCGTTCGAACGACCCCAGGATGGCCCGATGCAGCATGACCGGACGCCGCTTGCCGCCGTCCTCGGCGATATAGTGCGCATCCAGCCGCTCGGGCAGCACGAAATCGACCTGCAGGGTGCCGCACTGCCAGTCGCGGCCGATGGCGTCGCGCAGCACGAACTCCAGCTTGGGGCCGTAGAAGGCACCCTCGCCCGGGTTCAGCGTCATCTCCAGCCCGGCGGCCTCGGCGGCGGTCTTCAGGGCGTGCTCGGCCTTGTCCCAGGTCTCGTCGCTGCCGGCGCGCTTCTCCGGGCGGTCGGAGAACTTGACGCGCACGCTCTCGAAGCCGAAATCGCGGTAGACCCGGCTCAACAGGTCGCAGAAGTCCTTGGTCTCCGAGACGATCTGGTCCTCGGTGCAGAAGATGTGGGCATCGTCCTGGGTGAAGGCGCGCACCCGCATGATGCCGTGCAAGGCCCCCGAGGGCTCGTAGCGATGGCACGAACCGAACTCGGCCATGCGCAGCGGCAGGTCGCGATAGCTCTTGATGCCCTGGCGATAAATCTGCACATGGCAGGGGCAGTTCATCGGCTTGATGGCGAGGTGGCGCTCGTCCTGGGTGCGCACCGTGAACATGCTCTCGGCGAACTTGTCGGCGTGGCCCGAGGCCTCCCACAGCGAGTAGTCCACCAGCTGCGGCGTCTTGACCTCGACATAGCCGTTGGCGTCGAGCCGGCGGCGCATATAACCCTCGACGGCGCGCCACAGGCGCCAGCCGTTGGGATGCCAGAACACGCTGCCCACCGCCTCCTCCTGCTGGTGGAACAGGCCCATCTCGCGCCCCAGGCGGCGGTGGTCGCGCTTCTCGGCCTCCTCCAGCATGTGCAGGTAGGCCTCGAGCTCCTTACGCTCGAACCACGCCGTGCCGTAGATGCGCTGCAGCATCTCGTTGCGCGAGTCGCCGCGCCAATAGGCGCCGGCCAGCTTCATCAGCTTGAAGGCCTTGCCCAGCTTGGCGGTCGACGGCAGGTGCGGGCCGCGGCACAGGTCGATGAAGCCGCCCTGGCGGTAGAGCGAGATCTTCTGGTCGGCCGGGATCGAGCCGATGATCTCGGCCTTGTAGGCCTCGCCCTGCTTGAGGAAGAAGGCCACCGCCTCGTCGCGGTCCCATTCCTCGCGGGTGATGGGCTCGTCGCGGTCGACGATCTCGGCCATGCGGGCCTCGATCTTCACCAGGTCGTCGGGGCCGAACGGCGTCGGGCGGGCGAAGTCGTAGTAGAAGCCGTTCTCGATGGACGGGCCGATGGTGACCTGGGTCTCGGGATAGAG
>CAJANL010000044.1 GCA_903941105.1 uncultured Rhodospirillaceae bacterium
GGGCGGGACAGGCGCGCATCACCGCCAGCGTGGTCTCGATGCCTTCGGCCAAGCCGATCAGACCGTCGGCGGGCTCAGCCAGCCGCACGGCGCCGCCGGCCACCTTGCCTAGCATCTTGCGGTTCTTGGGGATCGACGCTTTGGCCGTGCCGTCGGCTGCCAGCCAGGTGCGGTGCAGGCCGAGGGGCGTGCCAGCACCATCGCGGATCATCGCCACCATGGCTGGCCAGCCGCTCTTGGTGTCCCAATGGGTGAGATCGGGATGGAACAGCAGATCGGAGCAACTGGCGGGTCCGAGCCCGCGCGCGGCGAGATAGGTGTCCACCAGCGTATCTCGGGCCGGCTCGGCGCGCGACAGGATGAATTCGATCTCGCGGGCATCGTCGCGGGGTTTGGCCTGGGCCGGTCGCTGCGCGGCAACGGGCGGCGGGTTGCCGGCGATGTCGGCTGCGAACTCGTAGAGCTCGCGCCCGGACAGGCCGCTGGCGTGCTCGATGGTGCTGAGCACGCCGCCGCCCTGGTTGCCGTCAAAGTCGTACCACTCACCGGCCCGCTCGCCCTTCAGGGTGATGACGCAACTGCCCTGCTTGCGCGGCGCATCGCCGCGGATGTTGGCCAGCCGCCAGACATCCTCTTCCCGTCGGCCGGAGGGAAACAGCCGGGGCACCCAGGTGCCGGCGTCATCACGCAGGCGGGCCACCACCGCGTCGAGGTCGATGCGGTCGGGGCGGAGCGCCGCGGTGTCGTTGAAATCAATCAAGGAGCACCAGCCCTTTCTCCGCCCGAGTAATGGCGGTGTAGAGCCAGCGGGCGCGGTCTTCGGCGGTGCGGCCCAGGCCGTCGTCGAACACCACGATGTTTTCCCATTGGCTGCCTTGGGATTTGTGGCAGGTGATGGCCCAGCCCCAGACCGCCTCGATGGTCTTCTTCTTGGCCCAATGGTCGCGGCGGTCGCGTTCCGGGTCGGGGGCGACGTGCTCGTCGAAATGCCCCTTGTAGATGCGGAAGCGCTCGGCCTTGTCACCGCCAGCCCCGATCCGCTCACCATCCTCGGTGACCACGGTGGCGGTGAACGAGATCTCGTCCTCGTCCTGGATGTCGGCGAGATCGACGAACATGCCGTTGACCAAACCGAGGTCGTTGCGGTTCTTGAGGCAGATGATCTTCTCGCCCTTGCCGGTGGGATAGGTGCCGGGGAAGCCGGCTGCCCGTTTCATGGCGAGGTTCAACTGCAACCGGGTGGAATTGCGGCCGCAGATGACTTGGCCGCCGCGCAGCATCTGTTCCGGCCCGACCTGATCGCGACGCATCTTCCAGACGAAATCGTCGTGTTCGCCATAGGGGATGGGCAGACCCTGGCGGGCCAGGGTGGCCAGCCGGATGATGGCGCTTTCGCCGGCCTGCCGGTGGATCTCGGTCAGCATGACGTCGGGCGTCTGTTGGGTGAACGCCCCTTCGCCCTTGACCGGGGGCAACTGGCCGGGGTCGCCCAGCACCAGGATCGGCTTGCCGAAGGCCAGCAGGTCGGTGGCCATCTCTTCGCCGACCATGGAGACCTCGTCGAGGACCAGCAGCTTGGCTTCCTTCAAGATCGACTGCTCATTCAGGACGAAGCGGGGCTTGTGGATTTCGGTCAGGCGCAGTTCCAGGCTGCGCAGGCGGGTTTCCTCCATCATCCGGGAAGCCGGCGGCAGCGAAGGCAACTGCGCCCTGATATCGGCGATGTCGTTCTTGATCCTCTCGATCTCGGCCGGCGTCGCCTCGGAAACCCGATAGATCAGCGAGTGGATGGTGGAGGCCGGAGTGCCCTTGCGGGTCATCACCAGCGCCGCCTTGCCGGTGAAGGCGGCATAAAGCACGCCACCGGTGGCGGAGACCGAGCCGTCGGTGTCGCGTTCCATGGTGTCGAGACCGAGTTCTGCGATCGCGTGGCGGACGATGGTGGTCTTTCCGGCGCCGGCATAGCCGAACACCCTGAAGACCTGTTGCATGGCGGTGCCGTTGGCGAACCAGTCTTTGACGTCCTCGATCGCCTGGGCCTGAAGGGCGGAGGGGGTGAAGCTCATGATGTCTGCTCCCAGCAGCGTTGGGCGTAGTCGCAGAAGCGGCACAGCCAGTGATCGGAATTGGCGGCGATGCGGGGCGGGAGTTCGTGCGCATCGACGGCACGCAGGATGGCGACGGCGCGGTCGGACAGGGCCTGGGCATCGGTGGGATCGAACCGGACGGGCTCGTGGAACAGTTCCTGGGAGTTCTTGTTGAGAGCCGAGAACAGCGTCACCGGAACATCCAGATAGGCCATGTAGATCTGGACTTGCGCCCAATAGAGCGGCTTGGACTCCTTCAGTCCCTTCTTGACCAGATCCTCCCAGGAGCGGGCGTTGAGCGCCTTGTGCTCCCACAGCGCCGGCCAGGGGAGGCCGACATCAGGCCCGGCGACGATGACGCCGTCGATGTGGCCGCGGATGCGCCCACCGGCCACGGAGAAACCAAACTGGCCGCCGTCGCGGCGCTCGGTCCGCAGATCGAAGCCGGCGGCGCGCAGCCAGCGGATCGACAGCGTCTCGAACACATGGCCGGCGTCGAAAATGCGCAGTACCTTGCCGTCGAAGCCACGCCCATCGTCGACCGGCACCGCCATCATTTCGAAGGCCAGGCGGCGGGAACAGGGTTCACCAATACGGCTGGCGCCCAGATAGGTGCGGGGTGGCTGGGCTTCACGTTCGGCTTCCAGGGCCATGTCGAGCAGCCGGTTGATCTCGGCGGCCGTGGCCTGGACGGGTGTGCCGCTGTAGATGGAGGCGGAGCCGTGATTGAGGTCGAGCATGGTGGGCCTCAAAATGGAATCGGGTCGTCGAAGGCGGTGCCGGTGCGCTCCTTGACCCCGGCCTGGCGCTGCATGGACTCGACATAGCCGGTGACGGCGGCCTCGATGAGCCGGTCGATATCCTCGGCGGTTCGGTGGAAGAAGGGCTCCATCAGCCCCAACGCGGTCAGCGCCTCCGCAAACAGCGGTCGGGCATCCTTGATGGCCTGGGTTTCTCGGGCGGTCTTGTCGATCATGCCGTTGGTCCTTTTCGCGATCTCGGCGCCGACTTCCAGGCAGCGCATCGAGCAGAAGCGGTAGAGCGGGTACTGGTCGTGGCGGAGCCGGTGGACGTAGCCGAAACCACGCCCCTCCCGGCCGCACACCGCGCAGAGGCTCACCCCAGCAAGAGCAGGGTCAGGTCCGGGTGATCGTCCGGCTCCGCCTTGATCCGTTCCGAGGCCAGGACCACGAAGCGGCTGATGGCGTTGGTTGCCATGGCCTCCAGGTCGGGCAGGGTCAGGCACCTTATGGGCTGGTGCAGCCTTCCTCTTCCTTCGAGCCATTCGCCAATCGCCTTCGCCGCTTCGCGCGTCACATGGGCCTGCCACTCATCGTCGGTCATCAGCCGTTCAGCCAAGCCGGGCCGGAGGTTTGAGCAGCTGCGGGCGCGCTGGCCGGTGCCGCCGATTGGCGCCATGCCGGGGCTGCGGTGGTGGCGGGAGCGGCAGCCACTGCCGGGGCCGGGGCATTCGCCGACTGCTGCCAGGCCGGCTGGCCGGCCGCCGGCGTCTGGGCGGGCTTGCTGTCCTTTTTGCGGGGACTGGGGCTGGGCTGCACATCCTTGCCCTCCATCACCAGCCGCCACTCCTTCTCATTGGGCAGCACCGGCCGCTCCAGGCGGTTCTTGTCGGCGTAGCGATCGCTGGCCTCGACCATGATCTTGGCGATGAAGGTGATGCCCCCGAGGTCGGCCAGCCCGCGCAACTGCCGCTTGGCTTTGGCGGAATCGCTCATGTCGGTGGGGTCAAGGCCGAGAGCGCTGTCGATCATGCCGCGGAACATGCGCTTGGAGATGTTCCAGCCGACCGAGGCACCCTTCTCGTCGATCTTGCCGCCCGACACCGTGAAGAGGTGCCAGAACTTGCGCCGCGCGTGGGGGCCGTCCACCACGGTGAATTCGCAATCGAGCGACAGCACGTCGCTCTCGGCCGAGCCGGAGGGCTTCAACAGCCCTTTGTCGGTCTCGAACGGGCCATCGACACCACCGGGGCGGATGGTCATGGTCACCTTGGCGAAGGTACCGTCGGGGATGATTTCGCCGCTGCGCAGCGGCTCGGCATCATTCAGGTCGTACATGTTGGTCTCTCCAGTCAGATGCGGTTGATCTTGGCGAGCAGGGTGCCGAGGTCAGGGGCCTCGGTCACATCGAGCCGACCCGAGCGGTCCTTGGCGGGCAGGCCGTGAGCATTGCCGGCGCGGCAGACAAAGCGGCGTTCCGCACCGGTGTCGGGGGCATGGCGCCAGCCGTCGCCATCGCGGTCGAACAACGACAGCGTCAGCACCTGATCGACGATACCCGGCAGTTCGCGCGCCGCCTTGCCGCCTTCCATCTGCGGCTGCCAAGTGACGCGGTTGAAATCATCGGTCACCTTTTCAAGGATCCCGACGAAGATCACGGTGCGGCCCGGCGCATGCTGCAGATGCTTCAGCAGCGCGATCACCTCGCGGGCGAGCAGGCCGTAGGCCCCCCTGGTATCGGGTTTTCCGGTCTTATCGCTGATCGCCTCGGGGCGGGTCTTGGCCCAGGCCATGGCTTGGCGCGTCAGATCGGTAATGCTGTCGACGAAGATGATCCGCTTGGTCGCGATGCTGCGCGCGAGGTCGGGATAGCTGGCCAGCAGGTGCTGATGGTGTCCTTCGGAAAAGAAGCCATCCGCCGGCACCGACGGGTCGATGCCGCCGATCAGGCAGGCGATATCCAGCGCGTCGGGAAAGGTGCGGATGGCGATGCTGTCGCCCGGCCATGCCTGCACCGATTTCAGTCCGGCCTCCAAATCGAGACACAGGGTTTCCTCGGGCGGCAAGGTCAGCAGCTGACTGGTCTTGCCGCTGCCGCTGGGGCCGAACAGGGCGATCGTGGTCTTGCCCTGGGCCTCGGTGATGCGCTGATCAGCGCTGACGATGCGCAAAGCCATCACGCACCTTCCTTGCCGGTCATGACAGCATCGACGATCCGGTCGGCGCCGACCGCACCAGCTTGGCGAGCCAGGGAATACAACTTGCGCAGGGCGTGGTAACGGTCACCGACCGCGTTGTATTCGGCCTCGACGCCCAGCATGGCGAAGGCGATGTCGTCCAGGGTGGCGTCCTCGACCGCCAGGTCGGTGTCGGAGACGCGCACGATCGCGGGCAGCGCTTCAAGGGCGTAATGGCGCTTGCGCAGGGATTCGAGCTTGGGAATAACGGCCATGTTGGCACCTCTTCTATGGAGGGAATCAGGAAGGGTCGGATTGGCGGTCAGGCGGCCTCCGCGCCCGGCAGCGCCGACAGGGAAGCCGTGTGGCCCCTGGGGCGCGGGCGGGCGATGAGCAGGTAGCTGTAATCCTCGGTGCCGTTCCGACGCTGGACCGGGTGGGCCAGGCCGTGCTCGGCAGCCCAGATGGCCCGCCGAGCGACCCGGAGCAGGTCAATGCGCTGGCGGTTTGGCAGCCGTTCGGTCAGCGGCGAGGAATCGAGCGCCAGGAAACCACGGTGGTATTCCAGCACGTCTCCCGGTGCAGCCTGTCCGAGCCAGCCGCAGAGATCGGTCTCGGTGATGCCCATGGTCGGCAGAGGGGTGATTGCGTCGGTCATGTAAAGCTCCTACCCAGCAGGCTGAAAAACCGTCTCACGCCGCCTGGAGGCCAGTGGCCATGAGGCACAGCCGGATTTCCTTGACCCGGCGGTACAGGCTGCTGCGTGCGCCCTGGCCAGCGGCGGCAAGGCGGTCGATGGTGGTGTGGGAAAGGGCGACGCAGAGGGCATCGTCGCCGGGGGCAAGGCAGTCGAGACCGCGTTCAATGTCGAGGCGGCGCTCGACGGCGGTGAAGGCGTCCGTCGGCTGGCCCAGCAATGCCGCCAGCCCCTCGTCCTCGGCGATGAGGTCGCCGCGACTGGCGCCGTCCATGCCGGCCATGGGCTCGTCGAGGGAGATTCCGTAGAGCAGCCGCTCCCGCTTGGCTTTGGCTGCGATGCGTCCGGCCCGATGCGTCATGACGGTGCCGACAAAGGCGCCCAACGAACCACGCGCGGGATCGAACGACCCCAGGCGGGCAATCACGTCGAGCAGCAGATCCTGGCGAAGGTCGTCGAGATCGTCATGGGGCAGCCGAAGCTGGCGCCGCAAGCGGCGTGCAGCCACATCGGCCTCGCGTTGCAGGACTTGGAGATCGGAGGGGGAGAGCGAAGGGGACATCGGAGGAAGCCTTGGTCATCAGTTGCGATGACCACAGGCTGCCGAAATCCGTTGCCCACAGGGGTGGGCGGGATATGGGCGTGTTGTGGGAAACCGGATCTACTAGGAAAGAACGATCTCGCTGGCGTCGAGCGCGATCCGGTATCCTCTGCCGGTCTTGGTCTCGATCAGTTCTCCGCCCTGGGGATCGATCTTTCTCAACCCCTCTCGCAAGTCGCGCACAACATCAGTGACGAAGTTTTTATCGGTCGGCTGGGTGCGAAGGCGAGCCTCGATGACCCGCCCCTCAACAACCGTGCCGCCAGCCTCGGCGAGGATCAGCAGCAGGTCGAAGGGGCGCTTTGACAACGTGCCGTTGGCTCCAAGAAGAGAGACAGCGAAGCGCGCGCGATCTATACGGAGCTTCGGAATGTTCAACGGCTCCGTAGTGTTGGCTCCAGCTTCCGGCACCTCTCCGAAATATTTTTCGTACAAATCAGCTTGCTTATAGTTTTCAAGGAGAATTCTGGTCTGACCATCGGTAAGCGGCAGTATCCCGCTTCCCGGATGGATTTCTCCACCCGCTTCACATGCCCATCGGGTTTCTTCCAAACCCCAGCCAGCTAGGAAGAATGCTCCGCCGCGCGTTCTATATAAACTGGTCATTTCCCATGTGAGATCCCCAAGATCTTGGGCAGTGATCGGCAGATCGAGCACCTTCTCAGCAGTCTCAATGTCATATTTCTTTCCACCAATTATGACCTTGCGTGGCGCCGGAACGCCGAAGAGAACGCGAGCAAACTCTGGGTTGTCTTCAAGTTCCATCACAAGCCTAGCCGGATTTGTTCAGAACCATTTCACCGGGGGCAAGGGCGACGCGATAGCCTTGCCCCGCCTTGGTCTCGATCAGATTTTCGCTGCGCGGATCGATCGCCGCAAGCCCCTCCCGCAAGTCGCGCACGGCATCATTGACTGCGGTCTTGGCGACCGGCTGGCTCCACATGTGTGCTTCAATAATTCTCCGCTCGACGATGGTGCCGCCCGCTTCGGCCAAAATCCAGAGAAGATCGAACGGCCGCTTGGCTAGGGTCCCCTCAGTCCCAAACAGGGTGACGGCGAGACGGCCGCGGCTCAGCCGCAACTTCGGCATGTTGGCTGGAACCAGCCTCTCCGCCTCCAGGGCAAACGGCGCTTCGTTGCCCATGACATCGGTGGTTACCACCACGTGAATGCCAGAGTCCTCGAGCAATCGGCGGCTTTCCTCCGGCATGCCTCTCGGCACCAGCAAGGTGGCTGCAGTGCCCTGGGCTGCCCTCGTCAGCATGCCCAACAGTGCTGGCTGGGTGGTGGCGGAAACCGATAGGGCAAGGAATACAGCCTGGCTGCCGAATACATTTGCCAGGCGCCACACTCCGGGAAGGATGGCCTCGGGGGGCCGGTTCAGCCCGCTGGCCTTGCCAATCAGCCCCACCAGCAGCGCCGGATCAATGCGGTAGCTCCGGATGTCATCATCCGAGAGGTGAACATCGGAGCGATGGTCCTGCGAGCAGACTGCAACCCGCTGGCCATGGATCTGTTGGATCGGGCGAGCATCAAGATCACAATCGCAGTCGCTGCAGACCGCCCAGGTATCGGTAGGCGGGTCTTCGACCAGAACACGCTGTGCCAGCAGCCGATCGAACTCCCGACCGAAATGGGGAGCCGCCACCCGGCCCCACAGGACCGGGTGCTCGGCTTCACTCAGCCGCAGCAGCAGCCTCGACAGCGTCTCGGTCATGACAGAATCCGTTGCGGCGGAGCAGGTCCATGATACGGCCCTCGAACATCAGCCGCTTGAAGGCTGCCGTATCCGGCGGCTTGATCTTGATCGTCACCCTGGTCGGCTGAGGGCGGCCAGATGCGAAATGCACCCGCACGATCATGTGGCCGAGGCGGAAGTTCTCGGGGCCGAAGACGAGACCTCGCGTCATTTCCGCCAGCCTCGCCAGGGCATTGCCGCGGGCGTCACGCGCGATCAGCGACCACACCACCTTGATATCGTCGGTGCGGGGATCGGTCGCGATCCTGTCCGCCTGAACCTCGACGATCTGAACGCGCACGATGCCGGGATCGAAGGCATGGTCAACCGTGAACCCCAGTCCTGTCCGTTCGACCGCAGCCAGGGTATAAAGGTTGCGGCTGTTGGCGCCGGCAAAAAAATCGGGCAGTCCCAGCATGGTGGCGGCGAAGATGGAAGCGAGTTCGGCGCGCCGGGCCTTCACGATGCCGCCAATCTTCAGCCGCCCCGTTGCGGGCGCATAGGCCAGAACGGCGTGGCCGGCAGCCTGAAAGCTGATGACGCGCTCTTCGCCGCCGTCGATCACCGGCGTGATGGTGACCGGCGCCCCATAGGTGACGACAATGTTGACCTCGTCGTCGTCCTCGTACCAGCCGACGCGGCAATAGTCGCTCTGGAGCTCGCGGGCGAACATCCCGCCAGCCGCCCGCTTGAACATCTCTTTGGTCTGATCCTCGAGCCGGGGCTCGATGCCTTCCTCCGCGCCCGCGAATTCGGTCAGCGTCGCCTGGGCCTCGAGCGCCAGCAAATCGGAGGCTGCGTCGAACGCCTCACGGTGATCAAGGAACATCAACAGGGCGATATGCTTCGGATCGAGCCGAATCGGCTGCCCCGTCGCATCGACGGGTTGGTCGATGGCCGCGCCATAGCGGACAGCCTGCTCCAGCAGCATGCGCATGCCGGTCTCATTGCCGAGTTCAGCGATTCGGTGCAGGTCGGCCACCAACCCCTGGGAGAACCCGTTCTCCGGCCCGGCAAAGAAGTCGAGCAGCGCCTGGCGGGCGTCGGCAACGTCACCATCGAAGATTGCGAGATCGAAGTTGATCTGATTGACGGGCTGGCGCTCAAACAGGCTGCGCAGCAGGCCGAGATCGACGGTTTTTGTGAAGCGCGGATTGACGAATTTTTTCAGATCCTTGGCCATTCGACGCTCCCCTACGCCCGACCTATGTTCCCAATAAGTTCTTAAGCGAAAACGGGCCGGGGAGTCGAGTCAAAAGCGATGATTGAGACGGAACAGGGCTGCACTGGGTAGTTGACCTTTAACGCCAATGGATCAGCGGAACAGCATGTCCGGCCCCAATGCACTATCTCCCGACCACATGACCGCAGCCGAGCGCCTCGACGAAATCGCCGAGATCCTGGCGGTCGGCGCCATGCGCCTGATGGCGCGGAAGTCCACTCGTTTATCTGCTGACGCCGGAGACTGTTCCGTCGACTTCACTGGTCACCAGAGCGTCCATGGGTCCGACCGCAATTGCAGGAGACCCCGTAAATGACAACCGCGATCCTCACTCAGGTGGCTGAATTGCCCACCCTGCCGACGCCCAAATTGAAGGCGATGTGGCGGGAGCTGACCGGCACCGAACCGCCGCCCTACAACCGCACCTTCCTGGTGAAAAGGCTGGCCTACCGGATTCAGGAACTGGCCTTCGGCGGGTTATCGGTCCAGGCCGAACGCCGCCTTGACGATCTGGTCGACGAGCTGGACGGCAAGAAGAAGCCGAAACCCAAGGACATGAACGCCCCCATCGTAGGCACCAAGCTGATCCGGGAATGGCAAGGCGTGCTGCAGGAGGTGACCGCCCTGGCCGATGGCTTCGAATGGCAGGGCCGCCGCTACCAGAGCCTGTCGGCGGTGGCGCGCGCCATCACCGGCACCCGCTGGAATGGGCCGCTGTTCTTCGGGTTGCGCAAGCATGGCAAGCTGGAGAC
>CAJANL010000045.1 GCA_903941105.1 uncultured Rhodospirillaceae bacterium
GCCGGGGGCCTGCCGGCGCCGCTCCCCCCGTGCAATCTGAATGGCGCGGTCACGAAGCTGGTCGTGGGTGGCGATGCCGACCTTGGTTTTGTTCGACGCCATCCATCAGGCTCCAAGATCGCCCAAGATGCTCTCCTCCGTCGCTACCACCGCCGACAGCACGAACCGCGAGAACGGCTCGAATACCCCCGCATCAGCCTGCCGCAGGGAGTCGAGATAGGCGGCGCGGTCTTCGTTCTTGACGACGGCTGGCGGGAAGCCGGCCTTGAGCAGGATCAGATTCATCAGGATACGCGCGCCCCGGCCATTGCCATCATCGAACGGGTGGATGCGGACCATGTTGTAGTGGGCCACCGCCGCGATGACGCCGGGGTGGCGCTTCCCTTCGGCGTCGGTGATCCAGCGGCATAGCGCAGCCATCTCCGCCGACACGTGGATAGGCTCGACGTAGTGGTGGATGGTGCCATCGGGTTGCAGCACATGATTCGGAAGTCGCTTGTATTCGCCCGGCGCGGCGGGTTTCTGGACGCTGCGGCCGTGGTCATCGAGCGCCGGGGTGCTTTTGACCCCAGACAGCAGCAGTGCGTTGATCTCCTTCAGCACGTCCTCGGTGATATCCCGCCGTGCAGCCACCACGTCGAACAGGAATTCGATGGCGTCGGCATGGTTGCGGGCGTCGAGGAAGTCCTTGAGGGGCTTGCCCTGAACGGTCAGCCCCTCCTTAAGGAAGAACAGGGTGTCACCAAACGACAGCGAACTGCCCTCAAGGGCGTTCGAGTCACACGTCCAGACAACCTTCAGCTTCTCCTCGATCACGGGCCAGAGATCGGGGCGTGCGGCACGGGCGGCATCGATCTGTTGCCGCAGCAGGTCGGCATGGTCAGCAAGCACCCGCACCTCCGAACTTTCCACATATCCGTATGATGGATGCTGGTCCTGCACCTGTTTAACTCCCTAAGGCTGACCTCAGGATTATAGGGTCTGCGGGCTATCCCACAAGCGACGCCATCTCGCGCGGTTCCACGGAGGCAGGTTCATCGACGAGGACGGCGAAGTGCAGCCTGTCGATCTCTGCCTTCAAATCCTTCATGTCGAGGTTTTGCGTTGACAGGTAGGTGCGGACATCCACACCTTTGCCCAACGTCCAGCCACCCATGACCTTGCGCAGATTGTCGTTCGTTCGTGCGGCAATCATCCCAGTGTTCCAATTGTGGCGGAAGCAGTGGAAGGTCTTGCCGTCTGAGCCCTCGGCCGCCTTCACTCCTGCCGCCTGCATCCATTGCCTGAAATCATCGTACACGGAGGCGAAGTACCAGCCGCCAATCTTGGTGACATCGAAGACCTTCTGCCTCCACCTCGATCTGCCGTGCCCACGCGTCGGCGTCGGACTTTGCGCCTGCCAGCGGTCGCCACGTTTGCGGATCGTCGCCATGAACTGCCCCTCACTGGGACCAGAGTGTGACAGCCCGGCTTGCTGGTGGGGATGACGGGACCCCGAAACGGACGAAGCCCCCAGGCTTCCCTGGGGGCTTCGGTGGTGGGCACTACTGGGATTGAACCAGTGCCCCCGTCCATGTCAAGGAGGCGCCAAAGCGCCGACGCTGAAAGGTTCTTGCCCTCCCTTCAGCATCTCGTGGCCGATGTCATTGATGCAGCCGAGGGCGTGCCCTGCCGTCTCGTGAATATCCTCAGCCGATCGTGTACCCGCCATCCACCACGATTTCCTGACCGTAGATGTTCTTTGCCCCGTCCGAGGCGAGGAACACCGCCGTCTCGGCGATATCGACCGGGTCGCCGAACTTGCCCGTCATCAGCCGCGCCGTGACCTGGCCGGCAACCGCCTGAAGTACGTCGTCGGGCAGGCCGATGGTGCCCCAGATGGGGGTGGCGATGGGGCCGGGGGCGATGGCGTTGACCCGGATGCCCTGTGGCGCCAGTTCGGCTGCCAGCGTCTGGCTCAGCGACTTCACCGCCGCCTTGCTGGCGCTGTAGACAGACAAGCCGGGGAAGCCGACCTGGGTGAGAAAGGTGGTGATGAACAACACCGAACCACCCTTGCGGATGTGGGGCAGGCACTGCCGCACCGTTTCGGCGGCGCCCAGGACGTTGACCGAGAACTGTTCATGCAGGGTCTGGCGGGTGCTCTGGGCAAAGGGGACCGCACGGGCAATGCCGGCATTGGGCACCACGATGTCGATCCCGCCAAAGCGCTCGACCGTCGCCGCAACCAGGCGCGCGATGTCGTCGGGTTCGGTGACGTCGCCGGTGACCACCAGGGTGCGGTCAGGAGCCGAGGCGGCGAGATCGTCCATCGGACCCGTGGTGCGAGCGAACAGCACCACATTGGCGCCCTCGGCGAGGTAACGCTCGGCGATTGAGCGTCCGATGCCGCTACTGGCGCCGGTAACGACCGCGACTTTGCTCTTCAATTTTTCATTCATGATGATGAAGCCCTTGTGCTAGTTCATCGGTCAATAAGTTCTCGACCTCGCCCCCCTTTCCTTGATTGTCATCAATCGGAAATGCCCATTAGGATTGTCTTATGTTAAAGAAGGGCGTGCGGAGGATGGCCGACAAAAATTGACGAACGAAGGTACTGTTTGTCCTGGCAGCGACACGGCGGCGGCGCAATTGGATCGGTATTGTAGGGACTGTCCCGAAACGGACGAAGCCCCCAGGTTTCCCTGGAGGCTTCGGTGGTGGGCACTACTGGGATTGAACCAGTGACCCCTTCCATGTCAAGGAAGTGCTCTCCCGCTGAGCTAAGCGCCCGTAAATCTCGGCGTCCGCACGGGAGCGGCCGCGTCGAGGGCGTGTTTGTAGCGTCGTTTTTCCGGTATTGCAAGTCCTTCCGGATGCGCTCGTCATGCCTCTTGTCGGGCATTCTCCTACGCCGCGTATGACATGGCGGCGGCGGTCTGCTAAAAGCAGGGGGCATGGATACCACGCCGAACGCCTTGAGTTCCGACGCCACCGTGCTCCGGCTGGTCGTCCCACCGGAGCAGACGGTGCCGATGGTGTTCGCGTCGCCCCATTCCGGGCGTGACTACCCTCCCGAATTCGTGGCGGCATCGCAGCTCGATCCGGTTTCGCTGCGCCGCTCCGAGGACAGTTTCGTCGACGAGTTGTTCGCCTGCGCCCCGGCACTGGGCGCGCCCCTGTTGGCGGCCTTGTTCCCCCGCGCCTTCTGCGATCCCAACCGCGAGCCCTACGAGCTGGATCCCGCCATGTTCTCCGGGCAACTGCCGGAATGGGCCAACACGCGCAGTCCGCGGGTGGCGGCCGGGCTGGGGACCATCGCCCGGGTGGTGGCCAGCGGTGCCGAGATCTATGCCCGTCGCCTGCCGGTGGCGGAGGTCGAGCGGCGGGTGGGCAGCTTCTACCGGCCCTACCATGAGCGCCTGTGCGGCCTGCTGGAGGCGACGCGGGCGCGGTTCGGCTGGTCTCTGCTGATCGACTGCCACTCCATGCCCTCGGTCGGCGGGCCCATGGACCGCGACCCCGGCCTGTCGCGCGTCGACGTGGTTCTGGGCGATTGCTTCGGCGGCGCTTGTGATCCGCTGTTCATGCAGGTCGCCGAGGAGCGGTTCGCCGCATTGGGCTATCGGGTGGTACGCAATACCCCCTATGCCGGTGGTTTCACCACGCGGCACCATGGTCAGCCGCGCACCGGCAGCCACGCGTTGCAGATCGAGGTCAATCGAGCCCTTTATATGGACGAGAACACCCACCAGCGCTCCGCGGGCTTTGCGCCTCTGGCCGCCGATATCCAGCGGGTGGCCGAGGCCCTGGCGGCCGCCGCCTTGGAGTTTCGGACTGCATGAGGGGCGTCCGTCCATGAGCAGCGTGACCCAGCCGCCGCTGTCGGTGGTGGTGCGTGACGCCATTGCCGACGACATGCCCCAGGTTCAGGCCATTTACGGCTTTTATGTTCAGCGGACGGCGGCCTCGTTCGAGGAGGAACCGCCCTCGGTGGCCGAAATGGAGACGCGGCGCGCCGCCATCGTCGCCCGCGGCCTGCCGTTTCTGGTCGCCGAGGAGAAGGGGGAGGTGCTGGGATACTGTTATGCCGGGCCGTTCCGCTCGCGCTCGGCCTACCGCTACACCGTCGAGGACTCCATCTATGTCGCCCCCTTCGTGGCGCGCCGCGGCATCGGTCGCGTCCTGCTGTCAGCACTGCTCGACCGCTGCACCGAGTCGGGCTATCGGCAGATGATCGCGGTAATCGGCGACTCGGCCAATATGGGCTCCATCGCGCTGCATCGGACGCTGGGGTTTCGCCAGGAAGGCGTGCTGCGTGGAGTCGGGCTGAAGTTTGGCCGCTGGGTCGACGTGGTGATCATGCACCGCCCGCTGGGCGGCGACGACCGGCCCCTGCCCGACGGCGGTGCTGCACCGCCTTTACCCGAAGACGGTGCGCCGTCAATCCCTCCATCGTTCTAGCCGTTCAGGCGGGGCGCCCTACGCCTGACGCTCGGCTGCCGTCAGGGGCGTTTCCCCGTATGGTCGCCGCGACTCGGCCGGGGAAAGGCCGGGATGTTGGACGGACGGAGGCGGCGGCTTCACGTCCGCTAGGGAGGAACGCCATGAATGCCTTGTGGACTCGCCCGGGCCTGCGCCCGGACGTCGAGCTTGCCGTTGCGTTGGAGCTTTGCGCCTACGAGCTGACCCGCGCCAGGTCGCCGCGTCAGTTGGAGCAGGCCATTTCCCTCAACCTTCGACTGTGGCGGACGTTGCGCCGGCTGGCGGAGGCGGGGTGGGCGGTGTGCCGGCGCGAGACCCTGGCCGACACCGCCGACCACGTGGTGACCATGCTGGTGGCGGAGGCGACCCCGTGTCCCGACCCGCGCGACCTCGCCTTCATCGCCGGCCGGAACCTGGCCCTGGCCCGCGACCTGGCCGGCCAGTCCGCCGCCGAATCCGCCATGGCGGGGCTGATGGAGTCGTGGGGCGGGGTCGGCGGTGGCATCAACGCCTTCGCGCTGTGGCTGATCGGACGTTTGGGGCGTGAAGAACAGCAATACCCCAACGGATAGTAGGTGCGGCGTCTGGCCTTGGTGGCTTGACGCCTACGTCGCCGCCACTTTGCCGGACCGGCGGGTCACCACGGCGCGGACCACCACGTAGAAGATGGGGGTGAAGATCAGGCCGAAGCCGGTCACCCCCAGCATGCCGTAGAACACCGTGGTGCCGAGCGACTGGCGCATCTCGGCACCGGCTCCCACGCCCCACACCAGCGGCGCCACCCCCAGGATGAAGGCCAGCGAGGTCATCAGGATGGGGCGCAGGCGGGTGCGGGCGGCGTGCACCGCCGCCTCGATGCGGTCCATGCCCTCGGCCTCGGCCTGGCGGGCGAACTCGACGATCAGGATGGCGTTCTTGGCGGCGAGGCCGATCAGCACGATGAAGCCGATCTGGGCCAGGATGCTGATGGGCATGCTGCGAATGATCAGGCCCGAGACCGCCGCTAGCAGGCACATGGGCACGATCAGCACCACCGCCAGCGGCAGCGACCAACTCTCGTATTGGGCGGCCAGCACCAGGAAGACGAACAGCACCGAGGCGGCGAACACCAGCAGGCCATGGTTGCCGGCGAGGATTTCCTGCAACGCCAGTTCGGTCCACTCGAAGCCGAAGCCTTCCGGCAGGCGCTCCGCCGCCAGCTCCTTCATGGTTTCCAGGGCATAGCCCGAGGAAAAGCCCGGCTTGGCGGCGCCCTGCAACTCGGCCGCCGGGTAGAGATTGTAGCGCGGCACCCGGTAGGGGCCGGTGTCGTAGCGGAACGACGCCACCGAGCCAATGGGCACCATCTGGCCGCGGTCGTTGCGCACCTTCAACTGGGCGATGCTGCTCAACTGGTCGCGGAAGGGAGCGTCGGCCTGGGCGGTGACGCGGTAGGTGCGGCCGAGGATGTTGAATTCGTTGACGAAGGCCGAGCCAAGATAGATCTGCAACGCCTCGTTGACCCGCTCCGCCGGCACGCCCAGCATCTGTGCCCGCACCCGGTCGACATCGGCATAGACGTTGGGGGTGCGGGTGTTGAACAGGGTGAAGACGTTGCCCAGGCCGGGATTCTTGTTGGCGGCCGCCATCATGTCGTTGGCCACTTCCTCCAGCGCCTTGGGGCCACGGCCGGCCTTGTCCTGGAGGATCATCTTGAACCCGCCCGCCGTGCCGATGCCGCGCACCGGCGGCGGCTGGATGGTGATGATATTGGCGTCCTGGATGGCCGCCAGGCGCTTCC
This sequence comes from uncultured Rhodospirillaceae bacterium, assembly GCA_903941105.1. Lineage (GTDB taxonomy): Bacteria > Pseudomonadota > Alphaproteobacteria > Rhodospirillales > Magnetospirillaceae > CAJANL01. Next base: position 6,245 of record CAJANL010000045.1, read on the forward strand.
GCAGTTCGCCCTGGATGACCGAGGCCGGCAGTCCCTTGGCGGAGCGCGCCTCGAACGGATCCAGCACGGCGAAGATGCTGGCGGCGTTGGAGGAGTTGGTGAAGGTGGAAATGTCCAGCCCGGCGAAGGGCACGGCGTGGGCGATACCGGGTGTCTCCAGCATGATGTCGGTGGCGCGGCGCACCACCGCGTCGGTGCGCGACAGCGAGGCGCCGGCCGGTAACTGCACCACGTTGATCAGGTAGCCCTGATCCTGGTCGGGGATGAAGCCCTTGGGGGTGCTCATGAATTCAAGGCCGGCCATGCCGATCAGCCCGGCATAGAGCACCAGCATGATGGCCGACTTGCGCACCACCGCGCGGGTCAGGCTGCCATAGCCGCCGGCCAGCCGCTCGAAGCCTCGGTTGAAGGCCTTGAACACGGGCAGGCCCATTTCCTCCTCATGCGGGCGGAACAGCAGGGCGCACAGGGCCGGCGACAGGGTCAGCGAGACGATCAGCGAGATCACCGTCGACGCCGCGATGGTGACGGCGAACTGCTTGAAGAACTGGCCCGAGATGCCGGGAATGAACGCGGCGGGGATGAACACGGCGCACAGCACCAGGGCGATGGAGATCAGCGCACTGCCCACCTCGTCCATGGTGACGTGGGCGGCGTCGCGGGGCGAGAGCCCCTCGCGCAGATTGCGCTCGACGTTCTCCACCACCACGATGGCGTCGTCGACCACGATGCCCACCGCCAGCACCAGGCCGAACAGCGACAGGTTGTTGAGCGAATAGCCCATGGCCGCCAGCACCGCGAAGGTTCCCACCAGCGACACCGGGATGGCCACCACCGGCACCACCGAGGCCCGCCAGGTCTGCAGGAACACCACCACCACCACCACCACCAGGATGATGGCTTCGAGGATGGTGGTGTTGACCGCCTGCACCGACTGGGCGATGAACTCGGTGGGGTTGTAGGGCACGTCGTAGCGGACGCCGGACGGGAAGGTCCTCGACAGCTCGGCCATGCGGTCCTGCACCCGCTTGGCGGTGGCCAGGGCGTTGGAACCGGGGCGTTGCAGCACCGCGATGGGCACCGCGTTGAGGCGGTCGAGATAGCCGATCAGGCTGTAGTCCTGCGCCCCCAGCTCGACGCGGCCGATGTCCTTGAGGCGCGTGACGCGGCCCTCGGCGTCGGTCCTGACGATGACCTCGGCGAACTGCTCGGGCTCGGTGAGGCGGCCTTGCGTCTGGACGCTGAACTGGAAGGCGCCCTGCTCGGGCATGGGCGGGCCGCCGAGGGTGCCGGCCGCCACCTGGACGTTCTGCCCTTGCAGCGCCCGCACCACCTCGCCGGCGGTGAGGTTGCGCGCCGCGGCGCGCTCGGGGTCGAGCCACACCCGCATGGCGTAGTCGCGCGCCCCCAGCACCCGGACATCGCCGACGCCGTCGAGCCGCAGCAACTGGTCGATCACCTGCAAGGTGGCGAAGTTGGAGAGGTAGAGGCGGTCGCGCGAGCCGTCGGGCGAGTTGAGGTGTACCACCATCAGCATGTCGGGCGAGTTCTTCGCCACGGTGACGCCGATGCGCTTGACGTCCTCGGGCAGCCGGGCCTGGGCGATGGCGACGCGGTTCTGCACCAGCACCTGGGCGGTGTCGAGATTGGTGCCCAGCGCGAAGGTGATGGTCAGCCGCAGGTTGCCGTCACCGGTGGCCTGGCTGGTCATGTACAGCATGTTCTCGACGCCGTTGATCTGCTGTTCCAGCGGCGTCGCCACCGTGTCGCTGACCACCTTGGCCGAGGCGCCGGGATAGGTGGCGGAGACGATGATGGTGGGCGGCGCGATCTCGGGATACTGCGCCATGGGCAGGGTGAAATAGGCGATGGCGCCGATGATGGTGATCAGCAGCGACAGCACGGTGGCGAAGATCGGCCGGTCGATGAAGAAGTGGGAGAGGCGCATGGCTTACTTGCCGCCGCCGATGGTGCCTGGCTGAGCGGTGACCTTGGCGCCGGGACGGGCCCGCATCAGGCCGTTGATGATCACCTGATCTTCGGCGCCCAGGCCGGATTTCACCACCCGGAGGCCGTCGGCCATCTGCCCCAGCTCCACCGGCTTGGGGGTGACGATGCCCTCGGCGGTGACTGTCATCAGCAGCTTGCGGCTCTGGTCGGTGACCAGGGCGGCGTCGGGCACCAGCAGGGCGTCGTAGGGCGCCGAGGCCGGCATGCGGATGCGGCCGAAGCTGCCCGGGGCGATGAACCGGTCGGGATTGGCCAGGGTGGCGCGGGCGCGGATGGTGCCGCTGCCCTTGTCCAGCTGATTGTCGACGAAGGTCAGCCGGCCCTCGCGCGTCCACTTGGTCTCGTCCATCAGGCGGATGTCCACCGGCAGGTCGGTGGCGCCTTGCCGGGTGCGCTGGAAGGTGAGGAAGTCGGCTTCGCTCATGTCGAACGACAGATAGAGCGGGTCGAGCGACACCACGGTGGAGAGCAGGGTGCCGGGGGTGTTACCCCCGCCGGCGGTCACCAGATTGCCCGGGCTGATCAGCCGGGCGCCGATGCGGCCAGAGATGGGGGCGTGGACACGGGTGAACTGAAGGTTCAGCTCGGCCTCGCGCACCGCCGACCGGGCGGCTTCGGCGGCGGCGCCGGCGCCACGGGATTCGGTGCTGCGCTGGTCGAGCAGCGTCTTGGACAGCACCTCGCGGCGCTGCAATTCATCGGCGCGGCCGAGCTGGCGGTTGGCGAACTCGCGGGTCGACGCCGCCTGATCAAGCCGGGCCCGCGCCGAGGCTAGGGCGAACTCGTAGGGGCGCGGGTCGATGACGAACAGCAGGTCGCCCTTCTGCACCATCTGACCATCGGTGAAATGAACCTCGGTCAGGAAGCCGCCGACGCGAGCCCGGATCTCCACGTAGTCCACCGCGGTGAACTGGCCGGTGAATTCACTCCACTCGGTGACCTGGCGCTTGAGCGGCGCGCCGACGGTGACCACGGGAGTCCCGCCTTGACCAGGGGCGCCGCCCTGCCGGGGGCTGCCGGACACGATCAGCCAGGATCCAAGAGCGACGACAGCGATGATGGCGAGAGCAGCGAAAATTCGGGGGCGGGGGAGCTTGGGCGGCATGGCGGATGGGGCACTCACAAGGGGCAGTGAAGAAAACTATACTGAACGGTTCGGTATTGTCCATGATTGCAGCCTCGCCGGATGCGAAGGATGGCTCCCGAAACGGTAGGTCGGTGTTACATTCGATCCCGTCTTGCCGGATAAGATAGAACGTTGTATCCGGCATGGATCAATCGGGTGTTGGCGAATGCAGAGGTTGCGGATGCGGACCCTCAACCATTATCTGACCACGCTGATCATGGCCATCGCCCTGCCCGGGCTGGTGTTCGGTGCCGCGGCGAGCTGGTGGCTCGCGGAGGAGCTTCGCTCCGGCCTGGAACGCGAAGCCGCGCGTGTTGCCGAGGCCAGCGCCGAGGATGTGGCGGAAAAGGTGCGGATGACCATTTCCGCCATGCGGGTGTTGACGCGCTTGCCGGCCATCGAGCATGGCGACTTCGCGGCGGCCTACCAAGCCGCCGAAAAACTGGCCGACGATATCGGCCAGAATATCGGGCTGGCGCGGCCGGATGGCAGTCAGATTTTCAACACCCGCCGGCAGTTCGGCGAGCCGCTGCCGCCCAGGTCGGATCCGCGTTCCTATACGCGTGCCCTGGAGACCGCCCGGCCCAGCGTGTCGAACGTCATCATCGGCGCCATCACCCAGACCGCACTGATCACCATCGACCTGCCGGTGGTCACATTGGCCGGGCCGCTGGTTCTCGCCACCTCCACCGAGGGGGCGGAAATTGCCACTCTCCTCACCCGCAACAGTCTCGCCGCAGGCTGGGTCAGCGCGGTGGTCGACGGTGAAGGCCGCACCATCGCCCGCTCGGCGCAGCAGGAGGACTTCGTCGGCCGGACGGAACACCCCGACGAGGCTGCAGCGGCAAACTCCAATCAGATTGCCGGAACCTTGGACACCCGAACCTTCGACGGTGACGATATCACCTCTTTCTTCCACAAGGTGCGCGGCACCGAATGGACGGTGGTGGTGTGCGTGCCGAAGGCGATCTTGCGCCAGCCGTTGCGGCAGCAATATGCCTGGCTGGCCGGCGGCGGTGCCGTGGCCCTGCTGCTGACCTCGATTGTCGCCGTGACCCTGGGGCGCCGCTTGCGAACCTCTTCGACGCGGTTGACCGCGGTGGCGTTGGCCATGGGGCGATGCGAGGAGCCTCCCGCCGAACCGATGGGGCTGGTCGAGTTCGACGTGGTCGCCCGCGCGCTGCGCGGCGCCTGCACCAAAATTCGCGAGCGCGAGGCCAGGTTGGCGGTGGTGGATGCCGAACGCGAGCGCATCATTGCGCTGCTCAGTGAAAGCGAGGAGCGATTGCGGTTGTTCACCGAAATCGTGCCGGCCGGGATCGCCATGTTCGATACCGATATGCGCTACATCGCGGTCAGCCGCCGGTTTGCCGAAGATCTCCGGGTCCCCCTGGATAACATGATCGGGCACAGCCATTACGACGTCTTCCCCGAAATCCCGCAGCGCTGGAAGGATATTCACCGGCGCTGCCTGAACGGCGCCACCGAACGCTGCGGCGAGGATGCCTTTCCGCGCGCCGACGGTTCCATGGACTGGGTGGCGTGGGAGATTCGCCCCTGGCATGATTTGGCCGGCAAGGTCGGCGGTATCGTCCTGGCCAGTGAAATCATCACCGGGCGCAAACGCTTGGCCGATGAATTGCGCCTCGCCAAGGCCGAGGCGGAACAGGCCAGTCAGGCCAAGTCAAAGTTCCTGGCGGCGGCCAGCCATGATTTGCGTCAGCCGGTGCAATCTCTGATGCTGCTGCTGGAGGTTTTGCGCGTACGTGCCGGTGATGGCCCTTTCGCCAAGATCACCGACGCCATGGACAATGCGCTGGGGGCATTGAGTACCCTGCTCAACGGCATCCTTGATATTTCCAAGCTCGACGCCGGCGTCGTCATTCCCAATTTCGAGGTGGTGTCGTTGGGGACGACCCTGGAGCGTCTGGCCGGTGAGTACACGGTGCGCGGTACCGAACAGGGGATCACGCTGAGGCTGGTTCCGGCCACCGCCCTCATCCGCACCGATCCCGTTCTGCTGGAGCGGGTGCTGCGCAATCTGATCGAGAATGCACTGCGTTACACCGAAACTGGTCGCATCCTCATTGGCCAGCGGCGGCGCGGCGCCATGGTTCGCGTCGATGTGATCGACACCGGCATCGGCATCGCCGATGAGAACCTCAAGGTCATCTTCGACGAATTCCACCAACTGGGCAATCCGGCCCGCGACCGGTCGCAGGGTCTCGGCCTCGGCCTCGCCATCGTTGATCGTACGGTGCGCCTGTTGGGCGGATGCATCGAGGTGGCCTCCTCCCCCGGCAAGGGATCGCGCTTTTCCGTGCTGCTGCCGCGGGCCAGCCAGCCGGCGGCGAAGGCGCGGTGTGATTGTGTCGATGCTAATGGTCGCGGGCAGAACATCCTGGTGGTCGAGGACGATCCGCAGCTGCTGGACGCCATGCTGATGATGTTGAGCGAAAAAGGGTATTTCCCCGTAGGGGTCGAGTCGGGGGAGGCCGCCGTCGCACTGGTGGAGAACGGCTGTCGCCCCGTCGCCATCGTCACCGATCACCGCATGGCGGGGGGGCTGGACGGCATCGGCACCATTCGTGCCGTTCGCGCGCTGCTGGGCCGCGACATCGCGGGGCTGGTGGTGACCGGCGACACCGCTCCGGCACGGCTCCACGAGGTGCATGCTGCCGGCGTTGCCCTGCTGCACAAACCGGCGGAGTCCCGTGACCTGTTGCAGGCTCTCGCGGCGGCGGTGGCTGCTTCCCCTCCCCCGGCGGAGTCTTTTGACCGGGGGGAGGGGACCCGCGCGGGCTCAGGCCGCTAGCTTACGGCACTCGGCGGCGCATTCCAGGCAGGCGTCGGCGCAGGCCTTGCAGGTGGCGTGCTTCTCGTGCTTGCGGCATTCCTTTTCGCAGTCGATGCAGACCGCCAGGGCGATTTTGCTTTGCGCGATCAGGTACGGCGAATTGGCGATGGCCAATCCCTGCAGCGAACGGCAGATGGTGATCAGGTCGGTGACCTTCTTGGCGCACACCGCCAGAGTGGTGTCGCCGCCGATGAAGCTGTCGAGGCAATGCTGCAGGCAGGCCTCGCCGGTCATGATGCAATGGGCCGAGCTCATGATCAGCATGGTGTTGGGGCTGGCACCATGATGGTGGTGGGCATGGTCGGCCTCGGCGGCCACCGAGCGCGAGGCGGCGGCGACAGCAGTAACGGTACCGGCTGCGGCAAGGAAATGGCGGCGGTTCATTCTGGATGCTCCCATGAATATTGCAGGTGCAATATAGTCTCTGCCGGCGATTTTTGGCAATCTTTCAACTTTGGATAACACCAATCGTTGTCCTGAGCTCTCCGGAAATGTATCCTGCCCCTGACGGCGATTTTTCGGGGGAAAAATGCGGTTCAGGTCCTTTATGCGGGCGGCAGGGGCAGTGGCCGGGCTGGCTGCGGCTCCATGTTCCGCCCAGGTGATGGACTATGGCGGGCTGGAGGCCATGTTCGGCGAACCGGTCACCGTTTCCGCCACCGGATCGCCGCAAAAGGCCGCCGATGCCCCGGTGGCCATGGAAATCATCACCGCCGATCAGATCCGCCGTTCGGGCGCCGACAATATTCCCGCTGTCCTGCGCCAGGTTTCCGGCGTCGACATCCGCCAGTACGGCGCCACCGATTTCGATGTCGGCATCCGCGGCTATAACTCACCCAACAGCCCGCGTGTGCTGGTGCTGCTGAATGGCCGCCAGCTCTACATCGACTACTACACCTATACCGCCTGGGCGACCGTGCCGGTGCAGTTGGAGGAAATCCGCCAGATCGAAGTCATCAAGGGACCCAATTCGGCCTTGTACGGCTTCAACGCGGTGGGCGGCGTCATCAACATCGTCACCTACGACCCCGTCTTCGATTCGCCCAATGAGGTGACGTTCCGGGCCGGCAGCCACGGTGCCCAGCAGGTGTCGGGCGTCGGCAGCGTCAAACTGGGCGAGCGTGCCGGCCTGCGCATTTCGGCCAGCGAGAAGGGGGCGCACGAGTTCAAGCGCAGCGAATTGCCGGAGGTCATCGGCCCCTATCCCGACAGTGCCGCAAGCCGCACCATCTATGCGCACGGTCGCGCCGTCACGCCGTCGGGCGTCGACCTGACGGGCGAATTCGATACCGGCGAGGCCCGGCAGTTCGAGATGACCATCGGCGGCTGGCCGGCCTCGACGCGCTATTTCTATAACCGCGAAAAGCTGGGCGCCGGCACCGAGAGCAAGCTGGGCTACCTCAACCTCAACGCCTATCGCAACTGGGTCGGCTACAACTACCTGGCCGGCTTCAACTGCGCCGCCTGCACCGAAATCAACAACACGCTCTATGTCGTGCAGGCCAGCGACCTGATGAAGCCGGCGGCCGACCACACCGTGCGGCTGGGGCTGGAGTACCGCAACAATCGCGCCGAAGGCACCATCTTCGGCTACGCGAAGCTGGGTTTCGACCTGTACGCCACCAATGCCATGTGGAACTGGCAGGTGTCTCCGACGGTGTCGCTGATCAATTCGGTGCGGCTCGATCACATGGTGACGGTGTTCGACGGTGTCGTTAACCCCGCCATCCGGTATTCCGCCGCGCAATACGACGGCAATACCTTCACCGAGCCCAGCTTCAATTCGGCCTTGGTCCTCAAGCCGACGCCGGTGGACAGCGTGCGCGTGTCGGTGGCCCGTGGCGTCAAGATTCCCGGCTATTACGAGCTGTTCCCGCAGCCGGTCGACACCGGGTTCCAGGCCCCCTCGCTGCAGGGCAATCCCACCATCAACCCCACCATCGTGATGAACTACGAGGTGGATTGGGACCGTGCCCTGCCCAGGCTGGACTCCAAGCTGCAAATGTCGGTGTTCCATCAGACCAGTCGTGACCTGCTGGCGCTGCCCGGCGACGGAGGAAGCGGGGCGCTGGCGGCCAACAACATCGCCTATTCGAACAACATCGGCAGCAGCGTCACCGACGGTGCCGAGATCAGCTTCAGCGGCTCCAATGCCGCGGGCTGGCGCTGGAAGTCGGGCTATGCCCTGCTGTTCATCACCGACGACCTGATCGTCAACCGCGATACCTCGGTGCCCGAAAGCTCGGTGGATTACGAGCGCGGCGCCGCCAAGCATGTGGTGACGCTGGGCCTGGGCCGCAGCTGGAGGGATTTCGAGGTCGACGTCGCCAGCCGATGGCAATCCGCCTACGACGACCTGCGTGTGCTGGGCGCCCTGCCGCCGGCCCGCTTCCACATCAAGGATTACGTCACCACCAGCGCCCGCGTCGGCTACCGCCTGACCGAGGGTGTCACGGTCAGCCTGAGCGGCGATCAGCTCAACCGCACCTACCAGCGCACCACCTCGGGCCCGCAGACGGAACGGCGCGGCCTGTTGAGCACCAACTTCAAATTCTAGCCAGGACCCGGAGCCAGTGAGTACCCGCACCCCCAGCAATTCGGCCGACAGGGCCACCGGCGCCGTTCGTGCGCTGGTGGCGCTGCTGGTTGCGCTGGTTCTGGGCCTGCCGGGATGGGCGGCGGCGACCTCCACCAAGGACCTGCAGGTGGGGGTGCGCGGGGTAGATTTCCTGGCCGACCCGCCGCGCGGCAAGGTTCCGGTGGCGGTGGTGTACGATGCCGCCAGCAAGGCGTCTCAGCAGGACGCCCAGGCCATCTCTTCCTGGCTGACGGCGTCGGCGCGCGGCACCAAGGCCGAGTTGGTCCCCATTCTGCTGGAGGTGCAGGACCTCGACCGTGCGCCGGCCTATCGCGTCGCCATCATCGCCAATGGATTGGAGGCCAGTTTCAGCCGCATTCTCGACTTCGCAAGGCGCAACGTCACCCTGACCATCACCGCCGACCTGGCTTGCGTGCGGTCGGGGGCCTGCGTGCTGGGCATCGCCACCGAGCCGGCCGTCGAGGTCATCGTCAGCCGGCAGGCCTCGACCATTTGCGGTGTCGAGTTCCAGCGCGCCTTCCGCATGATGGTCAAGGAATACTGAGATGGCCTGGTTCGGACGCCTCAGGGGGAACTTCCTGGTTCGCGTCGCGCTGGTGCCGGTGGTGGTAACCGGGCTGCTGGGGACGCTGTTCGCCTTCGGCAGTTCAACCTTGCACACCCAGCAGGCGGCCATGACGGCGGTGGTCGAGATGGATCTGGAGAGTTCGGCCCGCCTGGCCGACATCAACAGCCGGCTGCAGACCGCCAATACCGACATGTACCGCCTGATCACCGAAGCGGCCGCCGGCGGCCCGGCCGGGGCGTTTCCATCCAAGGTCGACGACCTGTCCCGGCGGGTCGAGGGCATCATCGTCGACCTCAAGGACTACCGCGACGGCGAGGCGGGGCGGGCGTTGAAGGGGCGGCTCGATACCTTCATCGACGACCTCGATCTGTTCAAGGGCGCCATCGACTTCATGGGCTCGATGCTGGAGATCGACTTCAAGACCGCCATCGCCTTCGTCACGCCGTACAACTCGCATGTGGACCGGCTGTCGCAGCAGCTGTCCGCCATCATTTCCGACAGCACAATTACCGCCAAGGCGCGGGCCGAGGTGGCCGCCGGGGCACTGCGGCAGGTTGCTTATTCCTATGTCATCGCCGCGGCGGCGGTCAGCATCCTGGTCGCCCTGTTCGGCTACGTCATGGGCAAGCGCCAGGAGTTTCTCTACAAGGCGGCACGGGTCAAGACCAAGCAGGTGGAAACCCTGCTGGACAACTCCGGCCAGGGCTTCCTGTCGGTCGGTCCCGACCTGACGGTGGCCGAGGGTTACAGCCGGGCCTGCGAGCAGATGTTCGACGGTCGCGTGCCGGCCGGCTGTCCGGTCGACGAGTTGCTCTATCCGGCGGAGGGGGACGCCGATGCCCGCTCGCTGCTGCGCACTGTGGTCGGAAAGACGCTGGCCGAGGCCGATCCGTTCCGTCGCGGCATCATCCTGTCGCTGCTGCCGGGCGAAGTGGAGCTGTACGGCAAGACGCTGGAGGTGGAGTGCCGGCCGCTGGACAACGGTAGCCTGATGCTGGTGCTGACCGACGTTACGGAGGCCCGCACCCTGGCGCGCCAGGTGGAGCGCGAGCGCCAGCGCCTGGAGATGATCGTTGCCGCGGTCAGTGACGGCCATGACTTCTTCGACGCCATCGAGGACTTCCGCCGGTTTTTCGACCGGGTCGACGCGGTGGCGCTGTCCGCCCTGCCGGCGGCGGTGGTGCTCGTCGAGGTCTATCGTCAGGTCCATACCTTCAAGGGTGTCTTCAACCAGTTCAGCTTCCGCCACCTGCCCGAGGCTCTCCACACCCTGGAAACCCGGTTGCAGCACCTGCGCGACGCCGATCGGCCGTGTTCCACCGCCGATATCCGCAGGGTGATGGCCGAGGCCGCCTGTCTCGACCGGCTGGAGGCCGATCTGCTCAGCATCCGCACCGTGCTGGGGGACGGATTCCTGGAAGGCCGCGGCACGGTCAGCCTGTCGATCCACGAGGCCAAGCGGCTTGAGGAACTGGCGCTGCGGCTGACCCTGGTCATGCCGGAGGCGCGAGAGCTGGTCGAGCGTCTCACCGCCCTGCGCAAGATCCCCCTCAAGGCCCAGCTGGAGGATTTTTCGCTTCTGGTGCAGCGGGAGGCCGAGCGTTGCGAGAAGGATGTGGCGCCGCTGGTCGTCGAGGGCGACGAGGTACTGCTGGCGCCTGAACTGGCGCAGCCCTTCCTGCGCGTTGTCGGCCACATCTTCCGCAACGCCGTCGACCATGGCATCGAGGCGCCGGAGATGCGGCTGTCGTCCGGTAAGGACGAGGTCGGCCATATCTCGTGCAGCGTCGTCGATCTCGGAGCCTCGATCAGGATCGAGATTGCCGACGACGGTGCCGGCATCGATCTGGCGGCGGTGCGGCGGCGGGTGTCCGAGCGCAGCGGGGCCAGCGTCGTCCTGACCGACGAAGACGCGCTCGACGTCATCTTTTCCGACGGCATTTCCACCAGTGATGCCGTTTCCGAGTTGTCCGGACGCGGCGTCGGTCTGGCCGCCGTGCGCACCGCGGTGCAGGAAATGGGTGGGTGGATCAAGGTTTCCAGCGAGCCTGGCGGCGGTACACGCTTTATCATTCAGTTTCCCAACCGGGATGGTTTGTCCGCGGAGGCGGCATGATGTTCGACAAGAAGATTATCCCAGCGGTGATGGACTCGGTGTTCTCGCGGACCCGCGAGGTGCTGGAGGCGGAGGCGCCCATAACGGTGGAATGCGCCGAGGCGGTGCGTTTCGACGTCAAGAAGCTGCAACTGCACGACATCACCGCCATTGCCGGACTGGGCGGTCCCATCAGCCTGTTGATCGCCTTCAGCTTCGAGCGTAGCCTCCTTGACGCTATCTATGCTGCCATAGCGGCCGATATCCATGTTGCCGAGGATGAAATCGAACTTCACGTTCGCGACGCCGCGGCCGAGATCGTCAACACCGTTCTCGGCCTCTGTACCGGCGACTTCCAGAATATCGAGAGATCCATCTCGCTGTCGCCGCCGGTGGTGATCGAGGATGCCCGCTGCATCCACCGGCCAAAAAACGCCGTGTTCGCCAGTATGCGCATCCGTAGCGATCACGGCGTCGTCGGCGTCGGCCTTGTCGGCCCGCGCGAGCTGTTCGATGATCATCTGAATTACCAGGCCTAGGTGACCACCATGAAATTGCTCAAGGTTCTAATCGTCGACGACTCGCTGATCACCGTGAAGAAGCTCACCGTGATGCTGGAGGCGCTGGGACACCGGGTGGTGGCGACCGCCGATACCGGCGCCCACGCACTGACCGCCTATCGCGAGTCCAAGCCCGATCTGGTGACCATGGATATCACCATGCCCGACATGGACGGGGTCGAAGCGACACGGCAGATCGTCAAGGAGTTCCCCAACGCCGCCATCATCATGGTGACCTCGCACGGCCAGGAGAAGATGGTGATCGATGCTCTCGATGCCGGCGCGCGCGGCTACGTGTTGAAGCCGGTACGGCAGGAAAAGGTGGCGGAGATGATCGCCAAGGTGATGAGCCGGCTGGCATGACGACCTCGTTTCTAGGCGTCAACGCCAACGACCCGGGCTATTGGGAGGTCATCTTCGATGTCATCCCATTCCCGGTCTATGTCGCCGACTTCGCCACCCACGACATCATCTGCGCCAACCGCGTCATGCGGCAAAAGACCGGTGCCTTGGTCGGACAGAAATGCTATCAGGCCATCTACGGCCAGCCGGCGCCCTGCTTTTTCTGCAAGATGCCGGAACTGCTTGAAGGCGGCATGAACAGTGGCAACTGCGTCGTCTCCGAACACTTCAACGACGTGGACGACTGCTGGTACCAATTGCGTGAGGTGATGATTTCGTGGTTCGACGGACGGGTGGCCAAGTACTCCATCGCCGTCGACATCAGCGCCATGAAGGGGGTGCAGAACGCCCTGGCCGAAGCCCATGCCGAGCTGTCGTTGAAGAACCGCGACATCAGCGGCGCGCTGCTCAAGGCCGAGGAAGCCACGTTGGCCAAGAGCCGCTTTCTCGCCGCGGTGAGCCACGAGATCCGTACCCCGATGAATGCCATCGTCGGGCTGACCCACCTGTTGCAGCGCGAGATTTCCGATGCCGGGCACCTCGATAAGCTGAAGACGGTGGCGGAAGCCGCCAACCACCTGCTGTCGGTGATCAACGATATCCTCGACCTCTCCAAGATCGAGGCGGGCAAGCTGACCCTGATGGAGGAGGATGTCGATCTTGGCCAACTCGTCACCGGTGTCGCGGCCATGGTCGCTCAATCGGCAGCGGCCAAGGGGCTGTCGGTGACGGCTACGATCGATCCGGCACTGGCGGGCAGGTTCCGTGGCGATGGCATGCGGCTGAACCAGGCGATCCTCAACTACGTCGGCAACGCCATAAAGTTTACCGAGGCCGGCACCATCGCCTTGCGCGCCAAGGCCGTCGAGGATGTGGGCGGCGTCGTCACCGTGCGGTTCGAGGTCGAGGACACCGGAATCGGCATCGCCTCCGACGACGTGACCCGCCTGTTTACCGCCTTCGAGCAGGCCGACAGATCGACCACCCGGAAATACGGCGGGACCGGCCTCGGGCTTGCCATCACGCGCCAGTTGGCCGAGATGATGGGCGGTACCATCGGGGTGGACAGCCAGCCGGGACGCGGCAGCACCTTCTGGTTCACCGCCCGGTTCAAGCGCTCGCAATCCATCGCCGGCCCGGCGGTAGCGCCCCGTGCCACCGGGCAGATGGAGGCACAGCTGCTGGAGGGCTACGGCGGTTGCCGCTTGCTGCTGGTGGAGGACAATCCGGTCAACCGCAAGGTCGCACTGGCGTTGCTGCGAGTCACCGGACTTCCGGTCGACATTGCCGAGAACGGTGCCCAGGCGGTCGAGATGGTGGGGAAGGGCGGCTACGATCTGGTGCTGATGGACATGCACATGCCGGTCATGGACGGATTGCAGGCGACGCGGGCAATTCGCCTGCTGCCCGGCTGCGAAGCGCTTCCCATCGTCGCCATGACCGCCAACGCCTTCGAGGAGGAGCGCCAGCACTGCCTCGATGCCGGCATGAATGACCATCTGGGCAAGCCGGTGCGGCCGGAGCTGCTGTTTGCGACCTTGTTGAAGTGGCTGCCGAAGGCGCCGTGACCATCGGCCTATGCTGTGGGCAACCACAATTGACTAGGCGTGCGGATGTTCTACGATGTTCGCGCTGAATTGCTGCCAAGAGAGCGGCTCAGAGCCTAGGAGAGTCCAATGCAAAGACGGAAATTCCTGACGACCGCGGCCGTGGGTGCGGCCGCCAGTACCATTGCCGCGCCGGCCATCGCCCAGACCATGCCCGAGGTCAAGTGGCGTCTGGCGTCGAGCTTCCCCAAGAGTCTCGACACCATCTACGGCGGTGCCGAGGTAATGGCCAAGCGCGTCCTGGAAGCCACCGACGGCAAATTCCAGATCCGCGTCTTTGCCGGCGGTGAAATCGTTCCCGGCCTGGCCGTGCTCGATGCCGTGCAGAACGCCACCGTCGAGGCCGGTCATACCGTCAGCTACTATTATGTCGGCAAGGACCCGACCTTTGCCTTCGACTCCGCCATGCCCTTCGGCCTCAATGCCCGCCAGCAGAACGCCTGGCTGTATCACGGCGGCGGCATGGCGCTGATGCGCGAATTCTTCAAGGGTTACAACGTCGTCAACTATCCGGGCGGCAACACCGGCGTGCAGATGGGTGGCTGGTTCCGTAAGGAAATCAACACCGTCGAGGACCTCAAGGGTCTCAAGATGCGCATCGGCGGCTATGCCGGCAAGGTGATGGAAAAGCTGGGGCTGGTGCCGCAGCAGATCGCCGGCGGCGACATTTATCCCTCGCTGGAGAAGGGCACCATCGACGCCGCCGAGTGGGTCGGACCCTACGACGACGAGAAGCTCGGCTTCTACAAGGTGGCGCCCTACTACTATGCCCCCGGCTGGTGGGAAGGCGGCCCCAATGTGTCGTTCCTGATCAACGACAAGGCGTTGGATGCCCTGCCCAAGAGCTATAAGGCGATTCTGGAGGCCGCCTGTGCCGAATCCAATATCGACATGCAGGCCAAGTATGACGTCAACAACACCCTGGCGCTGAAGCGTCTGGTGGGCAGTGGCGCCAAGCTGCGCTATTACTCCAAGGCGATCATGGATGCCTGCCACAAGTCGGCCATGGAACTGTACGCCGAGGAATCGGCGCGCAATCCCAAGTTCAAGAAGATCTATGACGCCTGGAAGCCGTTCCAGGACGCCCAGCTGGAATGGTTCGGCGTCGCCGAAGCCTCGTTCGACCGCTACATGCAGCTGACCCGCAAGCCCGGCTGATGCTGGTTTTCCTACCGGCGAGTCGCTGAGGCGACTCGCCGCATGGTGGCAAAATACGGCGAACGTGAAAAAGGAAAACCCCGCGAAAGCGGGGTTTTCTGTTTGCGAAAGTCAGTATTCGGCTTGGGGCACGTTCAGTTGGATCTGCCCCGGATCGATCACGACGTCCCTGCCGAGGAAACCGGTCACCATCTCGGGGAAGGTGATTACCAGCCCGACCATGATCAGCTGGATGATCACGAAGGGTATGGCACCGCGATAGATCTGGCCGGTGGTGACCTTGGCGGTGTGCTTGCCGGTGAGCTTGTCCAGGTAATCCACCTTGGGTGCCACGCTGCGCAGGTAGAACAGCGCGAAGCCGAATGGCGGGTGCATGAACGAGGTCTGCATGTTGACGCCCAGCAGCACGCCGAACCAGATCAGGTCGATTCCCAGCTTTTCCGCCACCGGACCCAGCAGGGGGACGATGATGAAGGAGAGCTCGAAGAAGTCGAGGAAGAAGGCCAGCACGAACACCAGGATGTTGACGACGATCAGGAAGCCCAGCACGCCGCCGGGCAGACTGGTCAGCAGGTGCTCGACCCACAGGTCGCCGTTGACGCCGCGGAATACCAGACCGAACACGGTCGAGCCCACCAGGATGAACACCACGAAGCTCGACAGTTTGGCGGTGCTGTCCATGGCCTGCCGCATCAGGCTCCACGACAACTTGCGTTTCATCAACGCCAGGATCAGGGCGCCGGCGGCTCCCATGGCGCCGCCCTCGGTGGGGGTGGCGATGCCGAGGAAGATGGTGCCGAGCACCAGAAAGATCAGCACCAGGGGCGGCACCAGGCAAACCACCACCCTTTTCGCCAAATTGAGGCCGCGCAGGGTGCGTGCCTCGGGCGGCAGTGCCGGGGCGGCACTGGGATTGAAGATGGTGACAAGCAGGACATAGCCGACATAGAGGCCGGTGAGGATGAGGCCGGGCACGAAGGCGCCGGCATACATGTCGCCCACCGAGCGGCCCAGCTGGTCGGCCATGATGATCAGTACCAGCGACGGCGGGATGATCTGGGCCAGGGTTCCCGAAGCGGCGATGACGCCCGAGGCCAGCCGCCGGTCATAGCCGTAGCGCAGCATGATCGGCAGCGTGATCAGCCCCATGGAGATCACCGAAGCCGCCACCACCCCGGTGGTCGCCGCCAGCAGGGCGCCGACGATGATGAC
>CAJANL010000046.1 GCA_903941105.1 uncultured Rhodospirillaceae bacterium
CGCCAATATATAGCGTTCCATTTTGCCGGCTCGCCAAAATATAGACGCATGGTGTTTTCATGAGTCGCAGCTGCGTCTCGCCCAACCGTCGTATGGATGCCCGCCTGCGCGGGCATGACGAGTATGTACCAGGGGAAATTCGCCACTTCTTAACCTGGATTCGGAGCCCTGGGTCCGGGGGGAGATGAATTGACAGTGTCTTCCGAGGGTTGATCGCTGAACGTCGGCGGGCTTCCCTGTTGATCGGGAAGCCCGTTGCACTTGGGATCTCGGGGGGCTGGAGCCCTGGGGGATGGCCTACTTGGAAAACTTGTAGGCAACGCCAGCCAGAATGGCGTGGCTGTGGTATCCGAGTTCAACCGAGCCACCGTCGGAGTCAGAGAACTTTGCATCCTGGGTACCGAAGTAGCGATATTGGGCAGATATCTCCCAGTTCTTTTCGATATCATAGGACAGCCCGGTGAATGCCTGGTAGGCGAACACCCAATCGGTATCGTCAAGCACCTTGTCGCCATCGATCTTCCACTGGGCGCCAATCCGCGCCATGCCGATGCCGGCACCGACGAACGGATGCCATTTGGACCGAGGAAGAAACTGATAGATGCCGTTGGTCATGATGGACAGGGATGTGGTGTCACCCGTCACCTTTCCATCCACCTCTGCCAATGATTTCAGCTTGCCGCTACGGTAGCCCAGTTCCATTTCGACCTTGGGGCCACCGAAATCGTACCCGCCGTGCATTTGCAACCCATAGCCGGTTTTGTTGCCGCTTTTATCGGTGAACGTGCTTCCATCGTTATTGGTGCCGGTGAGCTTTTCCCCCTGCTGAAAGTTTGCGCCGCCATCTGCGCCCATGTACCACTGGGCATTGGCCGTCCCGATGCTTAGGGAATACGGGGGCGATGACGGCCAAGGCCACAAGAAATTTATTCATGCCAGGATTCCTTGATCAAGGTGGATGGGCAGGGGCGTGTGCCGCTAATGTGATGGTTTGTCTTTTTGCAGCAGGCCGTCACGAACGTGACTATCCGTCCCGCTTTGCCAAAAAACTCAATGACAGCAGTCCGGGGTGATGAGCCAATCACGCGGAGGCGCTTGTCCCCTGGGCGCGGAAAGTCCCCCGGATCCACTGTGCGAACTGGTGTCTTGCTTGTTTCCGGATGTGGGTGGCGGCTGGTTCCGGGTGAGCGCTCCTTTATGTGTACCTGATGATGGCCGGAGATTGTCACGAACGTGAACATGCTGCAAGTCGGAAGTTCATATTCGTCAACAAATTCTTCGGTGCGGGTTGCTGCCGGCTGTCAGGGGGGACTTTTGGTGGGGGCTCTTGGTGGATGTGACGGATGCAGCGCCGCATGATGGCTGTGATCGTGACGATGGATTCGTGGGGCGGGCTCGGCACGTTGTGGAGCTGGCCGGCGGGATCGCCCTCATGTCACGAAAGTGCGGCTTGTCCCGCGGTGTGATTCACAAATATCTAAAGGGCGAGTCGGAGCCGTCCCGTCCACGCCTCGTCGCCCTTGCGCGGGCCGCCGGGGTGCGGGTCGAGTGGCTGGCCACCGGCGAGGGGGCGGTGCGGATGCTTCCTGCAATGGCCGGAGAATTGCCGGAACTGGATGACGACGAGTTGCTGCAGGTGGTCGTCCGGCGCGTTGTTCAGGCCTTTCCCACGGCAACCGACGAGCGCTCGGCGCTGATCGTGGACAGAATACTCAGACATGTCCGGGGATGCGGTGGAACCGAAGCCCGTCTGGTCTCCCTTGGCGCCCTGATAAACGCCTTCGCTACCGCGGACGAAAGTAAGGGGCTTTCCCGGCGGGAAGAGGAGCTTCTGCTCCTTCGCGATCCGCTGTTTCTGTTGTGGCGGTGGCGACATGGGCGGGGGAATTCCGCCGTCGCCCGCAGGGAGGGGGTGACTCCGGGTGAGGAAACGGAATTTTTGGCGTGGTGCGAGGGGCTGCGGACCTTCTCGGTCGATGAATTGACGCAAGGGGGGTGGTTCGGGGATGGTGGCGGAAAGAAGTGGCTGCTTCGTTTTCTTTGGCGAGGAAAAGACTTCTGCCATGTCGAACAGAGCGAGATCGCCGTGAATGCCGTCAGCGCGGGCGGCCGCCGGGGAGGGGCGCGCATCCATGATCGACGTATCGTGATTGGGCACCTGGGGCAGGGGGCTGGTGCGCAGACCTTCTACATGGTCGGCGAAACGGAATCCGGCAGGATCTACGCGGCGGTCTTCAACGGCGACGAAACCGCCCACGATGGGATATTGCTGATCGAACATCACCCCGATGGGGACAACGCCCTGTCCGGAGCCGATGGCGCCGGCTCTTCCCACAGAAAAGCCGGCTGATTCGGAAGTCGCCTTGCCGGAGCCAAACAGCTAAGCGGCAGGGGAGGCCATATTGCCGGTTCAGGCGATGATGTCGGGGATCAGCAGGTTTTCCAGGCGGGCGATCTGATCCTTCAGGGCCAGTTTGCGCTTTTTCAGCCGCTGCATCTGCAGCAGATCCACGTGGGGATCACTGGCGATGCGCGCGATGACGTCGTCGAGATCCCGGTGTTCGGTCACCAGATCCGCCAGACGGCGGCGAATCTCATCCATGTCTGCATCGATCATGTCGGAGCGCGGGGCCTTGCTGTCGAAAGCGGGTTTGACAGTAGCAGAGATTGGTGCGAAGCGGTATGGGTAAGCGCGAATCACAGGGAAGCGGAGCAATCATGGCCCAGAAGCGGATCGGCATTCTCACCAGCGGCGGCGATTGCGCCGGCCTCAACGCCGCCCTGCGGGCGGTGGCGCATCGTGCCATCCGCGGCTATGGCTGGAAGGTATACGGCATCCGCGACGGCAGCCTGGGGCTGATGAACCGGCCGCTGGATTTCGTCGAGTTCGACCTGCATACCGCCTCGGGCGAGATGCTGCGCATGGGCGGCACCATCCTGGGGACCGTCAACAAGGGCGATCCCTTCGCCTATCCCATGCCCGACGGCACCACCCGCGACCGATCGCAGGAATTCGTCGAAGGCTATCGCGAACTGGGCCTGGACGCGCTGATCGTCATCGGCGGCGACGGGTCGATGCGGATCCTCAACAAGCTGTGCAAGGTTGGCGGGGTGCCGATGGTCGGCATTCCCAAGACCATCGATAACGATGTCGCCCACACCGACTATGCCATCGGCTTCATCACCGCCCTGTCGGTGGCGTCCGAGGCGATGGACCGTCTGGCTCCCACCGCCGCCAGCCATCACCGCGTCATGATCCTGGAGGTCATGGGCCGCGATGTCGGCCATATCGCGATGGCGGCGGGCATCGCCGGCGGTGCCGACGCCATCCTGATCCCGGAAATCCCCTACAGCCTGGACGGCGTCGCCGGCAAGATCGCCGAGGTCCGGGCCGAAGGGCGCAACCATGCCCTGGTGGTGGTGGCCGAAGGATGCAAGACCGAAAGCGGCCGGTCGGTGACCCAGGTGCAGGCCGATGGCGAGGCCCGCTACGGCGGCATCGGCCAGTATCTGGCGGCCAAGCTGTCGACCCTGGTCGAGGCCGAGACCCGCGTCACCGTGCTGGGCCATGTCCAGCGCGGCGGCCAGCCCGGTCCCCGGGACCGCATGATCGCCTCGGCTTTCGGGGTGCATGCCGTCGACCTGATCGCCCAGGGCAAGATGGATCGCATGGTGGCCTGGCAGCACGGGCAGGTCGTCGACGTGCCGCTGACCGAGATCGCAGGCATCACCCGCGGCGTCGATCCCTATGGCACGGTGGCGCATACCGCCCGCGGCCTGGGAATCTATATCGGCGACATGGGCGTCTAGGCTCCGTCCGGCGGGAGCCCGCAATGGGCCGCGGGGCCCCCGCATCGGCCAACCCGTCGAAAGACAAAAAAAGACCGTCGGGGCGAACCCCGACGGCTCAGTTTAGGGAGGAAACGGTTTTGGGGGCTGTATGCCGCAGAATCCTTGGGAGCTGCGGCCTGCGGGGCACATTTCGGGGCACATGGCCCAATGTGCAGGCAAAGGCGGGAGATGGATTTCTTTCGCCTTGAGAAGGCGAAGATCGCCGACAGAGCCAGGGCGCCCTGCCCCGGAATGTCCAATCAGCCCGAGGCTCTGGTGTGTCAGCGAGCGTAGGTAAGGGAAGCGAAGGGCATGCCTATGGGCATCTGCTTTCGGCGGCCTATCTTTGGTGCGCTGCGCGCATAGATTGTGCTTTAATGCCGGTGGTGCCTTTGCCATTATCGACGCAAGCTGATCGAAGGGGCGGGGTTGGTGGCTAAATGTTCCGCTAATGTTCTTGACGATTGGCTGAAATGGGTCTATATTCCTTGATGTCGGGCGGGATGTCCCTCTGGTCCAATTCCCTCAAACAAGGAGCAAGTCCATGTCCTGGCTCAAGTTGAAGAATGTTATTGGGACCAGTTACAGGGTTGATCCCAATGACTTAGTGAACACCAAGCGGGCGCTGAGCCAGCTTGGCTACTATAACATTCCCGCCCATCGCGGCCGATGACTGGACCGACGACGCCATGTTCGATGGCATCAAGCGGTTCCAGAAGGAAAATCGTCTGAAAATCGTCTGAAAATCGATGGACTGATGCGTCCCGGCGGGCCGACGGAAACGGCGATCAATCAGCGGCTCTCGGGTGGGCGTGGTGCCATCAATGGCATCGACGCTAGCGGCCTGTTCAATCAGTTCAATGGGTTCGCAGCAAATGCGGATGCTCCTTACGGCCCGCAGGACCATCCCCGATGCCGCGCTACGGGGACGTGTGATATCTTTTTCTGACCCAAGAAAGCTGACAGGGAACAACGAAAATGACGCGCCAATTGACAGGTTCTCTCGAATGGACCACAGATGCTTCGCGGATCGACTTCGATTCCCTTATTGGCTTGCTTGATGCGGTGATTGGTAATGGGTTGGCGGAGGATTACGAACGGTTCCGCTCTGACCCGGAGTACGTTCTGAAAAATTTCAGCAATTGTGGTTTCGGTTTATTCGTTCTTCATAAAGGCCATCTGATAGCCTATGGACGCGTCCTCAGCGACGATCATATGTGCGCTTGGCTGAGCGGTGTCTGCGTGCATCCCGATTGGCGTCGGAAGGGCATTGGCCGGGAACTGGTCGAGCGCATCAACAAGCGCTTCGCCCACATCCCCCTCTATTTCGATGCCCTGAAAGCCGAGGTGGACTTTTACGAAAAATGCGGAATTCGCGCCAAGCCAAAGCTTGTGTCATGCGCCGCCGCTTCGCGCGATGTGCCTGATATGCCCTCGCTTCCCGAGGGGGTGACCCTGGTCGAGGGCGTTCCAGGATGCGGATGGTCCGATGTTTCCCGGCTTTTCAACGAGGTTGGTTTCGAATCGTCGCCGCAAACCGTGGAAAGGTGTTTCGGTGCGGGTGCATATGGAACCTTCGCGCTGGCGGACGGTCGGCTGGTCGGGCTCGTGCGGGTCATGAGCGATGACATCCATACGTCATGGATCGCTGAAGTCTGCGTCCATCCCGATTGGCAACGTCTGGGAATTGGTACGGCGCTCCTGACGGCTGCGCGGCGTCGCTTCGCCCATACGACGTTGTATGCCGCTGCGTTCGCGGCCGCGACCGCTCCGTTCACCAAATGCGGTATCCCGGTCCGTCCCAATCTGGTCGCATGCAGCCGTAAGCCCCTGGTCTCGGAGCCTGAAGGCCATGGAGCGTTATGATTGGGGTGTCACGCCGCCCGCCGTTCCAGGCCTCGATTCGGAATCGGTTGCCCGCTTTTTCGACGCTGACCTGACGCAGATCAGGCTGCCGACTCAGAGTGTCCGGACCGCGTTCGGCTGCAATCCACTAGCGCTTGATTCGGATGCCTACATCGAACAGGTGGCCACCAAGCGCGCCCAACTTATGTCCACCTTCCTGCGATCGGTTGGAATGGCACTGGGTTTGCCCCGAGCCGATGGCGCGGCACTGAGTTTCGAGGCACTTGCCGGTGATTCGCACAATGGTGGGCGACGGCCCTTGTTGGTCCATTCCGCCTCCGCCTCCGGCTCGCAGGTGCTCAAGTTTGCCGACCCGCGCCCCTACCTTCTGCTTGCCGCAGTTTTGGATGAGGTGTCGCCCGCCGTCGGAGTGGACCTTCGGCCTCCGCCGATTACGGCGGACCCAAGCCACGAATGGTACTTGGTGCCCTACCTGGCTTCTCGTTCGCTGCCGTATTACGAATTAGATCAGGTGATGTTCTCACTTGGCGCGGTGACCGCCGTCGCCGCCTGCCTGCGCATGGTCGATCTGCACCTTGAGAACCTGCTCATCGTGGACGGCAAGCCGATCATCATCGATCCGGAATGCATCCTGCACTGCTTCGATGGTGAAAACCCGGCGGACTGGCTGAAGGCCACGGGGCTAATCGACCGGGAAGTGCATCTGTCGGCGCTACGAGGTGGCGATGTGTCCAGGCAGCCGCTCTTCAGTTGCGAGCTTCGGCGAAGGACAGACGGCGTCCTGGACTATCGCACCCCTGCCAAGGGGTTCCGCAATCGTGTGCGAGAGCCTTCGACCTGCCATCTTGCCGATCCTGCGGATTACCGCGAAGCCGTATTCGCGGGTTACCGACTGACCCATCATTTCTTCGTCCGTCATAAAGGTCGGATCGTCGAACTCCTGGCTGAGATGGTCGATGACGATTTCCGGGTCCGCTTCCTGTATCGGAACACCCGCCATTATGCGGCGGTAGGCCAGATGCTCAATCTACCGACCCTGTTCGGTTCGGAATTCTGGCGGCAGGGTTTGTTCGAGAGGTTCAGCCATTCCGCCAGCTTTCAACCGCGACCGTCCCGCAAAGCGCTGGCTGCGGAATGGAAGGATCTCCAGGTGCGGGACATTCCGTATTTCTGGGTGCGGGCCGGCGAGACGGCGATTCGTCACCGCTCAGGCGTCGTTCAGCGGCTCGCCCGCCGACAGACTCTCAAGGCCGACGCCATCAACAGCATTCTGTCCATGAGCCACGATGATCTCGGCGCTCAATTGGCCGTGCTCAACGATTTCTTCGACCGTGAACCGATTGCCGGCGAAGCGAAGGAGCACGCGGCGTGATCTGATGCATTCATCAACGCTCTTTCCTGCCCACGCCTTATTGCCACGGCAGGAGGAATTGGTTGACTGACACCCCGAGCGCTTCGCAGTGCGGAAGGCCGGGCACTTGGAGCCCGACGTGCGGCGGGGCACACGGCGGGACACATCGAGGGGCACGTCATCGCTGCTAAGTGCTTGAAAAACAAAAAAAGACCCCCGCCGAAGCGGGGGCTCGAAGTTTAGGGAGGAAACGTCCAAGAAAGACAGCAAGGGGAGGAGTTGAAGCCATCCGTTTGCTGCAGTGCAAAAACTACTGATCTTTCTTCGCAGGTGCAAGAAAAAAACAGCCTCTTTCGTGGGCAGGAACGGGAAAGTGGCAGAATTGTTGGCGTTTCTTCCGGGCAGGGCTGTCATGACGCCGGAAAACGGAGAATTTTGTTATTTTGGCATGGTTCATGCAATAAAGTCTGCCGGTTCGCTTTCTCTGCGGGATGTCATGGCGCGGTACGGCTTGATGCGGGCATGGGTGATTTTTCTGGTCGCGCTGACCTGGGCGGCGGGGGCTTTGGCCGCTCCGGCACTGCCGCCCGAGGCCCTGTGTTCGGAAGAGACCGTCCGCGCCGAGCGTCAATACGGCATTCCCGCCCGTTTGCTGGATTCCATCTCGGTGGTGGAATCGGGGCGTTATGACCGCGAGAGCAAGGCAACTCTTGCCTGGCCGTGG
This sequence comes from uncultured Rhodospirillaceae bacterium, assembly GCA_903941105.1. Lineage (GTDB taxonomy): Bacteria > Pseudomonadota > Alphaproteobacteria > Rhodospirillales > Magnetospirillaceae > CAJANL01. The sequence goes on from CAJANL010000046.1 coordinate 7,773, forward strand.
ACCGTTACCTCGGAAGGGCAGGGCAAGTATTTCCCGTCGAAGGCCGAGGCCGTGGCCGAGGTGAAGCGTTTGCGCGGGCGGGGAGTCAAAAGCATCGATGTCGGGTGCATGCAGGTCAACCTGATGTACCACCCCACGGCCTTCGCTTCTTTGGATGATGCCTTCGATCCGGCTCAAAATGTCGGCTATGCCGCCCGCTTTCTCAAAGGGCTGTTCGGCGCCACCGGGCATTGGGTGACGGCGGCATCCTATTACCACTCGCAGACGCCGTCCTTGGCCGCTGCCTATCGCGAGCGTCTGATGAAGGTCTGGAACGCTTCGGGAAGTCAGGTGGCGTCGGCCTTGGCCATCACCCCGGTCAAGCCCGGCGCAACCGCCAAGCCGGTCCCCTCGACCCTGCCGCGGGTGGATGAAGCCCGCCGCACCTGGCGCGAGCAGCAGGGCGGCGCTCACAACGAGGCAAAGCGTATCGCCGATGCCTATCGGCAGGCCAGATTGTCCGAATACCAGTTGCGCCGGGCCCGCAGGGTCGAGTCGCGCAAGGCCCGCGGCCTGTCTGCGGGCGGCTATTGAGCGGGCAAGAAAAAGGCCGCGCCGACGGGTCGGCGCGGTCCTTCAGAAAACGGCGGTGCCGCCGGAATCAGCCCTGGCG
>CAJANL010000047.1 GCA_903941105.1 uncultured Rhodospirillaceae bacterium
AGGGACTGCGCCAGCAGGCGGCAGCGGCGGCGGAGGAGGAGCGGCAGCGCCAGCAACTCGCGGCATTGGCGGCGGCGGGACAGGAGCGGCAACGCCAGCAGGCTGCGGCGCGGTCGCCGGGCTCGGTGTTCCGCGACTGCGCTGACTGCCCCGAGATGGTGGTGGTGCCGGCGGGCAGCTTCATGATGGGGTCGGATGATGGCTCCTCTGACGAGAAGCCGGTTCATCCGGTGACGATTGCACGCGCCTTCGCGGTGGGGAAGTATGAGGTGACGCAAGCGGAATGGCAGGCGGTGATGGGAACCAACCCGAGCAAGTTCTCCGGGGCGCGCAATCCGGTGGAGCAGGTGAGCTGGGACGACGCGCAGGATTTCATCCGTCGACTGAACGAGAAGGTGCGCAGCGTGGTGTCGGTGTCGACGGGGGGCGATGGTCCTTACCGCCTGCTGACGGAAGCGGAGTGGGAATACGCGGCGCGGGCTGGGACGACGACGACGTATTCGTGCGGAGACTCCGCGGGCTGCCTGTCCTCGTCTGCAGTCTATTCCCACAATTCCAGCAGTAGGACGGCACAGGTGGGAAGCAAGGTGGCCAACGCCTTCGGTCTTCACGACATGCATGGGAATGTCTGGGAGTGGGTACAGGATTGCTATGCGGACAGCTACGCGAACGCGCCATCGGACGGCGGTCTGTCAATGGGATCAAATGCCTGCAGTCGCGTCCTTCGGGGCGGCTCCTGGGGCTACGATCCGAGGTACCTCCGCTCCGCCGGCCGTAGCAGGCGCTCCGCAGACGGCCGAGGCAGCGGTCTCGGCTTTCGTCTTGCCAGGACGCTCCGATAGGAGCGTTGGGTCATGACTCCTAGCCTCTTTGCCTCTTGGGGAGAGGTCCAGGAGAGGAGTCTCCCCTCTTCTGGCCGCCGGAGGCGGTGAATCGAATGGACTCATGAAGGCAGGCAACGATGGGGCGCGACGGACGGGACCGGCCCTGGAAGCGCACTACCACCTCCTGCTGTGGCTGGTGCCGACCGTGGAGATGTTCCCCAAGAGCCAGAAGTTCCTGCTGGGCGACCGCATCCAGGCTACGGCGCTGGACGTGCTGGACACCGGGTCGAGGCCACCTACAGCCGCCGCGCCGAACCTTACCGGGCGTCACGGGCCGTGCTTGCCGGCGTGGGCGGCGAGCGGCTACAGTTCCTCCTGCGATTGACGGGGGCGGCCATCATGAACTGGGTGTATCTACTGGTGCTGGCGGTGGGGTTGGCGTTTACGAGCGCCCCCGCCCATGCCGCGCCCGACGACAAGCGGGTGGCGCTGATCATCGGCAACGACGCCTATAAGGGGCTGAAGCGGCTCGACAACGGCGTCAACGACGCCCGCGCCATGGCGGCCGAGTTGAAGGCGCTGGGCTTCGAGACCATCGTCAAGACCAACGCCGGCCGCAAGGATATGCACAACGCCATCGGCGAGTTCGGCGGCAAGCTGGCTTCGGGCTCGGTCGGGCTGTTCTATTACGCCGGCCACGGCATCCAGTCGGGCGACCGGAACTTCCTGATCCCGGTCGATGCCGACCTG
>CAJANL010000048.1 GCA_903941105.1 uncultured Rhodospirillaceae bacterium
GATCACCTGGCGGCCCTATCTCTCCACCGATCTCAACGGCCCCCATATGGACCCGCCCATTACCATGACCCTGACCGAGGTCGAGGCCGACACGATGAGGGTCACGGGCCGCGCCCGCATGCTGGATGCGGGCAACAAGTCGTTTCCGTCCATCACCTATACCGCCCGGCGCTTTCCCGGTCTGGCGCGTTAGACGACGGCGATGCACTGCGACAGAGCCGTCTGGACGGCCATCCTGTCGTGCGGAGCCAAGGTTCCCACCCGCCTGAGAATCAGCTCTCGATCAAGGGTGAACAACTTCAGCCGAACCCGACATGCGGTGGATAGGCCAGCGGCACTCCATTCTTCAAGGTGGACATCGCTGGGCCAGTCGCTCTGTTGGGCCGTCGTGATCATGGCCAGCACGGCTTGATCATGGCTGCGATTGAACGCCGATGTCGAAACGATCAGGGCTGGACGCCGCTTCGCGCCTACCTTGTCCGTGAACGGGAATGGCACGACCACGATTTCGAACGGCTTAAAGTCCACGCCACGCCTCCTCGTCCTCGGGACTGTTCCATTCGCCGAGCGTCCCCTGGACGGCCCGCAGGTATTCGTCACCACCGGGCATGACTTTGCGGAATTGGACACGGTCATCCTCAACAACGAAGGCAACCAAGTCCCCTGCCGATAGGTGGGCGGAATCACGCACCTTCTTCGGGATCGTCATCTGCCCTTTCGACGTGATGCGAGCGAGTTCCATCGGGAGCCTCCATTCCAACTTCCTTACCAGTAAGAATATCGGATTGATCCCATGTTCAGCAAGATATCCGTCGCCCAGTCCCCCCATTGGGCCACCGCTTTGATCGGCCTGCCGTGGTCCGTCCATGGCAGCGGGCCGGACTCGTTCAATTGCTGGGAATTCGTCCGCATGGTGCAGGCTCACCATTTCGGCCGCCTGCTGCCCGAGATCGGCAATCCCGAAGACATGCTGGTCATGGGCCGCACCTTCCGCGACCACCCCGAGCGTCGGCGCTGGGCCGAGGTTGACCCGCCTGCGGAAGGCGATTGCGTGCTGCTGCGTCGGTCCCGCCATCCCATCCATGTGGGCATCTGGCTCGAGGTGGATGGTGGCGGTGTCTTGCACTGCGCCGAGGGCGCCGGGGTAGTGTTCCAGCGTTCGGACGCACTCAAGCTCAACGGCTGGGCCATCGAAGGCTTCTATCGGTTCTCGCCATGACCGCCTCCATCGTTATCGTCACCAATCCCTTCGAGCCGGTGGCCAGCCGCTCGGTTCATGCGGTGGAATCCGGGATCACGCTCGGCGGCCTGTTGCAGGCTTGCGGCATCGCCGAGGATTGCTGGTCCGATGGGCCGGAAATCCTGATCGGCGGCATGACGGTGCCGGTCGGCATCTATGCCGTCCGGGCCATCGTCGATGGCGAGGTCATCACCGTCATTCGCTGGCCCCAGGGCGGCGGGGGCGGAGATGGGGGCGGCAAGAACCCCATGCGGATCGTGCTGACCATCGCGGTGATGGTGGCCGCCATCTATCTGGGCCCCATGGCGGC
>CAJANL010000049.1 GCA_903941105.1 uncultured Rhodospirillaceae bacterium
ATCCCCTGGTCTGCTCCGATGCTTTTCAACATCGGATGATGGCGGCCATCACCAGGGTAGGGGGGTCAATTTTCGACGCCGATCTCCCCGGTTAGGGGGTCAAAATTGCACGCCGGTTTCCACATTGATAATGGCGCGGCCAAGTGGCGAAACGCCCTTGAGCTCTGCCTCAATGAGCGTCTTGTCGAGGACAAGACATTTTACATCGGTAACGGCGCGGGCACGTGCCATGCGTGCCGAACCGTCAATCAGAGCCATTTCCCCGAATAGGTCACCTTTTGCCGCGTAGCCGATGACGGACAGGCCTCGAAGCGAAACCTTTGCAAGTTCCACTTCCCCGGCCTCAATGATATAGGCCACATCGCCACAGTCGCCGTCGTCGAATATAATCTCACCAGCTGAAAACGCCCTAAGTTCAAGGCCGCTCAATCCGCCAGAATTCGTTGCCTCACAATTTACGAACATCATGAAGCATCCTCTATGAAATGAAGTTCGTCAAAATAACCCACATATTCCTTGTCGGTGTACATTATGTGCTTAACGAGTCTTGTCATTACGTCATTGAGCATTTCTGCAGTGACAAAATTCCTATTTATACAAAGTGTATGTACACATTCTCTGATTTCATCATGGAGAGCTTTGTGGCGGTCAAAGCCAGGAAAATTGCCTTGGGCGAGAATGGCTTCCTCAAAGGATAGATGGTGAAGACTGTAATCGGCGACCTCGTCAAGAGCGGCCAATATTACCTCATGCTCTTCATCACCTGTGAACATGCGGACCATGTTGGCTGTATCCAACAGCCTTCTGTGCTGATGGTCGATTTCGTCATTTCCAACTGAAAATTCAGATGACCAGATCAACGCCTCATTCATTTACGTATTTCCTCGTAACATCTCATCACAAAGCGCCGCCGTCTCCCGGCATTTTTGTGAAATAGCAGCCGCTTCCTCAAGCATGGCGTCAAAACTTTCGTCCAGAGCCTGCAGCGCGTCACCGATGGAAGTTACAGATTCCTCTACCGTACTCATGCGAGCCCGGAAGACCATCAGCTGACGTCTTATGGCAATTGAATTAGCTCTCGCACCATCTAACGCGCAAATTGAGCGCTCCAAAAAGAATTGACTGCATTCGAAACTGGGCATGTTTCCAGCCAAATGAAAGTGCCTCCGCTCGCTTGAGCTTAATTTGCGGAGCCTGAACAAATTTTATGGCCAATATGAATGGTTATTAAACGCATGGGTGGTATGCATCGGGAGTGAAGGACTGCGGATTAATGTTCCGCAGTGAAATTCGACTTTTCGGTTTACCCGACAGTTTTCTTGGCGCGGGCCATTTCACTCGGCTCCATGCATCGGCTGGCCAGCGGCATGTCCACGGCGACAAACTCGAACCCGCTCGCTTCCATCAGGTTCGCGATAAACGCGACGTTGCGGGCCGAGCGATCGAGCTTGGCGATCACCAGCGTCGCCCCGGTCCGCCGGCAAGGGTCATGGCGGCGGCGAGCTGGGGTCGATCGTTCTTCTTGCCGGATTCGACTTCGACGTAATCGGCAATCGATCCCCCATCGTGGCGGCGTAGATAGTCGCGCACCGCCGCCTGCTGGGCATCGAGACCCAGGCCGGAGCGCCCCTGTTTCGCAGTCGATACTCTGTAGTAAGAGACGCAGCGCACAGCCAAGAGCCCCCATCTATAAAACTGCCTAACGGACGTTAGCGAGTTTTATATCACGAATCGCCATGCATAACCGACTGCCATTGAGGCGCATTGAATACCAAGGAGTATAGTGTCATATTATCCGCAGTGACACACGATGAGGCTTCGACATGAATGAGCATCACGTCACCATGGCCGCCAATGGGCGTATCGTGGTTCCATCTCAAATCAGATCCAACCTCGGCATGGAAAAGGGCGGTGGCTTTGTCATGACAGTGGACGAGAGCGGCACAATCCATCTTGAGCCCCTGCGCAACGTCATCGCCCGAGTCCAGGATGAGGTTAGGGGATACATTCCTGACGACGTTGACTTGGTGGATGATCTGTCTGCGCAGCGCCGGAAGGAGGCTGCCGATGAGTAAGGTCGTCCTCGACGCCTCAGCCTTGTTGGCTCTAATTCATCGAGAGCCAGGGGAGGAGATCGTCGCTGACGCGCTGGTTGAGTGCGCAATTTCTGCGGTCAACTTAGCCGAGGTAATCGGCAAGCTGTCCGAGCGCGGGGTTCCCCAGGATCGTGCCAAGGCCATCGCCCTATCATTCGGTGTGGAGGTTGTGCCGCTGGATGTGGATATCGCAGCAAAAGCTGGCCAGCTGCGCCCGAGCACCCGATCTTCTGGCCTGTCACTGGGCGACCGCTGTTGTCTGGCCACCGCGATGACACTGGGGCTGCCGGCGCTGACCGCCGAGGCCGCTTGGGAATCGCTGGCCGATATACTGGGCGTTGAAATACGGAACATCCGACCAAGGGGACATTGAGCGGGGGATTACAGCTGAACCATTGATGAATTCGGCTGCGCCCCGTGGTGTTCTTGATTTGACTGCCTTAGCGTTGTTTAGCGCAGAAACCTTGCGGTGCCCCCATGACGGCTCTCGCCGTCTTCGACCGGCGCCAGCTGGTCCGGGTCTACCGGGCGCCATCGGCGCCGCTGCCGCCGGCTCTCACCGCGGATCAGGTGGCTGCCGCCTACGAGTCCGAGAAGGCTGCGCTCGTCGTCGATGGTGGCTGTCCGACAATGGCTCCGGTTACATTGCCGAGCAAACCCGACGTTTCGCCCGCGACATCGGCTTCGAGCCGAGGACGACACCGGTGGAAAGACCCCAGTCAAACGGCATGGCCGAAGCCTTCGTCCGGACCATGAAGCGCGATATGTCAGGGTTCTCAACGGTGTCCTTGCTGTCGAGATCGATGAACACGGTGAGGTATGGCCGCTCTTGGCGGCGGTTTCATCAAGGCCGACAGCGGCGACCTTGGACAGGTCGAGGCGCTCCACCGCCTTGCCGACATAGTGGTGGACGATGCTCCAGAGCTAACCTCGATGATGCGAGCATACGGTGGGTTGAGTGCGGCAAGGAGACGGTCCACGGGCCGTCTCCAAACTGCGATCTCAGCCAGGGGGCGCTATGGCGTTTGAGTGGCGGCTTCGTCAGCGGCACCAAACTAGTGCCAGGGTGATACTTTGCCCGGGATTCAGCTTGAATACCTCGGCCGCGGTGATAAGGGCAGCCAACGCTGAGCTACTTCTAATCACCCCATGATGTGAATTTTCGCCTGTTTATTTCTACAGTCACATGCACAAGTTCCTCGTGAATTCCCAGTTGCCGTCGGATTTCGTCCGGGCTGGCTTGGCCGTCAACGGCCAAGGCCAAGATGCACGCATACTTTCCCGTGCCAACGCGCCAGACATGAAGGTCGGTGACATCGGCCTTGGTCGGGCTGGCCTCAATGACCTCGTGGATTTCCGCCACTACAGGAGCATCCATCTCGGCATCAAGTAGCACCCGTCCTGTATCGCGCATTAGTCCAAAGGCCCAAGCCGAAACCAAACCGGCCCCGCCAATGCCCATGAGGGGGTCAAGCCAATCGGCGCCCCAGGATTTGCCGCCTATCAAGGCGAGGATAGCTAATACTGAGGTGGCCGCGTCCGCCACCACATGAATGTATGCCGAGCGCAGGTTCATGTCGTGATGATGCCGATGGTCATGGTCATTTTGGCCGTGGTGATGTTCGTGGCCATGACCATCCTTTAGCAGCCAAGCACACAGCAAGTTGATGAACAATCCGACCGCCGCTATTGCAATGGCTTGATCATAATGAATGCGAGTTGGAGAAATTAGGCGCTCCACCGACTGGTAGAGCATTAGGGCTGCTACTCCAGTTAGAATAATCGCGCTGGTATAGCCCCCCAGTACCTCTATCTTCCAAGTGCCAAAAGAAAATCGTTTGTCTTGGGCGTAGTGCCGTGCCGCGCCATAGGCCATCAAGGACAGCCCCAAGGCCAAGGCGTGTGAGCTCATGTGCCAGCCATCGGCCAACAGCGCCATGGAATTGAATACCCAGCCACCGCAAATTTCGGCCGCCATCATGATGATGGTCAGCACCACCGCGGAGCGGGTATTGCGTTCCGCTAACGGATTTCCTGCGTCAAAAACGTGAGTATGATACCAATGCTCGGACGAAGCAGAACACATGCGCCGTCTCCTCAGGCTGGCCGCAGTATACCCTACCCCAGTATAGTTTATGGTCGGACAGGTCAAGCGAATGGCGCATACCATCAAGGATAAAAGTAAGCTTTTAACCCGCGTGAGGCGGATCAAAGGTCAAACCGAGGCGTTGGAAAAAGCCCTAGAGCAGGAGAAGGATTGCTCTGCCATATTGCAGCAGATCGCCGCGATAAGAGGGGCTGTAAGCGGTTTGATGGCCGAAGTGCTGGAGGGGCATCTGCGGGAGCATCTGAACTCGACCACCCTGCCGCCGGAGCAGCGGCAGGCGGATTTAGAGCAGGTAATCTCCACCCTACGCAGCTATCTCAAATAGCGGCAACGGACGCTTCGGCTTCCGTTTCCTTCTCATCGTATCGAAGAAAGACGGTTCGACCACATGACCAAGCCACCATCGCCTTCTTAACGGCTCGCTGAGGGTGACTTCTTCAACAGCCTGTTTAGGCCCCATAGGCCGGGTTGGGTCACCTGCTGCCGAATCTCCTGCCTATTGAGGTCGAACAGCCGCTGAATCGGACTTCTCTAAAGCAGCCATGCCTAGTGATAGCGTTAAAACTTAGACATTCCGCATGGGAATTGTGTCGCAGAATGGTGTTTTCTCGCAAGGCGTGGCTATTATTTAAGACAGACTTGGCGCGAAGTGCTGCCCCTAGGTTCGGGTGATGCCGGTGGCCCCCTGGATATCCCCTCGACAGGGGTAGCTTGGCAAACACGAAAGCAGCAGCCTCGGATGCGCGCTTCCGGCCAATGAGCGACGACCCAAGCTTTGGATTGGTAAGTTTTCACTGGCGGTTCCGGCAATGGTGGAGCCTTTGGACGAGACACGGCGCCTGGAAATTTTGCGCCGCTATAACATCCTCTATACGCCGGCCGAGGAGGTGTTCGACCGCATCACCTTTATGGCGGCGATGTATTTCCACGCGCCGATGGCGCCGGTGTCGTTCGTCGACACGGCGCGGCAATGGTTCAAGGCCGCGTATGGCCTCGACATCCGGGAAATGCCGCGGAACATTTCGTTCTGCGAATTCACCATCCGCAACCGGCGCGTCACCGTCTTTCCCGACACCGCCAAGGACCCCGCCTTCGACAACAATCCCCTGGTTCACGGCGACCAGGGGCTGCGCTTCTACGCTGGCGCCCCGGTCCTGACGCGGGACGGGGAGAGCATCGGGACCGTCGCCGTGCTCGACTACGTTCCCAGGGCCCCTTTGTCGCCGGAGGACGAACGGTTCCTGCAATACTTGGCCGACATCGTGCTGCACGAACTGGAGATCAGGCTGGCGGCATCGGACGTCCAGGCCGAGATCGAGCTGCGGCAGCAGAGTGAGGAACGGCTGCAACTGGCCGTCTCGCACACCCCGATCACCTTGGCCGTCATCGACCGCGACCTCCGCTGCACCTGGGTCATCAATCCCCCGCCGCCGTTCAGGGCGGAGGACCTCATCGGCAAGACCTCTCGCGAGATCTGGCCCGGAGAGCTTGGCGAATCGCTGTACGCCGTCAAACGGGAAGTCTTGAGAACCGGCGAGGGCCGTCGGATGGACTTCGACGCGCCGCCGCTTCAAGGCGTCACCCGTCATTTCGATGTCGTGGTCGAACCCAGGCGGGACGGGGGGCGTATCGTCGGCCTTTCGTTTGCGGCCATCGACGTCACCGACCGCAAGCGTGCCGAACACGACTTGGCCGTCGCCGAGGCGCGGCACCGGGCGGCGCTCGAGACCTCGGTCGATGGCGTCATCGTCGCCGACGAGACGGGGGCGATCCGCCAGTTCAGCCCTGGCGCCGACCGTATTTTCGGATATTCGGAACAGGAGGTGATGGGCGAGGACGTCAGCATCTTGATGCCGGAACCGCATCGCTCCGGCCATTGCGGCTACATCCAGCGCTACCTCGCCACGGGCGAGGCTAGAATCATCGGGATCGGCCGTGAGGTCGAGGCAATGCGCAAGGATGGCACCCTGGTGCCGATCGACCTGCAGATCCGGGAATGGCACCAGGACGACGTCCGCATGTTCACCGCTACCGTCCGGGACATCACCAAGCGCCGCGATCGGGAACGGGCCTTGAGGCAGGCAGAGCAGGAGCGGGCCGAGGCGCTGACCCTGCTCAACACCATGCTGGAGAGTATCCCGGATGCCGTCTTCTGCAAGGACCGCGGTGGCCGCTACATTGTCGCCAACCCGGCGACAGCGAAGGCCCTCGGCGTCGAGAACCTGATCGGGCGCTACGACAGGGAGGTCCTGCCGGAGGCGCTGGCCACCAAGATGCGCACCCTCGACGCCCAGGTGATGGCGAGCGGCGTTCCCGGTATCTCGGAGGACGCGCTGTTCGACTTCCAGCGCGGCGAACACCGTTGGTATGTCACCTCAAAAATGCCGCTGCGGGATCGGAACGGGACCGTCATCGGCGTCGTGGGGCTTGCCCGCGATATCACCGAACGGCGGCAGATGGTCGAGGCGTTGGAGACGGCGCGCAACGCCGCTGAGACTGCCAATCGCGCCAAATCGAGCTTCCTCGCCGCCGCCAGCCACGATCTGCGCCAGCCGGTGCAGGCGCTTACCCTGTTCACCTCGGCGCTGGAGGAACGGCTGGCCGACCATCCCGCTGCCGCCCTGGCCGCCCTCATCCGCCAGGCGCTGGTGGCCCTGCAGGGGCTGCTCGAGAGCCTGCTCGACATTTCCCGTCTCGATGCCGGCGTGGTCGAGGTCAATCTGTCGCGCTTGTCACTGGGCGAGATCATTACCCCGCTGGAGGCGGAATACGCGGCACGGGCTAGCGCCAAGGGCCTCCGCTTCCGGGTCACCTGTGCCGACCACTGGACCGAGACCGATCCGAAGCTGCTCGGCCGGGTCCTCCGCAACCTGCTGGAAAACGCCCTTCGCTACACCGACCGCGGCGGAATCCTGCTGGGCTGCCGCCGGCGGTCGGACCGTCTCATGCTGCAGGTGGTCGACACCGGCATCGGCATCCCTCACGAGAAGGTGGAAGCGGTGTTCCAGGAATTCGTCCAGTTGCACAATGAGGCTCGCGACCGCTCGAAGGGGCTCGGCCTCGGCCTGGCGATAGTCCGCCGCCTGCTGGCCCTGATGGGGCACACCTTGGAGGTTCGCTCCGTTCCGGGGCGGGGAACCACCTTTTCCATCGCCCTGCCACGGGTGGCGACAGAGCGCGAGAGCCGCCCGATCCCCAAGGTCGCCCCGGTGCGGAAAGCCATGGGAACCAGGGAGGTCCTGGTGATCGAGGACGAGGTGATGGTGCGGCAAGGCATCGAGATGCTGGTCGACGGCTGGGGCTGCCACGCGCTGCCGGCCGCCGACGAGGATGAGGCAGTCGCCGTCGCCACCAAACACCGGATGCCCGATCGCATCATCGCCGACTACCGCCTGCAGAACGGGCGCCTGGGTACCGACGCGGTGCGGGCGGTGCAGCAGGCGTGCGGCCGGGCCATCCCGGCGATCATCGTCACCGGCGATACCGCACCGGAGCGGATCGCCGAGGTCAAGGCGAGCGGGTTCGCCATGGCCCACAAGCCGGTCGATCCCGACCGCCTGCACTCGTTCATCGAGGAGGGGCGTTAGCCTACTCGGGGAACCGACCCGCGTATCGTTAGAAAAGCCGGCTCTACCTATAAGGTGGCGGGCGAGAGTTAGGATGCGCAGATGGTTCAGCCCAATTTGGGACTCGTGCGGGCCATAGTAGCCGAGGCCAATCCGTCCGTCCGCCAGGGGGTCCGCAACGCTCTCTACGGTATGGGGTTCCGCGAAATCGTCGATACGGGATCGATCACCAAGGCGCAGGACCTTTGTGCGCAAAGCGCGGTCGACCTGCTAATCATCAATAGCGATCTCGAAAACAACGACAGCAGCTTGTTGGTACGCGAGTTGCGACGCATGAAGCTGGGCAAGGACCCCTTCGTCGTCGTCATCTCCCTGTTGCCGATTGCCGACGAATTGCATGTGCGCAAGGCTGTCGACTGCGGCGTCGATGACCTGCTGCTGTTGCCTGTTATTCCCCAGCAGATGAGCCTGCGCCTATATTCCCAGGTGAAGGCGCGCAAGCCTTTCATGGTAACCCACGATTACATTGGCCCGGACCGTCGCAAGTCTTCACGGCCGCCCGAAGGTGCCAATGCCTTCCACCTGAATGCCCCCAATCCACTCGCGGCGCGGGCCATGGGGGTCCCTCAGGAGCGCTACATGCAGCTTGTCGAACAGGCCGCCGGCGCAATCCGCGAACAGCGAGGGCGCAGCCTCACTGGGTTTATCAAGCGCGAGGGGACACATTTCTACGCCCTAGCGCGGGATGGGCAACCGCTGCCCGACGACCTCGCCTACCGCATGTTTCGCCTCGAAACGATGTTGGACGAACTATTGGACCACAGCGGCAATGCCGCCGAACTCATTCAGTTCTCCCAACTTTGTGGGCGGATCAAGGGAGCGGCCAGTTCCGCCAGTCTGGCAGAAATCGAACAACTATATACCCAGGCCCAAGCCCTTGCCGCCCGTTACGGCAGCACATGATCAGGCACTTTGCTTTGCCCTTCAGACGCCGGCAATGAATACATTAATTTCTGGGGGATTGGCGGGACATGGTTGGGGCGCCTCCACCCCTACCATTCCGTCGGAAGTGGCATACCAACGCATGTGTCTGGCTTAATACGTCGTGCGCATACCGCTATGCCAAATCGCAAATGTGTGCTGCCGCGTAAAGAAGGACCCTTAATACATATTAAGGGGATGCCTACATGGCCCGCACAGGCGTCGGCCTGCATGATGCCGCTGAAGCCGGCGAGGAAAACCTCGGCATGCTCACCGCTGCGGTCGGGCGAGTAGAAGTAGGCGGCAGCGGGTGGATCGGCGCCGCCGAAGGGTCGGTCGTCGCGCACCATTGTCCATAATCGGCCGGTCCTGGTCTTGCCTTTCGCCAGCACCGGCACCGGGGTGTCGTCCACATGGACCCGTGGACCAACACGCGCGTGGTCGGCGATGGCCTCGACCAGCGGCTTCAGCCACGCTGACCGCGCCGACCCAGTCGGCCAGGGTGGAGACGTCGATCTCGACACCCTCGGCCGCGAAGCGACCGCTCCGGCGGTGCAGCGGCAGGTGCAGGCCGAACTTGGCGAACACCACCTCGGCCAGCAAGTTGGCGCCGGCCCGACCGCGTGAGATGGGATGGAACGGCGCCGGCTGCTGGGTGATGGCCTCGCAGCTCCGGCAGGAGAACTTCTCCCGCACATGCTGGATCACCTGCCACTTGGCCGGGATGCGCTCCAGCGTTTCGGTGACGTCCTCGCCCAGCTTGTGCAGCTTGCCGCCGCAGCAGGGGCAGGCCGACTGGGCCGGCTAGACCACGCGGATGCGGGGAAGATGATCGGGAAGCATTCGGCGCGCCGGCTTGCTGCGATGGGCTTCGACCGTGCCGGTCGCCGTGGCGGCCAGGGCGGCGGCGGCGGTCTCTTCGAGGTCTTCCAGCGACAGCTCAAGCTGCTCGATGCGAGCGCTGCGCTCCGCCGATTGGCCGAAGCGCTCGCGCTTGAGCCGGGCGATTTCCAGCCGGAGCCGCTCGATCTCGATGTCCAGCACCCGCCGGTCCGACTCGGCGGCCAACCGCGCCGCCCGTTCGGCGAGGATCATCGCGTGGGCGGCGGCAAGGTCGGACGGCAGGATTTCGGCGGTGTCGGTCACCCCCAAAGTGAATCAAAAATGCCCGGCCCTGGGAAGCGTTTTCCTCAGCCGGCGGCGCTCGGACGCCAAGCTTTCTGCGGCATCCGCCAATCAATCCCTTCCAGCAGGTAGCCGAGTTGGGCCGGGGTGATGGTCACTGCTCCGTCAGCTGGCGACGGCCATAGGAGGCGACCCCGCTCCAGCCGTTTGCAGAACAGGCACAGGCCCTGTCCGTCGTACCACAGCACCTTGACCAGGTCGCCGCGCCGGCCGCGGAATACGAACAGATGGCCCGAGTGCGGATCGCGCGACAACCGCTCCTGCACCAGCACCGCCAGGCCGTCGAAACCCTTGCGCATATCGGTGTGCCCCGTCGCCAGCCACACCCGCACGCCGCTCGGAATGGGGATCATCGCCGCTCCAGGACGCCGAGCACCCGGCGCAAGGCTGCGGCATCGACGTCGGCGTCAACCCGGATGCACCGGCCGCCACCAAGCTCGATCGATCAGGCCGCGCCGCTGGGCCGGACTGTCGGTGGCAATCGCCACCGTCGGCGCGGTGTCGGCGACCTCCACAGGGACCAGCACCGGCGCCGACATCCGGTGCTCAAGCAGCCCATCCCGTGCCTGGCGCCGCCAGTAGAACAGGAGACTCGGCGCAACGCCGTGCCGGCGCCCAACCTCGGCCACTGTAGCTCCCGGCGCCAGCGTCTCCTCGACCAGCCGAGCCTTCTCCTCCCAATGCCAGCGGCGACGGCGCTTAATCTACCCAGGATATCGACCTTCATGCACTCTCCGACCTTTAGTCCGAACTAAAGGTCGCATCGTCCACCCCCAAGCCTATGCAGCCAAGGCGGGCCATCACCGGACGGATACGTTGGAGGGCGCGTTGCCCCGCAATAGGCGCAATCCGTTGAATGCCACCAGAAGCGCCGTCCCCATATCCGCCGCGATGGCGCCCCACAAGGTCGCGATATCCAAGAAGGCGAGCCCCATGAAGACGGCCTTCACCACGATGGCGAACCAAATGTTCTGACGGATCACCCGCATCATCCGCCGCGAATGGCTCACCAGCCAAGCCAACCGGGTCAGATCGTCAGACATCAACGCCAGATCGGACGTTTCGATGGCGGTGTCGGTGCCTGCAGCCCCCATGGCGATGCCCAGAGACGAGCGGGCCATGGCTGGTGCGTCGTTGACGCCATCACCCACCATGGCGACGGTGCCGAAGTTCCGCATCAGCTCATCGATGGTGGCGCTTTTGTCTTCCGGCAACAATTCGGCCCGCACGGTATCGAAGCCTAACGCCGCCCCCACCCTCTCAGCGGTGGCGGCATTGTCTCCAGTCAGCATGACGAGGTTGGTTATTCCCGCCTGTCGAAGCTCCGCCAGCGCCACCACGGCCTCCGGACGGATGGGATCGGACAGGGCGATCAGCCCCCTCACTCCGGTCGCATCGCCGACAGCCACCACGGATCGGCCGCCTTCCGCCAAGGCCTGAGCCGCCTCGCGCACGGCGGAGGTCTCTGCCCCGCGCTCCACCGCATAGCGATGGGAACCCAACCATCCCTCCCCGCCATCGACCATGCCGCTCATTCCCTTGCCGGCAAGGGAATGAACGGCTTCGGCCGGTACCGGGACGATTCCTCGGGCGGCGGCATACTCGACGATAGCACGGCCGAGGGGATGGATACTGCGGGCCTCCAGAGCCGCCGCAATGCCCAGAATGTGGATCTCGTCGCTCCCATCGAGCGCCACCACCCGCTCGACGGTGGGGCGGCCCGAGGTCACGGTCCCGGTCTTGTCGAAGGCGATCGCCACCAGACGGGATGCCGTTTCGAGATATTCCCCGCCCTTGACCAGCACTCCGGCCCGTGCCGCCGACGCCATGGCGGCCACCACGGTCAGAGGTGTCGAGATCACCAGGGCGCACGGGCATGAAATGACCAGCAGCACCAGGGCGCGATAGATCCATTCCGGCCACTCCAGTCCGAGCACCAGTGGCGGCAGCATGGCCATAGCCACGGCACAAGCCAGGACGGCGGGAGTGTAGACCATGGCGAAGCGGTCGACCCAGCGCTCGACCTTGGACCTCTGCCCCTGAGCCTCTTCCACCAGCCGCGCCACCTTCGCCAGGGTGGTGTTGGCGGCGAGCTTCAGATTTTCGAGTTCCAGAACGCCGTCGGTGTTGACGGTTCCGGCGAAGACCTCCATCCCGGGAGACTTCAACACCGGCACGCTTTCCCCGGTGATCGGGGCCTGATCCACCATGCTATCGCCAATCAGAACCCTCCCGTCCAACGGAATTCGCTCGCCGGGCAGGACGACGTAGACGGCGCCGACCGCCACATCCTCGGGAGGCAGCAGCTCTTCACCGCCATCGGGCCGCTTCACCCGCGCCACGGGCGGAGAAAGATCCATCAGGGCGGCGATGGCGCGACGGGCACGTTCCGCGCTCCAACTCTCCAGCGCCAGCGACAGGGCGAACAGCGCCGAGACGGAACCGGCTTCCGTCCAGTCTCCCAGCGCCATTGCCCCAAAGACGGCCACCGTCATCAGCAGGTTCATGTCCGGACGCAACGAACGGGCCGCATGTATCGCTTTCGCCAAGACCATCCACAATCCCACCGCCACGGCGATCGCTTCCGCCATATGAGCGGCGACGGTCAGGCCGAAGACCTCGCCGAAAACCACCCCCAACAGCACGGCCACGCCACTGACTGCAGCCAGAGCGGAGTGGAGCCGCCGCCGGGTAGAATCGGCTTTATCACGCTCGGAGGCGGTCAAGCGCTCCCACACTTCCGCCGCCATGCCGGTGCCGGAGACGGCGGCGATGACCTCGTCCGAGGCGAGTTCCGCCGGCACGGTCATCTTGCCGTTGAGCACATCGAAGGTCAGACGTTCAGGTCCACCGGCCAGCGGACCCACCGCCGCTTTCAGGGTTCGCACCTCTTCGACACAACACATGCCTGTGATCCGGAATGACTGCGTTCTTCCAGAGGATGTCAGGGCCACCGCCACCGGAGCCGAAGCGGATCCGCAGCAATCTTTGGTGCAGCAAGTGTTTGCTCCCGACAACTGAATGATCCTCCACCACGTCGGCTGATGATCGCACTCGACAAACGATCAATTCGAGCCGAGCATGGACCCTGGAGCGGCTACAGAGTCAATGGAAAAGCCATGAACCATCCACGGATCAATATCGGCACCCTCAGCCAGCGGACCGGGGTCAATATCGAGACCATCCGGTACTATGAAAGAATCGCGCTGCTCCCCTCGCCGGCGAGAACCCAGGGCGGTTTCCGCCAGTACGAAGATCGCCATATCCAGCGGCTTCAGTTCATTCGCCGCGGGCGTGACCTGGGGTTCTCGATTGATTCGATCCGCGCCTTGCTGGCCTTGTCGGAAAAACCAGACATGCCCTGCGGTGATGCCGATAAGATGGTCGCAAGCCATCTGGACATGGTGGATCGGAAAATTGCAGATCTCATCCACTTGCGGGAGGAGCTTCGGCAATTGATGGATTGCTGCGGACACGTCGTCGCCGAGTGCCGCATCATCGAATCCCTTGGGGCTCCCCCGCCCCACCCTCGGCAACGGCCGGAATGATAGCCACCTTGGCCGCCACCGGCGCCCCGCATTCCCGGACTTGGTATAAACGGGTTTCCCCGCTAAGCTGGTCTTCTCCCACCATACATCCTGAGAAACCAATGTTCTCCTTCAATTTTTCTATCGTTTCCCCCATCGCTCTTCTTTTGATCTCAAACGTATTTATGACATTTGCTTGGTACGGCCACCTGAAATTCACCGACAAGCCGCTGTGGCTGGTCGTGGTGGTAAGCTGGTCGATCGCCTTTGTGGAATATTGCTTCGCCGTGCCTGCAAACAGAATTGGGCACGGCTCTTTTTCCGCGGCAGAACTGAAGACCATGCAAGAGGTTATTACTCTTACCGTATTCGCCGCATTTTCGGTTATCTACCTTGATGAAAAACTTACGATAAACCACGCGGTTGGGTTCGGACTTATTTGTGCCGGAGCTTTTTTCGTGTTCAAGGGACCAATCCGCTGATGTAGACGGGTTACGATACGCTTCATATCCGACCCGGCAAGGGAGTTGGCCCTCGCCCCCCTAGGCGCCGACCTTCCCTGACAGTCCGAGGCGATCGGTTGCCCGGCGAATTTCCTTGCCGACGAGCGCCGAGACCTTGGTCACGCTGTCTGCCAACTGTGGCGTGGAGCGACGGCCGGCCCGCATCGCTCCGCTGAACCCGGTGCGGACCAGACTGAAGATGCCGAACAGGCAATCTTCCACGGGAATCTGCCTCACGCCGCGGATGTCACCGCACGGGGGGACGGCGTGGATTTCCTCGGTAACCTCCACCTCGGTTTCCACAGCGGCGGGCGTTTCAATTTCCACGGTTTCAACATGCGCTATTGGCGGCTCGCCGGTCCCTGCCAATGCCACCTCGCCATCGGGAACGACGGATTGATCTTCGTCCATCGCCACGACCGGTTGCTCAGCCGGGGCCTCCATCTCGGTCGCCCCTTCGGCCTCAATGTGGAGGAGCACCACGTCGACCGAGTCCTCGGCCGCTGTCGCCACCGGGGTGGTGTCATCGGACCGGTCGACGCTGGCGTCGCCCTCGTCACACAATTCGGCGGCCGGTTCCTCGATCTCCGCCCGAGCGAACGCCAGGTCGACAGATGCCGGTTCCGGGACTTCGGTTTCCATGAGGCTTTCGATGCGCGATGACGCTTCGGCAAAGCGTCCGAATTCAATGACGATCGGTTCCGGAGCATCCGCAATTTGCTCCAGCTTCACGATTGTGGCGGCGTCGGCGGCGGCATCCCCGCCGACAGCCGGCTCGACGAATGGCGGCACGGTGTTAAGCGCGGCCGCCGCATTCCCCCCCCCATTTTTCCAAGGCGAAATCGCCAACAGGGCTGTCCAGTCCGCCGCGGGGCTGAGGGTCCGCGGCTCCAGCGGACGAATGGCCTCCTCTACCCGCTCTGGCGAAGGCGGCGGCGTCGGGCTTGTCGGCAGAGGTGGGGTCGGAAGCGGCTCCGTCGCCGGGATCAATTCGGTCCCCAATGGCTTCAGCACGGACCACGGCGATGCGTTCAGCAACGAGATAAAGGGACTTATCGCGGCGGCAGTCGATAGCGGAGCGGCGAGCGACAGGTTGTCTGTCGGGGTCACCGTCATCTTCTCCGGTGCCAATGCCTCACGGGCCAGCACGTCGTTGACCGGGGACGGACCCTTTTTCTTGTCGACCGACGGCGAGGGCCGCGGGCTTGTGGCTGTCGATCGACCGGGACGACCGCTTTTGGGGACGGCAGTGTCCTTCTGCCCACGCTTCCGCACGTCTTCCGCCATGTCCTGTCCCCCCGATAAAACTCAGATTACGGTTCCGCCGTCACAATAGCCTGCGTCTTCCGGTCTGAAAACCAGAGAACATGACGTTGCTGATCGCAAAGGGCACCAATCATCCAATCGGCGGTATCATGATACGGAACAAGCGAAACAACAGGGAGCCTTCACGCTCCAGCGCCGTCAACATGCGTCCGTGACGAAGGACATCGGCTTCCCACGCCGCGGTTTCTTCGGTGGGCGCCGGACTGGCCGCCGGGCGGGCGTGCGGAGCGACGAGGCGAACGAAGGCGAGAGCCGGTGGAAAGCCGCGCAGGGCCGAGCCGACGATTATGTCCTTGAGGGCCGGCCCCATTCCCCGCCACCGGGCCAACGCCATTTCCATTACCCTGACATCGTCAGCGATGGTGGCGCCGTCCTTGTTCAGGCCGCCATCGAGTACCGCCCGTGCCCCGATATAGGGATTGGTGCGGGGGGACTTTGGCTGCGCGGGGACGGAATGGCGGGGCGTGCCCGAGACGGCTATCTTCGGCAATGCACGACACGCGTCCGAGATTGCCGGGCTGATGCGGGCAGTGAATCGGCTCGTCCGGTGCCACAGCCCGGAAAGCCCCCGGGTCATCGCCGCCACGGCTCGACCGCGGCGATCCTTCAGCCATTCCGGTGTCACCCAAATCCCGGCGGTATCGCGGCCAGCCCCGGACAATCGCTGAGGACGCTCCATGTCCCAACCCTGGGCATGCGACGGGGCGGCGTCGATTTTCGGCCCGGCCGCAACAGCCTCGACCGGAGGCGCGTCACGTCGCAGAAGCGCATCTCGGAAAGCCCGCCCCAGCGGTCGGCCACCTTGAAAATTCAGTGCCGCCCTTTCGCGCTCCCGGCGCTCGTCGTCGGACCGTGGGGCCGACTTCATTGGACAAATGGCCGTGGCAACCTTCGCCGCCGCATTATTGTCGAGGCCAATCTCGGACATTACCGACTGCCACTCCTCCGTGCCACCCACGGCGGCGAGGAGAAAGCAATCTCGGTCGAATTCGGGAACTTCGTCCCACCCTTTGCCGCGGACGCTCATGGTCTGTCGAAGTCCTGAGAATAGTCACTGCCTCAAGCGCAGACTTAGTTACACATATATACCCCGCTTATGGCGATCATTATGTCGAAGAGTGGAGCGGACCAACATTTCGCGACGAGCCCCACCCTTCGAAACGCACCGATGGTCTCCTCAGGGTAATAGACAATCAGTCCCGACGACAAGAGGGGCC
>CAJANL010000050.1 GCA_903941105.1 uncultured Rhodospirillaceae bacterium
CAAGGGAACTGGCGCAGCCACCAAGGTCGCCGCGACCGGCGTCAAGGGCAAGGCCATGGTTGCCGCCGGTGGAGCCGGTGCCGCAGCGGGTGCCGCCACGGGTGCTTCCGTCACTGCCAGCCCCATCGCCGCCGCCACCAGCAGCAGCGCCATGCTGTCCGCCAAGGGCGTCAGCTTGGGCCTCGGCCTGGGTCTGGGTGCCTGGGGGCCGGTGCTGCTGGGCGTGGTTGGAGTGGCGGGCGCCGTCGCTCTTTATGGATATTACAAGAACCGCAATGCCGAGCCGGCTGCGGCCGAAGCCGTCTGAAGGAGGACGAAATGACCGCACAGACTGTCGGGTTGTCGCAAGAAACCGGAACCAGTTACAAGCCCCTGGTGATGGCTGCCCTCAGCTATCTTGGCATTCTTTGTTTTGTGCCTTTGATGCGCAACAAGGACGACGAATACGTTCAGTTCCATGCCAAGCAAGGGCTGGTGCTGTGGATGGTCGCGGTCCTTTCCATGTTCGTCCTGGAAATTCCCGGCATCGGAAAGTGGTTCTTCGGCTTCTCGTCCATGCTGGTTCTCGTGCTGTCGGTGGCCGGGCTGGCCTCGGTGGCGTTCCGCCGCGCCTGGAAGCTGCCGCTGGTCGGATATATCGCCGACCGTATCTGAGACTGCTGAACGGATCTGCCGCGCCGAGATGACTCCATGGGGTCATCTCGGCGTTGGCGTTATTGTGGGGCGTTTCTGGTCACATACGGCGCCACCAATCGAGGGTGCCGCGCAGCAAGGCGGGGCCGCTATCGACAATTTCGATGATGCCCATGGCCATTGCGGCCAGCCCCAGCAGAATGCCTATCTTCAGCCAGCCGTTCCGAGGCAGTTGATCGCGAGAGATCATTGCCGCATCCCCATGGCGGGGGTCAGCCACAATCGGTGCGGCCGCCGTTTCGCTTGGCGCCGCAACTGCATCCACCGCCACATGACGCCCCGTCGGACGGCCGCCACATCCGCCACAGATGGCGGATGACCACGAAGGCCGCCCCCGCTCCCACGACGGTGATGGCGCCCAAATCCCAGAGTGATCCCCAAGCCATGGCGCAACGCTTCTTTCATCAGGAGGTGGCAGAGCAACTCCGCCACCCGAACAAGCCTACAAGAATGTCCCGCCGATCCGGCTGGCGGCCAGGGCCAGCAGCCAGGCGAAGGTCAGGGAATAGGCCACCGAGAACCCGGCCCACCGCCAGCTCTGCGCCTCCTTGCCGATGATGGCGATGGTCGACAGGCAAGGCGCGTAGAGCAAGGTGAAGATCATGAAGGCGATGGCCGTGGCGGGCGGCATGGCGCCCCTCAAGGTCTCGGTCAGCTGGTCCGACCCCTTCTCCTGGGCATAGATGACGGCATAGGTCGCCACCACCACTTCCTTGGCGACAAAGCCGGTCATGATGGCCGCCGAATTCCGCCAGGAAAAGCCCAGCGGCTGGAACAGCGGCGTCACCGCGATGGCCGAACGCCCAAGATAGCTCTTTTCCAGTTTCTCCTGCGCCTGGGCGCTTTTCAGCGTCTTCAGCGCTGTTTCCTTTTCCGGGCTGTCGGGAAGCGCGGTCTGTTCGGCGATGACGGTCTCGAAATCCTGGGAATAGGTGATGTCGCGGGGGAATTCCTGGAGGAACCAGATCACGATGGAGCCCACCAGGATGACGCCGGTTACCTTGGCGACAAAGCCCTGGGCGCTGTCCCACATATGGTGCAGCACCGAATGCAGGGTCGGCAGACGATAGGGCGGCAGCTCCATCACGAAGGCGTCGCCACCGCTGCCGGGGATGATGCGGTTCAGCAACACCGCCGACACCATGGCGGCGACCAGGGACAGCATATACATGGCGAAGACCACGGTGCCGGCCATATCGGCGAAGAAAGCTCCGGCGAACAGGATGAAGACCGGCAGTCGGGCCGAGCAGTTCATGAACGGCGCGATCAGCATGGCGATCAGACGCGCCCGCTTATTGGTGATGACGCGGGTGGCCATGACGGCGGGGACATTGCAGCCGAAGCCGGCCACCATGGGGATCAGGGTAGTGCCGTGCAGGCCGAAATGATGCATCACCCGGTCCATCAGGAAGCTGGCGCGGGCCAGATAGCCGGTGCCGCTGAGGATGGCCATGAAGAAGAACAGGATGACGATATTGGGCAGGAATACGATGGTTCCGCCGACGCCGGCCATGACGCCGTTGACCACGAGATCATGGAACATGCCCTCGGGCAGGGTCTTGTCCACCAGATCGGTGGCCAGTTGCACCCCGGCCTTGATCCAGTCGGTGGGAATGGCTCCCAGGCTGAATGTGGCCTCGAACATCACCCACAAGATGCCCAGAAGCAGGGGCAAGCCCAGGGTGCGGTTCAGGAAGAAATCGTCGAGGATACGGGTCAGCTTGAACCCTGCGGTGGGATCGCTCTCCTGCTGGCGGACTTCGCGCAGCAGGCCGTTGGAAAAGGCGAAGCGCGCCGAGGCCAACAGGCTGGCGGTGTCTTCATCATGCTCGTGGGCCAGGGCCGATTGCTCGCCCTTGATCTCCTCGACCAGTTCGACATGGTTGCTTTCGTGGCGCAGAACCTCGTCATCGCCTTCCAGCATCTTGATGGCCAGCCAGCGCGAGCGCACCGGGCTCAGCTCCTGGGGGTGCAGCTTGGACAGATGCTGCTGGACGCGCTCGATGGCCGCCTCCAGATGGCTGTCATAGTGCAGCCGCATGGGTGTGGCGGGAGTTGTCGAGGCCATGGCCGCCACCGCGTCCAGCAGGGCGTCGATGCCCTCCTTCTTCAGCGCGCAGGTCTCCACCACCGGCGATCCGAGGGCCGAGGCCAATAGGGCGGTGTCGATGCGAATACCGGCCCGCCGGACCTCATCCATCATGTTCAGCACGGTGATGCGGGGCAGCCCGGTCTCGATCAGCTGGGTGGTCAGGAACAGGCTGCGGTCCAGATGACCGGAATCCAGCACATTGACGATGATGTCGGGTTCCTCGCCGTGAATATAGTCGCAGCCGACCTTCTCCTCCGGCGATTGCGACGAGATCGAGAAAATGCCAGGCACATCGACGATGCGCAGGCTGACCCCGCCATGGGTAATCTCGCGCACGTTCAAAGAGGTTGTAACCCGCTGATAGTTGGCGATGGCGGATTGGGCGCCCGTCAGGGCATTGAACAAGCTGGTGGAACCGGCATTGGGGTTACCCACCAGTGCCACGGTGACGGGGGATTTCATATACGGCTACCCTTGGATCGAGGTCGGTGGGGTGATTATTTGATGCGGATGTGGATCTGCTGGGCCTCGGCATTGCGCAGACCCAGGCTGTAGCCCATCAGGCTGTAGATGCGCGGATCGCCTAACGGGGCCGAACGATCCAGGGTGACGGAAGTACCGGCCACTACGCCAAGAGACTGCATACGGCGCTTGAAAACGCCGTCCTCGGTTTCGATCTTGACGATCTCACCCTGCTGCTCGGGGCGAAGGTCGGCAAGGGTGAGAGTGTCGGAATTCATCTGCTGCGCCACGGGACGGCTCCTCTGAAATATGGCATCGCGGCCCTGGATGATTTTCTGTCTGTCCAGGGCCGGCACGAAAGCGGTTAGAGCTTGAAAGCGGTCCGGAGGCCCAGGACGGTGGCGTCGGGAATGGCCTTGGCGCCATTGGTGGGAAGTGTCGCGCTGCCACCGGGATGGAACAGGTATTCGCCAAAGCCGGTCAGGGTCCACCAAGGGGTCACGGCATAGGCGTAGTTGATCTCGATCACCGCCTCAAAATCATGGTCGGGGGCGGTGGCGGTACCGAAGCGACGAGCATCGGCGTCGCGGGCGGCCAGTTCATCGCTCATCTTGCCATAGGCGAAACCGATGGCGGCGATGTCGTCGTCGCGGCCCTCGAAGGTGCCTTTGAGGCTGAGGCCGGTGTCGAGCCAGAAATTCATCTGGTTGCGGTCCTCGGGCATCACCGTGGTCCGGAAGAAGGCGGCGACGCCGCTGTCCAGTGTGCCTTCCCGCTTCCACAGCATGTGATCGACGATGCCATAGATCGCCCAGTTACCGCGATGATTGCGGGCGACATTGGTGGTGGCGGCGCTGCCGAGCGACAGGCCGGTCTCGTCGTAATGCTGGTCGGCGACCTTGCCATTGTAATAGAAGCCGCCCAGTTTGAACGTGGCGGGCAGGCCGGTGGAGTCCTTGTCCTGGTTGATGGAATAGGCCGCTTCGCCGAACCAGATGGGCGGGCTGTCGAAGCTGAAATCGGTGCCGCTGCGGTTCCGCTTCTGGGCGTCGTTGCCGACATTGGTGCCCGGCGCCACGTTGCCGGAAAAGACGGCGGCCATCAGGCTCAGCTCCTCAGTGGGCTTAACCTTCAGGCGGGTGCCCATATTGGACAGGGGATAACCGCCGCCGCCCGAAGGCAGGTTAGCGGCGTAGATGGCGGGCCAGCCGAAGGCGCTGTTGACCATATAGGCGGCATAGGTGCTGGTGTAGAACTCCTCCTGCATGGGAACGCTGCCGAATCGCAGCGAGGCCATGTCGTCGAAGGCCGACTGCTCGAACCACAGCGAGAACAGGCGAGTGGACGGAGCCGCCTCGACGCTGGTCACCGGGATCAGGCCGCCGATGAAGTTGCTGGTCAGTTGGCGGCCCTGGATATGGAACGCGGTGGCGTGAATCTTGCCCCCCTGCCAACCCACCAGCTTGTCCAGGTTGATATCCAGATCGCCCTGCAGCAGGCCCGCAGCCACCGCGCGCCGACGGATGCCGCCCGAGAGATTGCCAAGGGTTTCTGCGGTGTAGGTAGCGGTCAACTCGACGCCCCTGTCGGCCAGATCCGTGCGAATCCCCCCCCAATCGCCGGTCAGCTTCTCACGATCCCAGAGGCCTTTTTCCGCTTCGGGGGGCGGGGGGCTTCATTGGCCAAGGCAGGCAGCGCTGCTGCGAGAACCGGCAGAGCCATGACACCGGTCCGAAGCCGACGAAACAACGATGTGGAAGACATGGACTTACCCCGCATTGATGCTGTTGCGACTGAATTGCAGACGGAAGTAACAGCGCATTGTCCGCATGTCAAGTAAGGGTATTCGGCGATACGAAATTCATATGAGCCGCCCCCCGCGTGAGTCTCAATCAATGGGCTATGGTATTAGGCGCATAAGCATCCCGCGTTCTCGCCAGCCTACGGCGGCGGTCCTCTTTCCATGGGAGTGCTCAAGATGGCATCAACTTCGGCAGTGCTTAATTTCTGTGGCTGATACGCCATGCCGATCTGGTTCAAGGCACCTGCGAATGAGCGCAGATGATTGCGCGATCCACGGTGGATGTTCTCGTAGACACGAATGATGTCAGGCCGGGTCGTGCTGGCCACAGCGCTTTCCAGATCAGCGATGTCCACCTCTTCAATCAGCCCGCCGACCATCAGCGCATCCATCAACGAGACTGCGCCCTTCTGGATCAGGGTCTGGTATAGGGCTGCCAACCCCGAATCTGTGAACTGTCCTGGCCCGGCGCCGGCGGATGGGTCCGGTACGCCGTAGCGGATCAGCAATCCAAGCACGGCGTCGGTGTGGCGCTGCTCGGCTTGTGCGATTTTGGCAAATACTGGTGTGCCCCACTGGCTGGCGAGCAGCAGATATACATCGTGAGCCAGCTTTTCTTCCTCCCGCATGTAACGCATATGTGCGATTTCATGGGCGGTTAGGACTGAGCCGGGCACGGCAAGGCTAGAACCAAGCGTGGCACGTCCGCCCACGGCAATGGCCTGAACAGTTTCAATCTGATGTGCTGAGATGGGGGCTGATATTCTTACTATATTGTCAATGATAAGAAGTACTGTTGAGAATATTATGAATATCGCCAGCCCTTGAAGCACGAGAGTTGATGGTGAGCCTTTTGTATCTGTGCCCAATTTATGTCTCGAATTTAAGTTTCATGCGATAATAGGATGGCGCGTCAGATTCACATTGATAATTCGCAGTTCGCACGGATTTTAATGAGGCGAAAGTGCTGTAAGCGAATATGAAGACAACCCTCTGGTCTTGCGACAGCGTGCCGGTCTGCGTCTGCACAGACCGCATCAATATGTCTGGGCCAGATGACAAGGTGACGACCAAGACCCTGCCGCTGACCTTCCTGCTGGCAGGACTCAGCAGCACCGACAATTCGGAAATCCTGTTTGCCGGATCGCCCACCGACGGCCAACCCCACCTGGGGCCGGATCCGCGGGTTTTGTCCGGGCAAGACTTGCAATCCACCGAGCCTCCCTATATATTATTATTAGCTAATATATAGGAGCGCGACCATGTCCACTTTCTTACTCCGCAGCGCCACTTGGTCGCCCTATGTGGCCGGTATCATCATCGGCCTGCTGCAGATCCCGGCATTCCTCCTCATGAATACCGCTCTCGGCGCCTCGTCATCCTATGTCACTGTGGCGGGAACCCTGGCCAGCCTTTTCGATCCCGACATCACCCGAATAGAGTATGTGGCCAAGCATCTGGACGGTGCCAAGAACTGGTGGCAGGCGGCCCTGGTGGTGGGCATCGCCCTTGGGGCAATGATTTCGTCGCGCTTGGGTGGCACGGCGCGGACAGGCGTCTCCCGTGCCTGGGGGCGAGTGGCCTCGGCCCGGCCAGTTTTGCGCTTTCCCATGGCCTTCGCGGGAGGCTTTCTGATGCTGATGGGCGCCCGAATTGCAGACGGGTGCACCTCGGGTCACGGGATATCCGGCATTGCCCAATTATCGGTGGGATCGCTGATCGCGGTCACCGCCATGTTCACCGGCGGCATATTGGCCGCCTTGCTTTTCTTTCGCCGCATCTGAGGAGTTGGGATCATGAGCGTCATCACCGCCATCCTGATCGGTCTGGCCATGGGCGTGGTCTTCGGCTTCGCACTGGAGAAGTCGCGCGTCTTCGAGCCCGGCATCATCGTCGGCCAGATGCAGATGCGTAACTTCATCATGCTGAAGATCTTCCTGACAGCCGTGGCCACCGGCCTAGTGGTCTTGACCGTCTTGTCCTTCTACGGGGTCAAAATGCACCCAAAGCCAACTCTCGCCATGGCCGACTTGGTCGGCGGCGTATTGCTGGGTGTGGGGATCACCGTTGCCGGAGCGTGTCCGGGCACGGTGCTGGCCCAGATCGGGGCTGGCTACAAGGATTCGTGGATGACCATGGCTGGCGGCCTTCTGGGTGCCATAACCTTCAGCTATGCTGAACCGACGTTAAAGCCGGTTCTGATGTCCGCCAGCAGCGGCAAGTTGACCCTGGACGGGCTATGGGGAGCGCCGTTCTGGGTGGTGGCCGCGCCCTTAGCTCTGGTGCTGATCGTCTCACTGTTGGCGCTTGAGCGCTGGCGGCCGTGGCGCAATGAACTGGGCAAGTGCGCCGACGGCGTAACAAGTGAGGCTTTGCCTCCGAACGAGAGCGCACCGAATCTGGCGCACATCGTCCGTCACTGACCGAGCCGCTAGGAGCACATCATGAGCAAGTTGCCCAAGGCCCGCTTCCATCTCGTCTTCTCCTTGATGATGGGGGCGATGATGATATCGCTGATGACCTTCGTCATCACGGCAGTCAATGTGGGGTTCGGGGCTGATTTCCTATGGCGCTGGCTGAAGGCGTTCGCCGTCGCCTATGTGGTCGGCGTCCCGGTGATCTATTTCCTGGCACCTGTGGCCCGGCGGCTTACAGGCCGCTTAGTCGAGATGCCTTGAACGCTGCACGACGCCCCCCAAGTGGCAGGCACAAAAAAATAGTTGGGGAACAGAGCTCCAGACCCCTGGGCAATTCGCTCCCGCAAAGAGAATATGATTTGGCGCTTCTCCGGGCTCAGAATGGAGGCTATCCTTGCCCGGAACCTGGAAGGACTAGCAGTTCACATGGGAAATTCGGGCGGTAAAACCTGCGTCGAAAAAGCTGCGCGGTTGGATCTGGGAGGCACGCTGGCCCAAGCGATATTCCGGAGCCTGCTTGGTGTGATGTCAGGCAGCATGGGCATGGCAGCACAGGGACTCTATTCCATTGGTGACGCCATCACCAAGAGCCTGACCCTCGCCAGCATCCGAATTTCCAAGATTCCTCCGAGCAAGACTTTTCCGTTTGGGGCAGGAAAGATTCTGTTCGTTACCTCGCTCATAATCGGAATATCCCTCATCGGGACCGGTGTCTTTCTAGCCAGCACGAGCTTCAATGAGCCGAACACCGTGGAGGCAACAGGCTCTCTGTTTGCCATCGTCGGCGTCATAGTCTCCGCTGCTTTTAGCGAACTGATGTCGCGCTATCTTTCTTGTGTCGCGACGGAAAATGACAACATTGCGCTCCGTTCTGCGAGCCGTGATAATCGAATTGACGCGATCACCTCCATCGTCGTATTCACCGGAATCGTTCTTTCCGATGCTGGGCTTGATGCTGCAGATCACATCGCTGCGCTCCTCGTCTCCCTGATTGTCATGAATATTGGCAGAATCATCGCTTGGGATGCCATCAAGGGCCTTTTAGACGTCACAGTTCCGCGTGAAACCCTTGATGAAATCGCCCGCAAGTCACGGGCGACAAAGGGCGTTCGAGAAATCAAGTTGATCCGCGGCCGCAGCTTGGGCGAATTCTGGGAAATATATATGCACGTTTCAATTGACGAGATGCTGACGGTTGCTGAAAGCAACGCCATCGTCAACAGCCTTAGGGAGAATATCCTTGATAGTTTTCCAAAGGTGCAACATGCGTGGATCATCACGGTGCCAGACACGAACCGAAATGACGATGTCCCAGATTACTGGGCAGATCATTTATTCGCGGATGCGATAAAACAAGATTCTGCGTAGCCAAGTCTTCCTTCGGATTGATTTTACGCCATAGCTCACGATGAGGCAGTATGATTGACATATCGAAAGCGCGGCTGGTTCACCTCCGATGGCTGCTTCAGCTTGAAAAGAAGATCCGGCACGAATCTGCGCCAGCACTTGAGTCCTGCCGGACATGCGAACTCGGAAAATGGATTTATTCAGAGGCACTTGAAAAATATAGTGCATACCCAGAGATTTCATTTCTGGAGAAACGTCATCGGCATTTTCATGAAACAGCCGATATTCTTGTGAAACTATTCAGTGAGCGAAATTTTGTGGAGGCCGAAGTTGCTCTTGATGAACTGAAGCGTGATAGCCAAGACCTAATTTTTATGCTGACTATGTTCGAATATCGCTACACTGGGTTCAATGAGACCAGCTGAGCAGGAGAAACCCATGGCGAAGTCATCCAAGTCACTTGTTTCCATTGACAAGATTCTGGAAATTTTAGCTTCGGCCATTAGTATCGTTCTTGGACTATTCGGACTTAGCCAACACTACGGCTCCAATACGATAAAGCCATCGCGTATCTATTCCAGCGGCGACGCTGCTGAATTTTTGGATATGGCTCGTCTGGATGTGCTCAAGCTCATCAAGAGTGGCGCAATCCAAGCCACCAAGGGTGGCAACGGCAACTATCTGATCGTCGGCCAGTCACTGATCAATTATCTGGCCTCACCCAATGTGTCATCCACTGACTAATCTTTCGGTCCAGCGTATTGGCCTGGAATAATAGGTCCTGCCTCGGCGCACCACGAGCGGTGGCGGGGCATGCCCACCGGTTCCTCGTGAATTTGGACCTCGGCGTCGGGATAGGCAGCAAGGATGAGGTCGATGGTTTCCTCGGTATAGCGATGCGCGTCACGCAGTGACAGGTTGGGGTTCATTTCGACATGGAGCTGGATAAATATCTGCGGCCCAGCGGAACGGGTGCGCAGATCGTGAACTCCCTTGACCTCCGGGTGGGACAAGGCCAGATCCCGGATTTTGTGCCGCTCGTTATCGGGTAATTCACCGTCGAGTAGAATCCCTATGGATTCGCCCAGAATCGTCTTCGCGCTCCAGACCAGATAGAACGCCACGCCGCATGCGAAGGCCGAATCCACCCAAAACACACCCGCCAGATCAGACAGCAGCAGAGAAAAGATGATGCCGACATGGATCATCACGTCTGAAGCATAGTGAATCGCATCGGCCCGAACGACCAGGGAGCCGGTCTTGCGGATCACATGGCGCTGATAGAGTAGTAACCCGACGGTCAGAACGATGACCGCCGCCATGGCCCATGCCCCCAACTCGGCATGAGAGATGGGATGGGGGTGGCGTAAACGGTCAATGGCCTCGATCATGATCATAATGGCCACACCGAACAGGAAGACTGCTTCAGCCAGAACCGCCAGAGGTTCGACCTTTCCAAACCCGAAGCGATGGAACCGGTTAGCTGGACTTAACGCCTTGCGAACCGCAACGAAGTTCATCAACCCAACGCTAAAATCGAGGATGGAATCCATCATCGAGGTCAGGACGCTTATGGAATCGGTTATGGCCCATGCCCCGACCTTCAAGCCAATCATGACGGTGGCGGTAGCCAAAGACGCTGCCGTCGCCGCTTTCTTCAGGCGGGCGACCTCTGAGGCCACGAGTGGAGAGAGGGTCATGGGCTGTGATCCTTTGACCGATAACAATCCTGAGAGCTTCCCCTCTGGCGGCTGAGCCGGGCATTCATCATCATCCGACTTACCTTCGAGCCAAAACACACGCCAAGCCGAGCGACGCGAAAATATACTGCACCGATTAGGTCAACGAAGCTTCGGAATCTACGCTTTGGTTCGAAACCGAGGGGCCCGTACTCATGTCGTCGATGACGAGGCATATGGTGTGGGGCACGATCTTGGCTTTCCCACACTGATAATGCATTGTTGCCATAGGCAGGCAGTCCATATTGCCGCCCTTTCCGGCCACGGACCAATCGGAATCTAGGCAGGTTGGATCGTTCTGTCACCGGCAGCTTCGGGTCATGTAGAGCCCGTCGGCCCCGGCGCGACAGGCGACCGCAGTACCCCCGGCAGCCGCCAGTCATCGGCAACGTCTGCCATGCCGGCTGTGGATCATGTCCGGCACTTCGAGACCGACGCCAGGAAGAAGCTCAACGTGCTACCCCGAACATCTCCCGCTGCTGGTTCCATTCCACCGGCATGTCGTCCATCAGGTCGGCCAGCTGCACGGCCCGCATCTGCCGGTCGCCGAGCATGGCTTACACCCCGGCCGCCTTTACGCCGCGCGGCCGAGACGCTGCCTGACTTCCTTGACGAGGGTCCGCACATGATCGACGGAAAGGCGATCCCGCAGCAGAAAGGCATGCATGGTCGGATCATTCAGGAGATCATCCAGCGACGGCTCCCATATCCACCGATCAAGGCCGAATTTTTGCGTCAGCATGTACCCCTCCCAAGGTTGCCTGTTCCCGACGACGGCTGATGTCTACACCGCATCCGCCCGCTCGTCCGTGAACATTTGCACACAATTACTACCCAGCCGCCGAAGGCAGAATGGTCAATCACAATTCAGTTTTCGGCCTTCGGCACGGACCCCAGACGCTGCAGAAATTCAGGCTCGTCGTAATCGCCCATTTCAGGGTCGGCGGTCTGACGGACAACGTCCACGCCGGCTACGCTGCCGCCCTCCATCATGCGGCTGGCACGTTGCAGGGCCTGTTGCTCGGTCTTGTAGGAAATGGGCGGCTGAGGCTTCAGCCCGCCTCTTTTGCCGAGGATGTATGGCTGGCAGATGAACAAGGTTTCCAGGGCCATGGCGGTATTCCTGCGGCAAGGGCGATTGCCACAGGGTGTTTTCTTTTTGTTCTTTTGTCAATATTCATGGTCGCATCGGGGATTCGCGCCCCCGGTCACCGCGCCGTGATCCCGTACCTTTCCCGCTGCTGGTTCCATTCCACCGGCATATCGTCCATCAGGTCGGCAAGCTGGAGTGTGCGCGGCTGACGGCCGTCAAGGATGATTTCGACGATGTCGGGGGCCAGCAAGGTCAGGCGGTAGATTCGGGTCATGTAGGATGGGCTGATCTTCTCGGCTTCAGACAGCTCGTTCAGGGATGCCACCTGCCCGGATTCCAGCATGCGCTTCCAGCGATGGGCACGGGCCAGCGCCTTCAGCAGCGTGTCGTCAGGGGTGGCACGGGG
>CAJANL010000051.1 GCA_903941105.1 uncultured Rhodospirillaceae bacterium
CACCATGAAGTTGCCACCGCCGGCCAGAACGAAATCGGCACCGTGTTCAACACCCTGGTTCGTCGCGCCGACCAGACCCAGGTGCTGAAGTACATTGTCCATAACGTGGCTCACAGCTACGGCAAGACCGCCACCTTCATGCCCAAGCCCATCGTTGGCGACAACGGTTCCGGCATGCACGTCCACCAGTCGATCTGGAAAGATGGCAAGAACCTGTTTGCCGGTAACGGTTACGCCGGCATGTCCGAGTTCGCGCTGTACTACATCGGCGGCATCAT
The DNA here is from genome assembly GCA_903941105.1 of uncultured Rhodospirillaceae bacterium. GTDB lineage: Bacteria > Pseudomonadota > Alphaproteobacteria > Rhodospirillales > Magnetospirillaceae > CAJANL01. The sequence continues at coordinate 279 of CAJANL010000051.1, forward strand.
CAAGCACGCCAAGGCAATCAACGCCTTCACCAACCCGCTGACCAACAGCTACAAGCGCCTGATCCCCGGCTTCGAGGCCCCGGTGCTGCTGGCCTATTCGGCCCGCAACCGTTCGGCCTCCTGCCGTATCCCCTACGTCGCCAGCCCCAAGGGCAAGCGCGTCGAGATCCGCTTCCCCGATCCGGGCTCGAACCCCTACCTGGCCTTCGCCGCCATGCTGATGGCCGGCCTCGACGGCATCCAGAACAAGATCCATCCCGGCGAGCCGATGGACAAGAACCTGTACGACCTGCCCCCCGAGGAACTGAAGTCGGTCCCGACGGTGTGCGGCTCCCTGCGCGAAGCCCTCGAAAGCCTGCGGGCCGACAACGACTTCCTGTGCAAGGGCGACGTGTTCTCGAAGGAGTTCATCGAGAGCTACATCGAACTCAAGTACGAGGAAGTCTACCGCTTCGAGCACACCCCGCATCCGGTCGAGTTCCAGATGTACTACTCGGTCTGATCGACCGCAGCCGGACTGATCTGCGAACCCCCGCCGGGAAACCGGCGGGGGTTTTCGTTTGTCCGTTGCCCGCCTCTGCCGAAGCTAGTGGACCCACGTTCCGCCCCTCTTGCTTGCCCCTCCCCTGCCGCAGGCGGGGGAGGTCGGGTGGGGGCCCAAGGAGCGCAGCGAGGCGGGAGTGCCGGACGCGGCGCCGGCGCATCAGGGGACACGGATGAACACGGATGGCCGCTGGCGCGGCCGCACGGATGAACGCGGATGAAAAAATGGACTCTGACCCCATTTCCACGCCATTTCCACGAAGTCTGCCGTTCGTCTGGCGATAAGATGGTCGCGTCCAACACGGTGTCGATGGCGTTGCGCCCTGAAATCCGATTGATGAACGGAACCCTTCGTCCACAAGACTACGCCACCGTCAAGGAGTGGATGGCGTTGAATGCCGAGCTACTGGTTGCCTATTGGGAAGGGCGGATTAGCACCAAAGAGTTCGTCCTGCAACTCAAAGGCATCGGCTCAACCGGCAATGAATATCCCGCGTCTTCGTAATTCGCGATTGACGGCATCGCGACTGCACAGATGCCGTCAATCGCGGTCATACGTTACTCCACCTTACCGTCGATCATCAGATTGACGAGAATGCGGATCAATTCTTCGTTGTACTCTTCGTAAATTGTACCACACCGCAAAAAATCGAACTTGTCGTTCAGTTTGCCGACTTTGATCGATTTCTCACCAACCCAAACCCAGCGCACGCCGACGCCGAATCCCAGCGCAGTCGTGATCTTGCGGAACTCGTTGTCCACGCAAATGCCCACTGCTTTCACGTATAAGCCGTGGGACTGATTGAACGATTTGACGAAGATGATGTCGCCGGTCTTGACCGATTGCATCTGCTTATGCGCAGCGGGCGCTTCTTGCGCACTCCAGCCAACGCACGCGACCGACTGCCGAATGAATTCGGGCAGCATATCGACTTCGCCCCCGTAGAGGGCGCCTACACCAAAAACAGACATGTTCTGCTCCCCAGATTGGGAAAGTTGAGCTATGTTCCGCCCCGAGAGGGGAAATGTACGGAACGCCCCAACGATGCGCATACCTCGGTGAAACTGTCAAGGTGGGCGCTCTCGCCCCCTTTGTTTGGGTTATACACCCGAATTCTTAGGGTGTATCATTGTGCCAAGTTGTGACGGGCAGGGGGGAGTGCTGTGAACATGAAGCGCCGCGTTGTTGGTGCCGCGATCTTGCTCGTCGTGGGGCTGGCGATCTGGGCGGTTCGTGCCGTGCTCGCCCCCTCGCTCCAGCCGGTCGAGAGCTTGCGCCTGGCGGTCAGTCCCCAAATCATGTCGGCGCTGGTCTATGTCGCCGCCGACAAGGGGTTCTTCCGCGCCGAAGGGCTCGACGTCACCTTGGAGACCTACCCCTTCGGCAAGGACGCCCTGGCCAAGGTGATGGAGGGCCAAGCCGATGTCGCCACGGTCGCCGAGGTGCCGGTGATGTGGGCGGTACTCAAAGGCGGTCAGCCCACTGTCTTCGCCATCATCCAGTCGACCGACCATGACATCACCGTCGTCGCCCGTAACGACGCGGGCATCAGTCGCCCCGCCGATCTGGCGGGCAAGCGGGTGGGCGTGGTGCTGGGGACCAACCACGAATATTTTCTCGACCTGTTCCTGGGGGTCAACAAGATCGATCCCGACAGCGTCACCATCGTTCCGGTTTCCATGTCTGACGGCGCCGACGCCGTGATCAGTGGGCGCGTCGACGCCCTCTCGTCGTGGGTTTCGGCCCGCCTCGCGGTGCAGGCGGCCATGCCGGGCAAGATCGTCAGCTTCCCCAGCGAGGGTATCTACACCGAACTGTGGACGTTGGCGGCCCAGCCCGAGTTCCTCAAGACGCGGCCGGAGGCGGTGCGGCGTCTGCTGCGAGCCCTCATTCGGGCCGAGCGGTTCGCCGCCGTCAATCGCCAGGAAGCGGTAGCCATCGTCGCCCCCTACATCAAGCTGGACAAGGCTTTGGTGAACCAGGTGTGGGACGAGTTCGGCTTCAGCGTCAGCCTGGACCAGACGGTGCTGGTCCACATGGAGGGCGAGGCTCGCCGTGAGATCAAGAAGATGCCGGGCACCAACATGCCCGATTTTCTCAAGCACATTTCCGCCGACGGACTGAGAGCCGTCGAATCGGGCCGGGTGACCATCATCCTGCCATGAATGACTGAGGCATGGCACTCAAACACAGACGGGGCCTCTTTTCCTGGACGGTCCGCCGCAAGCTTCACCTTTCCGTCGCGCTGCTGGCTTTGACGCTGGTCGGCAATACCATCGTGCTGACCCACTCGTTCCTGAAGACCGCGAACGCCGTCGAAGAGGTGCGGTTGGTCGAGCAATCCATCGGCAACATCTTCGAATCGAGTCTTTTCGTTCGCGACTATATCGCCACCCGCGATGACCGGGCGGCCTTGCAGTGGGGGGCTGTCCACCGGCGCTTGGGCGCGGTTATCGCCGAGCTCGCCGAGTACCCCACGAACACCGATGCCGAGCGACAAATCGGCCGGCGCCTGAGGGAAAATCACGCAGTTTTAGGCAGCTTGTTCGACAAGCTGGTCGCGGGACACCAGTCCAGCGGCTGGGGAACGGATGAGGCGGAAAAGCTCATCGAGCAAAGCCTGTTGATGCGGGCCAACGTCCTGATCGCCGACGCTTACAAACTGTCCGCCATCAACAATGCGGAAATCGCCGAGGAACGACAGAGATTCGTTGTCATGCTGGGCGCGTCGGTCGTGGTGTCGGCCTTGGCCAGCCTGTTCGTCCTGATGGTCAACCGGCGTGTCGTGAAGTCGCTCGACACCCTTCAACAGGCCTCGGACCAGATCGGCGCCAAAGACTTCGTCAACCCGGTCATCCTTGCCGGTGACGACGAATTGGCCGATCTGGCTCGGGCCATGAACGGCATGGCGACGCAAATCGAACGCTACACCAGCGAATTGCGCGCCAGTGAAGAGCGCTCCCTTCTGCTGTTCAAATGCAGCCCCCAGCCCATGTGGGTCTTCGACGTGGCCAGCCTGCGGTTTCTGGAGGTGAACGACCGCGCCGTCGAGCATTACGGCTTCAGCCGCGACGAGTTCAGCACCATGACACTGCGCGACATTCGCCCGCCCGAGGACGTTCCCGACCTGCTGCGAGTGGTGGTCAGGCCTGTCGCGAACGGCGATATCGGCGAGTGGCGCCACCGGAAGAAGGACGGCACCATCATCGACGTGGCGATCCGCGCCGTGCCTATAACGTATGGCACTCACCAGGCGCGCATCGTCCTGATCCAGGACATCACCGAAAGCAACAAGGCGGCCGCGTGGGCGGTCGCCAATCTCGGCATGGCCATCAGCGAGGAGCAAGGCCATGTGGAGGTCGGTCCGCTGCCGGAGGTCACCGGTAATCGCAGCGAGCTGGAGCGCCTGTTTCAGAACCTGATCGGGAATTCCCTGAAATATCGTTCCGCCGACCGTCCTCCCGTCGTGGCGATCAGCGCCGAGCAGGACGGCCAGAACTGGATCGTCAAGGTGACAGACAACGGTATTGGCATTCCCCATGACCAGTTCGAGCGGGTCTTCGGTATGTTTCAGCGTTTGCATCGGCAGGGCGAATACGAGGGGACGGGCATCGGCCTAGCCAACTGCAAGAAAATCGTCGAACACCACAACGGCCGAATTTGGGTGGAATCCGAGCCCGGAGAAGGCAGCACGTTCTTCTTCACACTGCCAGCCTGTTAGGGTAGGCAGCCCGATTTCGGCCCATTGTCCTTGCAGTTTTGCGAAAATTGCAGCGGTGGCTGGAACCGCAGTCAAAAAGCCCGCCCGGGTGGAAGGGCATCTCCGCGATGGTTCAACGGACCGCTTCCCGCCGGCCTCGATTCATTGTGCGTTCACGAATGCGCCCATTTGCGCTACTATGCCTTAGGTCTTGCCGGCCTGCTTGGCGAGGGACCTCGCGGCTTGGCGATGCGATGCGAAATGAGGGCGGCGATGCTTGATCCGGTTCAAAACGCCCTGTTCGAGGCGAAGGCGGCGCAGATCGACGCCGTGGGCGGCATCCTGTCGCTGATTGATGCCTCCCGCGTCGCCATCAGTGACCTGCTCCAGCGCAAGGAGGACGAACCGCATCGCGAGAAGACGCTGGCGGCGGTGCAAAGGTACATGATGGCGACCATGAACGCGCCTGGCACCCCCATGGCCGACAAGCTCGCCAACCTGAAGCTGTTCGCCAAGGAAACCGTCAAGATCGTTCTGCTGGAGCGCCCGCTGATTGCCAAGGCGTCCGCCGATGCGGCCGCTCAGGTGCGGCGCCAAATCGATCTCGAACCCGGCGCCCTCGCCGGCCAGCAACCCACCGGGATCCTCGCGTTGGAGGCACTGGGAGGAGACGGCGGTCCGCTTGGCGGCGGGGATGGGCCCGGCGGCCCCAGCGGCGGCCCCAGCGGCGGCAATGACGCGCTTCGCGCCCTGATCAGTGGGGACAACCTCTCGGACGTGGTCAAGCCCACCACCATCATCGTCGTCAGTCCGGCGCCGCCGCAAAAATTCACCGATTTCCGCAGTCTGTTTCCGGCGGCCATTTGTTACCGTGTCGAGACCGCCACCTGCTTCTTCCAGCGCTACAACCCGGAGATCGACCGTGGCCTGCCGCGGCCGTTCCTGCTGTCCAAGGCCTTCGCCGACCGTTTGTTCCGCGTCATCACCGAGATCATCGTTCCCAGCATGGTGGCGGGCAGCCGCAACATCGCCATGCTGGAGACCATGCAGAATTGGGTCGGTGTCAGCACCGCCGAATTCTGGGACGTCATCGAGCGGGACGAGCGGGCCAAGACCGGCATCCTTGCCGCCTGGGCGGCCGCCTGGGAAAGCTGCCGTCAGCGCCGCGAGGCCAGGATCGCGAAGGACGGCACCAAGTCCACCGTGCTGGTGGCGTCTCCCATCCTGCTGAAGATTCGCGAGATGTTGGCGCCCACCAAGGGCGATTTCACCATTCCACCGATCCGCAACGACGAGATCACGCTGTTCGCCTCCATGCTGTTCGAGTTGGACCTCGAAAAGATGGAGTACACCTGGAACCGCCTTCGCCAGCTCTATGAACAGGAACTCGACCGACGGCAGTATCAGGATAAGGCCAGGGAAGGTGCGTTGCGAGATTCCATCCTCAGTGCCTTCGATGTCGTGCCTGACCTGACCGGCGATTTCCTGGCATTGCTGTGTTATTTCTGCTTCGACAATTTCGACCTGAATCTGGTGGAGCGGTTCACCCACAATAAGGGCTCGACCGCCGAGCAGCGCCAGAAGCGTATCCCCTACCTGATGAGTTTCCTCTCCGGGGAAGGCGTGCCGGAGGCGCTGCGGCGCGAACAGGTGGCGCGGGCGGAGCGGGATGCCGATCGGAAGGCGCGGGCGGCAGCGGCGCGCGCCTGAGGTTTCCTTTACCCTGCGAGAGGTCAGGGCAATCGGGCGAAGGATTTTCGTCCTCACTCCTTTTCGTCATTCCCGCGAAGGCGGGAATCCATGGCGGGAACGAATACTGCGCATGGCCCAAAATGACGTCGTCGGACACTTGGGTTCCCGCTTCCGCGGGAATGACGACCATCGTGGATGGGGGATTTTCCTTCGCCCGATTGCCCTGCGAACGGTTCACCTCTGATGACCCCGTCGCATCTTTTTGATAACATCCGTGTCCTTTTGGCGACCGGGTGTGCGGCGTGTCCTCCTCCAACGGCAGACTACCCCTGCGGCTGGCCTTCTGGCTGGCGGTGACCATTGCGCTCGATACCGGGGTGCAACTGGTGTGGAAACTGGCGGCGGCCAGCCTGCCGGTGACGCTGGCACCGGCCGAGATGGCGGGGGCGGTGCTGAGCCAGCCGCTGTTTATCGCCGTCGGCCTGCTGTTCGCCGGTCAGGCGCTGACCTGGCTGAAGGCGCTGGACGGCGCCGATCTCAGCTATGTGCAGTCCATGACCGCCATCAGCTACGTCTCGGTCTGCGGCCTGTCGGCCCTGCTGCTGGGCGAGGAGATCACCTCGTTGCAGGCGCTGGGGGTCGCACTGGTGCTGGCCGGAGTGTGGCTCATCGGCCGATCCGGCCATACCTCCCTCGACGCCGGGCCGCTGCAGCCATGACACCGGTGATGCTGGGGGTGGTGCTGGTGCTGGTGGCCACCCTGTTCGAGGGGTTCGCCCACGTCTTCTTCAAGAAGGCCACGCTCGACATCGCCCGCAAGGCGGCATGGATTGGCATCGGCGTTGCTTTCTTCGCCGTCGAGGTGCTGGTCTATACCGGGGCGTTGCAGTTCCTCGACGTCAGCACCGCCTTTCCGCTGGGCAGCGTCAGCTTCGTCGCCACCACCCTGCTGTCGGTGTGGCTGCTGGGCGAGACGGTGACGCCCACCCGCTGGCTGGGGGTCGGGCTGATCCTGGTGGGGGCCATCCTGGTGGCCGGCCAAGCATGAGTCTTGCCATCCGTTGCGTGGAGTCCGAGGCCGATATTCCCGAGACGCTGTGGCAGGCCTGCTTTCCGTCACCGTTGGAGGGCCGCTGGTGGTATCGGGCGCTGGAGGGCAGCGGCCTCGGGGAGCAGTTCCGGTTCCTCTACGCGGTGATCGAACGGGCCGGGGAGCCGGTGGGGCTGGCGCCGCTGTTCGTCATGGACGTGCCCATCGAGATGGTGGTGCCGCCGGAGCTGCACCGCGCCTTCGCCGTCCTCGGCCGGGTCGTGCCGTCGCTGCGGCACCAACGCACCCTGTTTGTCGGCAGCCCCTGCGCCGACGAGGGCGCTGTCGGCCTGTTGCCGGGGGTGGAGCGGCCCGAGGCCCTATCGGCCCTGCAACGGGCGCTGGAGGGCAAGGCGCGCGAGCTGGGCGCCCCCATGCTGGTGTGGAAGGATTTCCCCGCCGGCTACGATGCCGATCTCGCACGGCTGGCGGACCGATGCGGGCTGTTCCGATTGACCAGCTTCCCGGGCGCGGTGGCCGACCTCCCCGGGGCCGGCAAGGAGGGCTATCTGGCGGCGATGAAGGCCTCCTATCGCCAGAAGCTCAAGCGCCGGCTGAAGTTGAGTGCCGCCGCCGTCGATCTCGTCACCGAGGTGGTGCAACACCCCGACACCGCGATCCTCGACACCATTTTCGCCCTGTTCTGGCAGACCTACGAGAAGGGAGCCACCAAGTTCGAGCGGCTCAACCGCCGCTTCTTCGAGCTGGTGGCGGACGAGCCGACCTCGCACTTCATTATTTTGCGCGAGTGGGCCTCGGGCGACGCGGTGGCGTTCATGCTGTGCTTCGACCTGGGGGGCCATGTCATCAACAAGTTCATCGGCATGGACTACGCCCGGCCGAAGGATTGGCTGCTGTATTTCCGGCTGTGGGACGCCGTGGTCGAGCTGGCCGTGGTGCGCGGCGCCACCGCCGTGCAGAGCGGCCAGACCGGCTACACCGCCAAGGTGGAGACCGGTCATCGCCTGGTGCCGCTGACCAACTGGTGCCGCCACCGCAATCCCCTGGTCCACCGCATCTACCGCTTCGTCGCTGGTCGGGTGGACTGGAGCACGCTGGACGCGACGCTGGCGCCCTACACCCGTACCAACTCGTAGAGCGCCACCGCCGCCGCGTTGGAGACGTTGAGGCTTTCCATTCCCCCCCGCATCGGCAGCCGCACCAAAAAGTCGCAGTGCTCGCGGGTCAGCCGCCGCAGGCCCTCGCCCTCGGCGCCCAGCACCAGTACGGTGCGGCCGGTCAGTTTCTGCTCGGCCAGGGTTGCGGGAGCGTCGGCGGCCAGGCCGGCGGTCCAGAAGCCGGCCTCCTTGAGCTCGTCGAGGGTGCGGACCACGTTGACCACCCGTACCAGCGGGATGCGCTCCAGCGCCCCCGAGGCGGCCTTGGCCAGCGCTCCGGTCTCGTCGGGGGAATGACGGTCGGGCACCACCACCGCCAGCGCCCCGAAGGCCGCCGCGGTGCGCAGGATGGCGCCCACGTTGTGCGGGTCGGTGACCTGGTCGAGCACCACCACCACCGCCGCCTCCATCGCCTTGCCGGCACGGGCAATGTCCTCGATGCCGATGGCCTCCAGCGGCTCTACCAGAGCCGCCAGCCCCTGATGCACGGCGCCGGGGGGCAGCAGGCGGTCGATGTCGACCCGGTCGAGAACCTCCGCCGGCGGGATGGGGTGGCTGGCACGGGCGGCATCGAACTGGTCGGCCAGGGTGCGCGAGGTCTCCGCCGTGGCGACCATGCGCCGCACCCGCCGCCGTGGGTTGTCGAGCGCCGCCAGTACGGCATGGTGGCCGTACAGCCACAATCCCCCGCCGGCGGGGGCGCGAGGTCCATCGGTGTGGCGGTCCCGGGGGCGATCCCCGGGGTGAATCTTTTCGCGCTGCGGGTAGGGCTTTCGCTTGGTCATCCGTGTACCTCCGTCTGGCGGTTTATCCTGCTCTTTTCGGATTGACAAGCGTCCTTAAATCCTCATAGTACCGACCTCCCGACGCGGGAGCTTCCGGTGGAGGCATCGCGGCGGCGTGGAGGGGTGGCCGAGCGGTCAATGGCAGCAGACTGTAAATCTGCCGGGGTAACCCTACGTTGGTTCAAATCCAACCCCCTCCACCAACTCTGGTTTCTCGGGCCGGTTTTCGGAACGGAAATTCGAAGGTTGCGCAGAAGAGGTTGGCGCGGCCGGGCGGGACATCTGGGCGGGTGTAGCTCAATGGTAGAGCAGAAGCCTTCCAAGCTTACGACGAGGGTTCGATTCCCTTCACCCGCTCCAACGCCGCCGGCTCTTCGGGGGCCTTCGCAGGGGCAAGGAATTCAGACGCGGCATGCGCCGCGGCAGTCCAAAACGCGGCACACGCCGCTGAGCAGATAGGTTGGAGAAGATGGGTAAGGCCAAATTCGAGCGCAACAAGCCGCATTGCAACGTGGGCACCATCGGTCACGTCGACCATGGCAAGACCTCGCTGACCGCTGCGATCACCAAGATCCTGGCCGAGACCGGCGGCGCCACCTTCACCGCCTA
>CAJANL010000052.1 GCA_903941105.1 uncultured Rhodospirillaceae bacterium
AGCCTCGCGATGCTGAAGGACAAGGAACTGAAGAACCCGCCGCGCAAGCATGGCAACATGCCGCTGTAACAATAGATTTTTACCGCAAAGACGCAAAGGGCGCCAAGAAACTCAAAGAAGAAGAGATTTTTTATTTCTTTGCGATTCTTTGCGTTCTTTGCGCCTTTGCGGTGAACTATCCAAGTTTCCCCGCAAAAACCGCGGGCCGAGAGTAAAGAAGGGGGCCGACGATGTTCTCGAAGATCCTGATCGCCAATCGCGGCGAGATCGCCTGCCGGGTCATCAAGACCTGCAAGAAGATGGGCATCCAGACGGTGGCGGTCTATTCCGACGCCGACCGCGACGCCCAGCACGTGCTGCTGGCCGACGAGGCGGTGCATATCGGCCCCGCCGCCTCGGCCCAAAGCTATCTGGTGATCGAGAAGATCGTCGCCGCCTGCAAGGCCACCGGCGCCCAGGCGGTGCATCCCGGCTACGGCTTCCTGTCCGAGAAGCGCGCCTTCCAGGAGGCCTTGAGCGAGGCCGGCATCGCCTTCATCGGCCCCGACGCCCACGCCATCTTCGCCATGGGCGACAAGATCGAGTCCAAGAAGCTGGCGCGCGCCGCCGGCGTCAACACGGTGCCCGGCCATCTCGGCGTCATCAAGGACGCCCATGAGGCGATGATGATCGCCCGCGACATCGGCTATCCGGTGATGATCAAGGCCTCGGCCGGCGGCGGCGGCAAGGGCATGCGGCTGGCCTGGAACGACGAGGAGGCCAAGGAGGGCTTCGTCTCGGCCACCAGCGAGGCCAAGTCGTCCTTCGCCGACGACCGCGTCTTCGTGGAAAAATTCATCGAGCAGCCGCGCCACATCGAGATCCAGGTCTTGGCCGACGGCCAGGGCACGGTGCTCTATCTGCACGAGCGCGAGTGCTCGATCCAGCGCCGCCACCAGAAGGTGATCGAGGAGGCGCCCTCGCCCTTCCTGACTCCCGAAACCCGCAAGGCGATGGGCGAGCAGGCCTGCGCCCTGGCCCGCGCGGTGGACTACAAGTCGGCCGGCACGGTGGAGTTCATCGTCGGCGGCGCCACCGGCGAGTTCTTCTTCCTCGAGATGAACACAAGGCTGCAGGTCGAGCATCCGGTCACCGAGATGATCACCGGCCTCGACCTGGTGGAATGGATGATCCGGGTCGCCGCCGGCGAGAAGCTGCCCTTCCGGCAGGAGGACATCAAGCTGGACGGCTGGGCCATGGAATCCCGCGTCTACGCCGAGGACCCCTTCCGCAACTTCCTGCCCTCCACCGGCCGGCTGGTGCGCTACACGCCGCCGGCCGAGAGCGCCCATGTCCGCGTCGACACCGGCGTCGCCGAGGGCGGCGAGATCAGCATGTTCTACGACCCGATGATCGCCAAGCTGGTGACCTGGGGGAAGACGCGCGACGAGGCGATCGCCCATATGCGCCGCGCGCTGGACGAGTATTACATCCGCGGCCTCAGCCACAACATCCCGTTCCTGGCCTCGCTGATGGCCAAGCAGCGCTTCGTCGACGGCCGGCTGACCACCAACTTCATCGCCGAGGAATACCCGGACGGCTTCCACGGCGCCGATCCCTCGGACGAGGTCAAGGACACGCTGGTGATGGTGGCGGCGGCGGTGAAGCGGCGCATCAACGAGCGCAACAACAAGATCTCCGGCCAGTTTCCCGGCCACGAGCTGAAGGCGCCCGAGGCCTGGACGGTGGCGCTGAACGGCGAATACCACGACGTCGAGACCTATGCGGTGCCGGGCGGCTATCGGGTGGTGCGCCAGGGCCGCGAATCCACCATCCTGACCGAGTGGTCCATCGTCGAGCCCTTGCTGACCGCCACCATCGACGGCCGGCCGGTGGCGGTGCAGATCGACCGCCTCGGCATCCATTACCGCCTGTTCCACGCCGGCACGCGCTCGGACATCCTGGTGCTGACGCGGCACGCCGCCCGCATGCACAAGCTGATGCCGTTCAAGGCGCCGCCCGACATGAGCAAGTTCCTGCTGTCGCCCATGCCAGGCCTGCTGGTGCGGCTCGACGTCGAGGAAGGCCAGGAGGTCAAGGCCGGCCAGCCGCTCGCCGTCGTCGAGGCCATGAAGATGGAGAACATCCTCAAGGCCGAACGCGACACCACCGTGGCGAAAATCCACGCCAAGGCCGGCGACAGCCTGGCGGTGGACCAGCAGATCGTGGAGTTCGCATGACCGAAGCCCCCGGTATCGATCGTCTGCTCGCCAACAACCGGGCCTG
>CAJANL010000053.1 GCA_903941105.1 uncultured Rhodospirillaceae bacterium
GATCTGGGCATTGCCGAGACGGTGAAGCGCGCCAAGAAGATCGTGGAGCGTGAGAGCCCCGAGGTGTTCGAGATCCTCGAGGAGATCATCCGCGACCATCCGGTGCTGCTCAACCGCGCGCCGACGCTGCACCGCCTGGGCATCCAGGCGTTCGAGCCGGTACTGATCGAGGGCAAGGCCATCCAGCTGCACCCGCTGGTCTGCACCGCCTTCAACGCCGACTTCGACGGCGACCAAATGGCCGTGCACGTGCCCCTGAGCCTTGAGGCCCAGCTGGAAGCCCGCGTGCTGATGATGTCCACCAACAACATCCTCAGCCCGGCCAACGGCAAGCCCATCATCGTGCCCAGCCAGGACATCGTGCTCGGCATTTATTACATCACCATGGAGCGGGACGAACTGCCCGGCCTGGCGATGAAGATCCGCAGCCTCGACGAGCTGAAGGGCGCCCTGGCCAACGACGCGATCTTCTTCTATTGCCCGACCAACCCGGCGGCGAAGATCGATGTCGCCGACCTCGACGGACTGCTCGGCCGCTTGGCCCGGGTCGAGATCACCGCCCATCGTAAGGTCAAGGTTCCCACCAGGGAGGCTCTCGAAGCCGGCCTGAAGAGTGGCCACCTGCGCCTGTTCAATGCCGAGAAGCCCGGCGCCGGTGTCGCCTGGACCAAGCTGGAGGAGGTCGAGAAGGGGCTGGCCGCCGGCAAGGTCATGCTGTACCGCCTGCCGGTTTTTGCCAGCATGTCCGAGATCGAGGAAGCGCTGGCCGAGCGGGTCGTCACCCTGCATTCCAAGATCAAGGCCCGCTATCACGGCGTCGACAAGGACGGCAACAAGACCATCACGGTGCTGGAGACCACGCCCGGCCGCATGCTGATGTCGGTGCTGCTGCCGCGTCACCCCAATGTGCCGTTCTCGCTGATCAACCGCCTTCTGACCAAGAAGGAGGTCCAGAACGTCATCGACGTGGTCTACCGCCATTGCGGCCAGAAAGAGACGGTGATTTTCGCCGACCGTGTCATGGGCCTGGGCTACAGCCACGCCTTCAAGGCCGGCATCTCCTTCGGCAAGGACGACCTCGTCATCCCGCCGGAAAAGACCAAGCTCACCGGCGAGACCGAGGACAAGGTCAAGGAATACGAGCAGCAGTACCAGGACGGCCTGATCACCCAGGGCGAGAAGTACAACAAGGTGGTCGACGCCTGGTCCAAGTGCACCGACGACGTCGCCGACGCCATGATGAAGCAGATTTCGAGCCAGATTCCCGGCAAGCCCATCAACTCGATCTATATGATGGCCCACTCCGGCGCCCGTGGTTCCGCCGCTCAGATGAAGCAGCTGGCCGGCATGCGCGGCCTGATGGCCAAGCCGTCGGGCGAGATCATCGAGACGCCGATCATCTCGAACTTCAAGGAAGGCCTCACCGTGCTGGAGTACTTCAACTCCACCCACGGCGCCCGCAAGGGTCTGGCCGATACCGCGCTGAAGACGGCCAACTCCGGCTACCTCACCCGCCGTCTGGTGGACGTGGCCCAGGACGCCATCATCTGCGAGGAGAACTGCGGCACCACCAACGGCCTGACCGTGTCGCCGGTGATCGAGGGCGGCGAGGTTATCGCGTCGCTCGGTGAGCGCATCCTCGGCCGCTCGGCTTCGCGCGACATCCTCGATCCCGCCACTGGCCTGGTCATCGCCCCGGCCGGCGAGATCATCGGCGAGTCCGAGGTCGAGCGCATCGAGGCTGCCGGCATCGAGACCGTCGGCATCCGTTCGGTGCTGACCTGCGAGGCCGAAGAGGGCGTCTGCGGCGCCTGCTACGGCCGTGATCTGGCGCGCGGTACCCGGGTCAACGTCGGCGAGGCGGTCGGTGTCATCGCCGCCCAGTCCATCGGCGAGCCCGGCACCCAGCTGACCATGCGTACCTTCCACATCGGTGGCGCCGCCCAGCGCGGTGCCGAGCAGTCGAGCATCGAAGCCTCCTTCGACGGCACGCTGCAGGTGCTCAACAAGAACATCGTGGTCAACTCCTCGGGTGCCAGCGTCATGATGAGCCGCAACTGCGAAGTGGCCCTCATCGACGCCAACGGCCGCGAGCGGGCCCGCCACCGTGTCCCCTACGGTGCCAAGCTGCTGTCCGAGGACGGCGCCAAGGTGCTCAAGGGCACCAAGCTGGCCGAGTGGGACCCCTACACCCTGCCGATCATCACCGAGAAGGCGGGCGTCGCCCACTATATCGATCTGGTCGAGGGCATCTCGGTGCGTGAGGTGGTCGACGAGGCCACCGGCATCGCCAGCAAGGTGGTGGTCGACTGGAAGCAGCAGCCGCGCGGCGCCGATCTGCGTCCCCGCGTCACCCTGCGCGACGACAAGGGCGAGGAAGTGGTGCTGCCCAACGGCCTGGAAGCCCGCTACTTCATGTCGGTGGACGCCATCCTTTCGGTCGAGAACGGCCAGAAGGTCAACGCCGGCGACGTGCTGGCCCGCATTCCCCGCGAGTCCTCCAAGACCCGCGACATCACCGGCGGTCTGCCGCGTGTGGCCGAACTGTTTGAGGCGCGCAAGCCCAAGGACCACGCCATCATCGCGGAGAAGGACGGCCGGGTGGAGTTCGGCAAGGACTACAAGTCCAAGCGCCGCATCCTGGTGGTGCCCGAGGACGGCGACGCCATCGAGTATCTCATCCCCAAGGGCAAGCACATCTCGGTGCAGGAAGGCGACTACGTCCGCCGCGGCGATCCGCTGATGGACGGCAATCCGGTGCCGCACGACATTCTCAAGGTGCTGGGTGTCGAGGCGCTGGCGCAATACCTCATCAACGAGATCCAGGAGGTCTATCGTCTGCAGGGCGTGAAGATCAACGACAAGCACATCGAGGTGATCGTTCGCCAGATGCTGCAAAAGGTTGAGATCACCGATGCCGGCGACACCACGCTGCTGGTGGGCGAGCAGGTCGACCGCGTCGAGTTCGACGCAGAGAACGTCAAGGCGATCCGCGAGCAGGGCCGTCCGGCCGCGGGTACCCCGGTTCTCCAGGGCATCACCAAGGCGAGCTTGCAGACCCACTCGTTCATCTCGGCCGCCTCGTTCCAGGAGACCACCCGGGTGCTGACCGAGGCCTCGGTCTCGGGCAAGGTCGACACCCTGATGGGCCTCAAGGAGAACGTCATCGTCGGCCGCCTGATCCCGGCGGGCACCGGTGCCGTCATGAACCGCCTGCGCGAGATCGCCGCCAAGCGAGATCGCGACATGCAGGTGGCCGAGGGCGGCGAAGTCCCCGCCCTGGCTCCCCAGGCCGAGGAGCCCCCGGCGGCGCCGGCGGCGGAATAGGCAGGACAGGGTGGGTGAGGGGCCTGGTCCCCTTGCTCCCTCTCCACGATTGGAACACCCCCGTCTCCGCCAGGAGGCGGGGGTGTTGCGTTTCGGCAGGGACACTCTTGCCTCGCCCGCCCGCTTCCGCCATCGTACGCCCATGATGGTCCGACCAATTGCTGCGGTGTTGCTCCTGCTGGGTCTGGTGCCCCTGTCGCCGGCCCATGCCGCATGCGTGCAGCGACCGGTGACCGAGGCGGGGGTGGCCGAATGCGAGAGCGCCGCCGTGGGCGGCGACACCTTGGCGGCGCTGATGCTGGGGGACGCCCTGGGCGATGCCGGTTCGCCCCGCTATGTCCCGGCCGCCGCGGTGGCGTGGTGGGAACGGGCGGCAGCGGGGCAGGGGGCGGCACTCCGGCGGCTGTTCGATGCCTTCTGGTTCGGCCGCGGCGTTTCCGCCGACCCGGGCCGGGCCGATGCCTATCTGGAGCGTGCCCTGGCCCAGGGCGCCGGTTGGGCGGGGCTGGTCCGTGCCGTAAGGCTGGAGTCTGCCGATGCGGCCGCTTCGGCGGCGCTCTATGGCGGCGAGGCGGTGGCGGGCAATTGCCGGGCGCAGCTGCGGCTCGCCCATGGCCACAGCCGCGGCGGTTGGATCGAGAAGAACGGCGCCCAGGCTTATTTCTGGGCGGTGGTGGCGGCGCGGCGCGGCGCCAGCGACGAAAGCCATCCCCTGTTCGACGAAGCCTTCCCCTACAAGTCCTGCGGCACCGAGGCATTCTTCCTGCGCGACGAACTCGGGCGCCGGGTGGCTGCCGAACTGCGCGCCCGCGCCGAGGCCGCGGCCGCTGCCTGGGTACCGGGGCAGGCGCCCGAGCGCATGGGGCCGGCCGAGGCGCCTGCCGCCCTCGGTGTCACCATGCCGGCCCGCCAGAGTGCTTCATTGCCGAGGTGGGTTCCGTTGCCCGCCACTCTGCTTCGTTCCGCTCCCAAGGCCAGGCTCGACCCCCAGGCGGTCTTCGCCGCCGCCGGTCCATCCGTCTGGGTGGTGGTGGCGGCGCGCGGCGAGGACGAGTTGAAGGCGCTGCGGACCCGCACCGGCTCGGCGGTGGCCATCGACGGGAATACGCTGCTGACCAACTGCCACGTGGTGGTGGATATGGCGGTGGTCTATATCAAGCAGGGCCGCCGCATGGCTCGGGCCAGGCCGGTGGCCGCCGACGAGGCGTCCGACCGCTGCCTGCTGCGCAGCGATGATGCGCCGCTGACGCCGGTCGCCGGAGTGCGCGACTACGGTGATCTCAAGGTTGGCGAAAGCGTCTTTTCCATCGGGGCACCGCGGGGGCTGGAGGCCACCCTCGGGCAGGGGCTGGTCTCGGGACTGCGCACCATCAAGGCGGTGCGCTATGTACAGACCACGGCACCTATCTCGGCGGGCTCGTCCGGGGGGGGGCTGTTCGACGTCGCCGGCAATCTGCTTGGGGTAACCACGTTCCAGTTCCGCGAGAGCCAGGGGATCAACTTCGCCATCGCCGCCGAGGACTACTTCCGGTGAACGCCCCCTCCCCACCCCAGGGAATGTCCATGGATACCCTGGCCGGGCGACTCCTGCGCCCTCGCTTTCTGCTCGGCGTGCTGGTCGGCTTTTACTGCCTCGCCGGGGTGGTGGTGGGGGGCTGGGTGGTGTCGGCCGACCGGTCGGAGACGTTGCGTCAAACCGAGTTGGTGACCCAGGATTTCGCACGGCTGCTGGAGGAGCACGCCAGCCGCACCATTGATGGTGCCGAATTGCTTTCCATGCGTGCCGCCGATCGGGTCCTGGCGGCGGGGGGGCTTGCCGAGGCCGCCTCGGGGGCGCGCGGCATGCTCTCGGCCATGGTGCAGACGGCGCCCCATATCGGCAATCTCTATCTGCTCGACAACCGGGGCGCGGTGGTGCTCGACCTCGGTGGCTTTCACCCGGCGGGGACCAGCTTCGTTCAACGCGATTACGTCACCGCGCTATTGTCGGGGGAGGCCATCAGCTATATCGGCCAGGTGCGTTTCGACGACGCCACCCGCAGCTATTCCTTCACCGTGGCGCGGCGCATCTTCGGCAGCAGGGGAGAGCCGCTCGGCATCGCCGCCGTCACTGTGGAAGTGGACTATTTCAAGCGTTTCTACAACTCGCTGGGCATCGGCCCGTTGCCGGCCATCGGCATCTATAAGCTCGATGGCTCCATCCTGGTGCGGCTGCCGCTGCGGACCGAGGACCTCGGTCGCAACATGGTCGGCAATCCCATTTTCAAGGATCATGCCACCAAATCACCGCACGGCTCCTATCGCGGGGTGTCGCCCTATGACGGCGTGATGCGGGTGGTGTCCTATCGGACGCTGGAGCCGCGCGGTGTCCTGCTGTGGGTGGCGGTGGGTGAGAGCGAGGCCATGGAACAGTGGCGCCAGCGGTCGCTGCGGACCGCCATATTGCTGGCGGCGGTGTTTGGCGTCAGTTTGGCGCTGTCGTGGCTGCTGGCGCGGCGGATGGCCGGCGAGCGCCGCAGCGCCGCCGAATTGGCGGAGGTCAATCTCGATCTCAAGCGCTCCAACGCCGACCTCGAACAGTTTGCCTACATCGCCTCGCACGACCTCAAGGAGCCGTTGCGTAACATCTCCAGCTATGTCCAGTTGCTGCAGCGCCGCTATCAGGGCCGGCTGGATGCCGATGCGGACGCCTTCATCGGCTATACCGTCGAGGGGGTGCGCCGGCTGCAGACCATCATCAACGAG
Source organism: uncultured Rhodospirillaceae bacterium (assembly GCA_903941105.1). GTDB lineage: Bacteria > Pseudomonadota > Alphaproteobacteria > Rhodospirillales > Magnetospirillaceae > CAJANL01. The sequence goes on from CAJANL010000053.1 coordinate 6,073, forward strand.
CTGCTGGCCTATTCGCGGCTGGGATCGAGCCGCCCCACCCTGGTGCCCATGCAGTCGGGGGCGGCGGTGAGTGCCGCCCTGACCGCCCTGAAGAATGCCATCTCCGAGGCTCAGGCGGTGGTCGAGATCAAGGCACAGATGCCGGTGGTTGACGCCGATGGGCCGCAAATGGTCAGCCTGTTCCAGAATCTGGTCGGCAACGCCCTAAAATACCGCCGCGAGGACAGCCGTCCCGAGGTTGAGATCGGGTGCGAGGATGGCGGTGACGCCTGGGTCTTCTTCGTCCGCGACAACGGCATCGGCATCGAGCCGCAATATTATGCCCAGGTCTTCGATGTGTTCAAGCGGCTGCACCCCCGCGACCGCTACTCCGGTACCGGCATCGGCCTGGCCATCTGCAAGCGCGTGGTCGAACGCCACGGCGGGCGGATCTGGGTCGAAAGCGAAGTCGGCCGTGGCAGCACCTTCCGTTTCACCATCCCCAAGTTGGCGGCGGGGTAGGCGCGTCCGTGCCGGGTCGCCCCGCTGATTCCGGTTGCGTACCGATGGCGCCCGCCGGCCGCTTCTTTCTCTTGACGGGGCGGCTGGGGATACATAGGATGCGGGCCTTCTCGGGGAACGGGTGGCTCAGGGGTGTACTCTGAGCGCTGCAGCCCTGGCTATCGAGACAACAATTCGAAACGCCGAACGGGTCGGCGACCGAAATCCGAATAGAGCCCCTGTGGCGCAGCCACCGGCGGCCTTTTTCCTTGGGTAAGCCGCAGTTCGTGCGAAGGAAGAGACTTAATGCCGACGATTAATCAGTTAATCCGTAAGCCGCGTCAGCCTGAGTCGGCGCGCAACAAGGTCCCGGCTCTGGAGGCCTGTCCCCAGAAGCGTGGTGTGTGCACCCGCGTGTACACCACGACCCCGAAGAAGCCGAACTCGGCCCTTCGTAAGGTCGCCCGTGTGCGCCTGACCAACGGCTTCGAAGTCACCAGCTACATTCCCGGTGAAGGTCATAACCTTCAGGAGCACTCGGTGGTGATGATCCGCGGCGGTCGCGTCAAGGATCTTCCCGGCGTCCGCTATCACATCATCCGTGGCACCCTCGATACCCAGGGTGTGAAGGACCGCCGCCAGCGTCGTTCGAAGTACGGCGCGAAGCGTCCGAAGTAAGGAGTCCTGAGATATGTCCCGTCGTCACGCCGCTGTTAAGCGCGAAGTCATTCCCGACGCCAAGTTCGGTGACACCGTCGTAACCAAGTTCATGAACTGCCTGATGCTCGACGGCAAGAAGTCGGCGGCCGAGGCCATCGTCTATGGCGCCCTCGAAAAGATCCAGGCCAAGACCGGCCAGGAGCCGATCCGGGTGTTCCACGAGGCGCTGGACAACGTCAAGCCGGCTCTCGAAGTCCGCTCGCGCCGCGTCGGCGGCGCCACCTATCAGGTGCCGGTCGAGGTTCGCACCGAGCGCCGTCAGGCACTGGCCATCCGCTGGTTGATCGACTACTCGCGCAAGCGGTCGGAGACCACCATGATCGACCGCCTGTCGGGTGAGTTGCTGGACGCCGCCAATAACCGCGGCGCCTCCGTGAAGAAGCGTGAAGACACGCATCGCATGGCGGAGGCCAACAAGGCGTTCTCGCACTATCGCTGGTAACCTTAGCTTCGGTACAAGATGATGGCCCGAACCACTCCACTCGATCGCTATCGCAATATCGGCATCATGGCTCACATCGATGCCGGTAAGACCACGACGACCGAGCGTATCCTCTATTACACGGGGAAGTCCTATAAGATTGGCGAGGTGCATGAAGGCACCGCGACCATGGACTGGATGGAGCAGGAGCAGGAACGCGGGATCACCATTACCTCTGCCGCCACCACCGCTTTCTGGCGCGACCATCGCGTCAATATCATCGACACTCCCGGCCACGTCGACTTTACCATCGAAGTCGAGCGCAGCCTGCGAGTGCTCGATGGCGCGGTGACGGTGTTCGACTCGGTGGCCGGCGTCGAGCCGCAGTCCGAGACGGTGTGGCGTCAGGCCGACAAGTACGGCGTGCCGCGCATCTGCTTTGTCAACAAGATGGATCGCATCGGGGCCAACTTCTATCGTTGCGTCGACATGATCGTGGATCGCCTGGGCGCCCGCCCGCTGGTCCTGCATCTGCCCATCGGCGAAGAGAGCAACTACATCGGCTTGGTCGATGTGTTGCGCAATTGCGCCGTGATCTGGAAGGACGAGAGCCTGGGCGCCGAGTTCGAGGACGCGCCCATTCCCGCCGATCTGGTCGCGAAGACCGCCGAATACCGCCACCAGCTCATCGAGACCGCGGTCGAGATGGACGACGCGGCGATGGAGATGTACCTGGCCGGCGAGGAGCCTTCCATCGAGGTGCTGAAAAAGTGCATCCGTAAGGGCACCATCGCGCAGACCTTCGTTCCCGTGCTGTGCGGATCGGCCTTCAAGAATAAGGGTGTGCAGCCGCTGCTGGACGCCGTTATCGACTATCTGCCGGCGCCCATCGACATTCCCGCCATCAAAGGCGTCAAGTACGGTACCGAAGACGAGATCGCCAAGCACGCCACCGACGACGAGCCCTTCGCCGGGCTGGCGTTCAAGATCATGAACGACCCCTTCGTCGGATCGCTGACCTTCGTGCGCATCTATTCCGGCGTGGTCGAGGCCGGCTCGTACATCCAGAACACGGTCAAGGACAAGCGCGAGCGCGTCGGCCGCATGCTGCTGATGCACGCCAACTCCCGCGAGGAAATCAAGGAAGCCCGCGCCGGCGACATCGTCGCCTTCGCCGGACTCAAGGACACCACCACCGGTGACACCCTGTGCGACAGCATGGCGGCCAACCAAGTGGTGCTCGAACGCATGGAATTCCCCGAGCCGGTCATCGAGGTGGCCGTCGAGCCCAAGTCGAAGGCCGATCAGGAGAAGATGGGCATGGCGCTGGCCCGGCTGGCCGCCGAAGACCCCTCGTTCCGCGTCACCACCGACCAGGAGTCGGGTCAGACGGTGATCAAGGGCATGGGCGAGCTCCATCTGGAAATCCTCGTCGACCGCATGAAGCGCGAGTTCAAGGTCGAGGCCAATGTGGGCGCGCCGCAGGTGGCCTATCGCGAGACCATCTCCAAGTCCTACGACTGCGACTACACCCACAAGAAGCAGACCGGCGGTTCGGGCCAGTTCGCCCGCGTCAAGATCCGCTTCGAGCCGGGTGAGACCGGTTCCGGCTTCGTCTTCACCAACAAGGTGGTCGGCGGCTCGGTGCCCAAGGAATATGTCCCCGGCGTCGAGAAGGGCCTGAAGAGCGCCAAGGAGAACGGCGTGCTCGCCGGCTTCCCGCTGATCGACTTCGCGGCGACCCTGATCGACGGCGCCTACCACGACGTGGACTCCTCGGTGCTGGCCTTCGAAATCGCCGCCCGTGCCGCCTTCCGCGAAGGCATCGTCAAGGCCGGCCCCAAGCTGCTCGAACCGATGATGCGGGTCGAGGTGGTGACGCCGGAAGACTACATGGGCGATGTCATCGGCGACTTGAACAGCCGGCGCGGCCAGGTCAACGGCATGGACCAGCGCGGCAACGCCCGCGTGATCAACGCCATGGTGCCGCTGGCCAACATGTTCGGTTACGTCAATACCCTGCGCTCGATGTCACAAGGCCGCGCGCAGTACAGCATGCACTTCGACCACTACTCGGAAGTTCCGGCCAACGTGTCGGAAGAAATCCGAGCCAAGTTGGCCGGCTGATCAATAAAGCATTTCGACGACGGAGCATAAGACGATGGGTAAGGCCAAATTCGAGCGCAACAAGCCGCATTGCAACGTGGGCACCATCGGTCACGTCGACCATGGCAAGACCTCGCTGACCGCTGCGATCACCAAGATCCTGGCCGAGACCGGCGGCGCCACCTTCACCGCCTA
>CAJANL010000054.1 GCA_903941105.1 uncultured Rhodospirillaceae bacterium
AAACTCTTCCCGCCGCCCTTCATCTCGTCACCCATGTTGGGGCAAGGGCTGGCATTTGCCCCCATATGCTGTGCTGCAGGACGCATGGATTCCCGCCTTCGCGGGAATGACGAAAGGAAAGTTGAGTTTTTCCGCACCCTGTTAGGGCATCACGCTTTAGCGGCAGATGCGCAGCAGCGCCTGCCACTCGGCCTCACGCAGGGCAGGCGGTCGGTTGGTGCCGATGCCGGCTTGACGCAACTGAGCGGCGGCGTCGTCCCCGGCCAGGACGCGGGCCAGGGCTTCCGCCACCTCGTCGGCACCGCGCGCCGACCTCAAGAACCCCACCGGCAACATCACCGTGCCATCCGCCAGTGCGATCACCTCGTTCGACGGCGAATCCACCACGGCAACCGCCCGGGCGCGGCGCTCGGCCGACAGGCCGACGGTCAGGCGGGCGACGAGGCCGGCCAGCGCAGCCTCGCCGGCCGGACCGTGGCAGGCGTGCAGCGCGGCGGCGGAGGGAGCCGATTGTGGAACAAGATCCGTCGGCCGCAGCAGGAATGGTATCGAGACGATCCCCAGGCCCAAGAGCGTCACCGCAACCGCCTGGACCCACGAGCGGGACCAGAAAGGCATCGCCCCGGCGCCGGGCGCCGCTTCCCCCCCTGCGGAAGCGGCTTCGATGACCTCCAGCCGCGCCCCCGCCTCGGCGACGCAGCGCAAACGCACACCACCCCCCGGCAGGGTGCCATCGGTTCGCAGGTCGGCGGTCTGCCATGAGGTGACCAGCAGCCCCATCTCGTCGCGGACCTCGATGCCGGTGGCGGTGGTGTGGACCGTCACGCGACGGGCCGGGCCGTCGGAATTCGCGCTGAAGCGGCCGGGACGGCCACGATCGGCAGGGGGCTTTTTCATGATGGGGCAATTCTAACGCGGCGGCCCGCTTCTGTCGAGGCGACCGCGCTGGTACAGTGGCGGAGCACATCAATCGAGGAGACGGTATCGTCATGGCTGAGACCGATTTCACCGCCCTGATGCTGGACGAGACCGACGGCAAGGTGCGGGCCTCCCTCCGCCGCCTCGCCGAGGACCAGTTGCCCGAGGGCGACGTCACCGTCCGCATCGACTACAGCACGCTGAACTACAAGGACGGCCTGATCATCAACGGCCTCGGCCGGCTGGTGCGCAAGTATCCCCATATCCCCGGCATCGACTTCGCCGGCACGGTGGAACGCTCGGCCTCGCCGGACTACCAACCCGGCGACAAAGTGTTGCTGACCGGCTGGCGGGTGGGCGAGACCCATTGGGGCGGCTTCGCTCAGAAGGCGCGCGTCAAGGCGGAGTGGCTGGTGCCGCTGCCGGCCGGACTCTCCGCCCGCCGCGCCATGGCGGTGGGCACCGCCGGCTTCACCGCCATGCTGGCCATCATGGCCCTCGAAGAGTACGGCCTCACCCCCGCCGCCGAGGGCGAGGTGCTGGTCACCGGTGCCGCCGGCGGGCTCGGCAGCGTCGCGGTGGTGCTGTTGTCCAGGCTGGGCTACCGGGTGGCGGCCTCCACCGGGCGGGCCAGCCAGCACGACTACCTGCGCGGGCTGGGCGCCACCGCCATCGTCGACCGCGCCGAAGTGTCGCAGCCGCCGGCCAAGCCGCTGCTGGCCGAACGCTGGGCCGGCGCCATCGACAGCGTCGGCGGCGCCACCATCGCCAACCTGATGGCCTCCATGCGGATGCGGGCGGGCATCGCGTCCTGCGGCAATGCCGGTGGCGTCGAGTTCACCGCCACCGTGCTGCCGCTGCTGCTGCGCGGCGTGGCGCTGCTCGGCATCGATTCGGCCCTGTGCCCCAAGCCGCGCCGCCTCGCCGCCTGGAAGCGCCTGACCGAGATCATGCCCATGGACCAACTCGACGCCATGACCAGCGAAGCCAGGCTGGCCGAGCTGCCCGAACTGGCGGCGAAAATCCTCAAGGGCGAGGTGCGCGGACGACTTGTCATCGACGTGAACGGATAGCCTTCCAAACTTGCGCCACAATCCGGGTGCTCACTGTGCAGGCCGGCGGGAAGTGTCCCGCCGGGCTTTGCCAGGGAGGCGATCCCGTGAACAGGGTGCTCGCAGTCGCGGCGATATTCGCGACCATCCTCACCGCGCTGCCGGCGCAGGCCGACTGGCGCTACCGCGACGACGATTGGGGACGGCATCACCGGCACAACCGACACAGCCACCACGGCTCCTCGTTCGGCCCACCGATGGTGATCTATCGCACCCTGCCGCCCCGCACCCTCTATGTCATGCCGCCGCCCATGCAGGCCATGCCCATGTCGCCGGCCTACACCGACAATTGGGGCCGCTATTGCCGCGAATACCAGTCCACGGTGATCGTCGGCGGCATGGCCCAGGGCGGCTACGGCACCGCCTGCATGCAGCCGGACGGGTCGTGGCAGGTGGTGCGTTAGCGGGGTGCGGAAAAACTCAACTTTCCTTTCGTCATTCCCGCGGAGGCGGGAATCCATGCGTCCGGCAGCACAGCATATGGGGGCAAACGCCGGTCCTTGCCCCAACATGGACCCCCGCCTTCGCGCTAAAGAATGCACACATTTCTGCGCGGCCGCGTTTGTGGCGTGCGGTGGTGCCGGGATTGTGATTCCTTTGAGCGAGACGTTCTTGGGGGATCGCA
>CAJANL010000055.1 GCA_903941105.1 uncultured Rhodospirillaceae bacterium
CGCCACCGCCACCGCCACCGCCGAACCACGATCCGGTGGCCGTACCGAACGCCGCCGTCACCACTTTTCTCGACATGGCGCAGGTGAAGTCGGTCTCGGCCTCCGACGTCGACGGCGATACCCTGGCTATGGCGGTGGCGGCGGCGGGCGCGCCGACCCACGGCACCGTCACGGTGTCCGGGCTCGACTGGACCTACACCCCCGATGCCGGCTACACCGGAGCGGATGCCTTCACGCTGGTGGTTTCCGACGGCCAGGGCGGCGCCGCCACGCACGACGTCACCGTAACGGTGCAGCCGCTGCCCGCCATCCTCACCGGCGAGTCCAATGCCGACTATTCCAGCTACACCCATCCCCTCAGCATCTCGGGCACTGCCGGCAACGACATCATCGTCGCCACGCCGCAGGCGGATGCGCTTCAGGGCGGCGCCGGCAACGACTCGCTCGACGGCGGCAGCGGTGGCGACACCATCGAGGGCGAGGCCGGCAACGACACCATGACCGGCGGGCTGGGGGCCGACACCTTCGTGCTCGAACATCCCGTCGCCGGCAACGACGTCATCACCGACTTCTCGGTAGCCGATGGCGACACCTTGACCTCGATCTACGCCGCGCCGGGTGCCTATCGCATGTCGTCGGCCACGGTCATGGTGGGGCGCGACAGCTCCTATACCGGCAGTATCACCTTCGGCGGCGACAATCCGGCCATCGCCAACTTCAGTATCACCTGGGCCACCGGCTCCCTCGCCTCGATGACCGATGATACCGGCGGCTTGACCGGTGCGGCGGGCGCCAACCTGTTGGTCTTCGCCGGAACAACGAGCGGCAAAACCGCCACCGGCGGCGCCACCGACGACGTCATCCAGGATCTCTCGGCCAATGGAAACACCCTGATCGGCGGCGGCGGCGCCGACCTGCTGGAGGCCGGCAGCGGCGCCGATGCGGCCGATGGCGGCAGCGGCAACGACACCATCGACGGCGGCGGCGGCAACGACACCATCATCGGCGGCATCGGCGCCGACACGCTGACCGGCGGCATCGGCGGCGATGTGTTCAGCTACACGTCTCCCTCGCAGTCGCTCGACGCATTGGCAAGCCGCGACACCATAACCGACTTCGTGACGGGCACCGACCAGCTCAAGATCTCCCTGAGCGGGGCGCAGGTCGACGCGTCGAGCTTTGCCTCGGTGGTAAACTACAACGCCGGGCAAGCGACACTTGCCGGCGGCGGTGTGGTTGGCGACGGCTTCTATGCCAGTACCGACCAGGCCTTCTATATTTATGTGACAGGCACGACGACCGACATCGTGACGGATGGCGGCTATGTCATTGGCAGTACCGCTCCCGTTGCCGCCGCAGACCTGCAGTTCGACATCACCGGCACGAGCGGCAACGACAGTCTCGTCGGAGGTGCGGGGGCCGACACCATCGCGGGCGGTGACGGCAACGACATCGTTACCGGCGGCGGCGGCACGGATACCGTCTCATACGCGGCAGAGAGCGCGGGGGTGCTGGTCAACCTCGGTGCCGGCGTTACCACCCATGGCGGCTACACCGACACCCTGAGCGGCATCGAATCGGTGACCGGCTCCGCCTATGCCGACACCCTCATGAGTGCAGCGACGGCGGCGGGAACGCTGACCGGCGGCGCCGGCGATGACACTTATGTGCTGACGGCGCTCCCCGGCGCCGATCTGACGGTCAACGATGCCACCGGGACCGATACCGCGACGCTCGACATCACCGGCCACACGGTGAACTACGTGGTCCGCGACATGTCGTGGAACGGCAGCACAGTGGAATTGACCACCATCGGCGGCCACACCATCGCCCTCACCGGCGTCGAGTCCCTCAAAGACGCCAACTGGAGTTCCCCCGATGCGCTGGTGGCGGCGGGCAGCCAGACCAGCGGCGACGACATCGTGCTGGGCAAAGCCGGCGACACCATCCTGGAGGGCGGCGGCGGCGCGGACATGCTGGTCTGGGTTCCGGGCGTGACCGCTGTCGATGGCGGCGCCGGCTCAGACAACATGGTGTCGTTCGCCAAATCCACCGTGGCGGTGGTGGCGAACATGACCACGGGAACGGCGGTGGTCGACGGCACCACCGTCACCCTGACCGGGGTCAGCGGCATCGAGGGCGGCAGCGGCGACGACATCCTCACCGGCGGGGCCAGCCAAAGCGTCTTCATGGGACGTGGTGGTAATAATACCATCAACGGCTCGGGCAGCGACACCGTCGGCTACGGCGACGCGCTCGCCGGAGTCAGCGTCAATTTGACCACCGGAACGGCCACCCATGACAGTGCCACCGATACCATCAGCGGCGTCATGGGCGTGATGGGCTCCGACTTCAACGACACCATTGAGGGAACCACGGGGGCCGGATGGCTGGAGGGCGGCGCCGGGAATGACACTTTCATTCAGAACGGCGGCAACTTCACCGTGTCCTATTACCACTCCCCCGGCGCCGTGACCGCCAACCTGACGACAGGATCCGCCACCGACGGCGTGGGCGACACCGACAGCTGGACCGCCAACAGCTTCGCTGCCCTGGAGGGCTCCGCGTTCAACGACGCGCTGACCGGCACCGCTGGCAATGATTGGTTCAGCCCCGGCAAGGGGGCCGACGCGGTTACGGGCGGCGGCGGCAGCGAGTACGTCAATTACTACGACTACCACGCGACCGCGGTACGCGGCATCGAGATCACGCTGGGTACCGGCACCATCACCGTCGGCGATCCATGGTCGCTGTCCGACACCGACACCCTGACTGGCACCTTCACCGGCGTCACCGGCACCCATCTCGACGACACCATCACCTGCAGCACCGGAACCAATTACATCACCGGCAGCGGCGGCGCCGACAGCTTCCAGCTGTCGCCGACGGGAACGGCGGTGATCACCGACTTTTCCGGCGACACGTTCATCCTGGGCAACAGTGATTTCAGCCTGGGGACGACAGGCACCCTGGCGGCGGGCAGTTACGCCGAGGATACCAATTCCCTGCACGCCATGTCCGGAACGACGCAGAGTTTCGGCACCGGAGCCGGCATCGTCGCCATCGACAACGGCAGCGGCGGGGCGAATATCTGGTACTCCACCGACCTCGCCAACGCCACCACCGCCAACTCGCAGCAGGTCGCCCAGGTGACGGTGGACACCACGGCCATCGACAACACCTCGTTCCATCTCGCCGTCTGACGTGCTATCTCACCGCATCCATCCAGGCCGCCGCTGACGCCGGAAGGTTTTCTTCCCTCACTGTCCCGGCGCGGGCCCGACCCTCAATCGCAAGAAAGCATTGCCACCGACATGGATTTTTTTCCGGCTGATCATCCGCTCACCAAGGCGCTGAGCGAGCGCGACTTCACCGAGGCCACCTCCGTCCAGACGGCGGTCATGGAGCCCGGGGCGAAGGACCGCGACCTTCTGGTGTCGGCCCAGACCGGCTCGGGCAAGACGGTGGCCTATGGGCTGGCCATGGCCAGCACCCTGCTCGGCGACGGTGGCATGCTGGAGCCGGCGACCGATCCGCTCGCCCTCATCGTCGCCCCCACCCGCGAGCTGGCGCTGCAGGTGCATCGCGAGCTGAGCTGGCTCTACCAGCATGCCGGCGGACGGGTGGTGTCCTGCGTCGGCGGCATGGATCCCCGTGCCGAGCAGCGGTTGCTGGCCAGGGGGGCCCACATCGTGGTCGGCACCCCCGGCCGGCTGCGCGACCATCTCGAACGGGGCGGCCTGAGGATCAACAATCTCAAGCTGGTGGTGCTCGACGAAGCCGACGAGATGCTCGACCTCGGCTTCCGCGAGGACCTGGAATTTATCCTGGAAGCGACACCGCAGGAGCGCCGCACCCTGCTGTTCTCGGCAACGCTGCCGAAGGACATCGTCGCCATGGCCAAGCGCTACCAGCGCGATGCCTGGCGCATCGCCGTTTCCGCTGGGCAGCAGGGCCATGCCGACATCGAATCCCGCGCCGTCCGCGTCGCCCCCAACGAGATCGAGCACGCGGTGGTCAACGTGCTGCGGTTCGTTGAATCCCCCGGCGCCCTGGTGTTCTGCAACACCCGCGAGGCGGTGCGGCATCTCCAGGCCATCCTGCTCGAACGCGGCTTCGCCACCGTCTCGTTGTCGGGCGAGCTGAGCCAGCACGATCGTAATCAGGCGTTGCAGGCGTTGCGCGACGGCCGGGCGCGAGTCTGCGTCGCCACCGACGTGGCGGCGCGCGGCATCGATCTGCCCAATATCGGCCTCGTCATCCATGCCGAGCTGCCGCAGAACGCCCAGACCCTGCAGCATCGCAGCGGCCGCACCGGCCGCGCCGGCCGCAAGGGCGTCAGTGTGCTGCTGGTGCTGCTGTCGCGTCGCCGCAAGGCCGAGATGCTGCTGCAATCGGCCGGCGTCCACGCCGTGTGGAGCGGCGCCCCCTCGGCCGACGACATCCGTCGGCTCGATCAGGAGCGGCTGCTGCAAAGCCCGTTCGTCACCGAGGATCTCGGCGAGGACGATCTTGCCATGGCCAAGGCCCTGCTGGCGGAACGCTCGCCCGAGGATATCGCCGCCGCGTTGGTGCGGATGTACCGCTCGCATTTGCCCGCCGCCGAGGAGGTGTTCGACCCCGGCGCCGGTTCGGTCGAGCCGCGTCAACCGCGCGACGCCGGCGAGCCGCGCGGGCCGAGGGGCGGCAAGGGCAAGGAGCTGCCCGGCGGAAGCGTGTGGTTCCGGCTCAATGTCGGCCGGCTGAAGAACGCCGATCCGCGCTGGCTGATCCCGCTGATCTGTCGTCAGGGCAAGATCACCAAGCCGGAGATCGGCGCCATCCGCATCTTCGAACATGAGACCAAGTTCGAAATCGAGGCCTCCGCCGCCGAGCGGTTCATGGCCTCGGTCGCCCGGGTCGAGCGCAACGACATCCGCATCGAACCGCTGGACAAGCCGCCCCACGCCGAGGGCGAGCCCCACGCTCCCCGCCCGCCCAAGCCTCCCCACCATGCGGGAAAGCCCCACGGAGACAAGCCCAATGCCAAGGCGCGCTGGAAGGCGAAGCCGGGCGGTGGCCCCAAGGTAAGGTCTGCCGGCTAGGACACCGTCCACGTGTCGCGGTAACTGGGGGTAAAGTCCGGGCCGGGGGCAATGACTTGCATCGGGTTGAATTTGTCAGCCATTTGCGAGCCGGTGAGGCCTGATCAAGGTGCCCCCGGATATTGATGTGTTCTCGCCGCTTGTGCTCAAGCGGCCGTCGACGTCGTCTGGTGGGAATTGCTGAGCGCTCGACCGCTCCGAAAACGACATCCGCACTTCGCCGGCATGCTCGCCACTCGCGGCGCGTACTGACCGCCCGTGGGGTGCCCCAGTTATGAAAAAGCCAGTCAACCCACCGGATTGACTGGCTTTTGCAATGGTCGGAGTGAGAGGATTCGAACCTCCGGCCCCTAGCTCCCGAAGCTAGTGCTCTACCAGGCTGAGCTACACTCCGGTGCCTGCGAGGCGCTTCTTATAGCGCCAACCCCCGCTGTTCGCAAAGGGATTTTCCGGCCGCTGAATGTGCCCACTTTTCGCTGGTCTGTGGCCTCGCTATGTTATGGACGTGCCTTTGGAGACGGTGCCCGAATGCCCCTGGACAACACCACTCTATTCGTCGCTCTGATCGGGGTCTCGGCCATGGCGAGCGCCTTCGTCTGGTTCCTTTATTCGGGGCACCGGCCCATGCGCGGCATCCGTTCCATTGCTGCGTCCAATACCCTGCTGCTGCTCGGTTTTACCGGCATCGCCCTAAGGGCATCGCTGCCGCCCTTTGTCTCGTTCGTCGTGACCAACACCCTGATCTGCATCGGCTATGTGCTGGTCCTGCACGGCATGGCCGAGTTCCTCGGCAAGCGTTCCCGCCCAACCCTGTTGGCAGCCCTGGTCGTGGCCTATTGCTGCGAGTACACCTACTTCACCTATGTGGTGCCATCCTACGCCGTACGGCTGTTCACTTATCTGTGTTTCTACGCATCGGTCATGCTCGCCGTCCTGCGGATGTTGATGACCGAATACGCCGACAGCCGTATCCGCTCCCATCTGGTGGCGGCGTCCATGGCCGGCTTCCTGGCAATCTCGTTCCTGCTCTGCGCGGTGATGTCGCTGCGTCAGACCGATGCCAACGACATCCTCTCCACCACCACGATCAACGCCCTCGTCGTGCTCGAACAATTGGTCTTCGTCATCGGCTGGACGCTGGCCTTCACCCTGATGGTCGGCGAGCGGCTGGCCGCCGACAAGCTACGGGCCGAAATCGCCAGCCGTGAGAAATCCGACGCACTGGCCAATATGAGCCACGAACTGCGGACACCACTAAACGCCATCATCGGCTTCGCCGACGCCATCGACCAGCAGGCGCTTGGGCCGGACAATCCGAAATACCAAGGCTACATCAAGGATATCCTGGGTTCAGGGCGCTATCTCCTGCTGCTGATCGATGACATCCTCGACATCTCGCGCATCGAGGCAGGGATGCTGGAACTGCAGGAGGAGGAGTTGGCCGTCGCCGATCTGGTGGGCTCGGTGCTCCGCCTGATCGCGCCCCAAGGCGTCGAGAGGGGAGTCACGGTGGAAGCCATGGTGGCGCCCACCTTCACCACTCTGCGCGCCGATCCGCTGCGTGTACGCCAGATTCTGCTCAACCTGTTGACCAACGCCATCAAATACACGCCGGCGGGCGGCAGAGTGCGCCTCAGCGCCACCGCCGGCCCGGACGGTGCCAACTTCACGGTGACGGATACCGGAGTCGGTATGGATGCCAAAGGCATCGAGCGAGCCTTGACCAAGTACTGCCGGGTGGAGACCGCCTTTACCCGCGGACGGGAAGGAGTCGGGCTCGGACTGCCGCTGGCGGTGGCCCTGACCAAGGCCCATGGCGGCCGGCTCGATGTCACCAGCACCCCCGGTGAGGGCACCACCGTAACGGCGGCCTTCCCGCCCGAGCGCTGCCGCCAAAGGGAGCCGGTCGCCACCGCGATGGCGTAGTCGTTCTACCGGCCATGCGACTCCTACCGCCCTCGTATGGTCACGAACCGATCGAGCCGGCTATCGCGGGTCGCGGCGGTGGCGCTTGGCGCTGTAGAGGGCATCGTCAGCACTGGCCAACCGGAGCATCCTCCAGCTGCAAATGCAGCTCGGTCATGACCGCCGCCATGTCACTGCCATTCCGCCGCCTTCAGGCCACGACGAGGGACAGGTGGGGGGGGAATCGGCCGAGCTTCACCCGTCGCCGGATGGGCGCTTCGCCGCATTGCCGTAAGTGCTTGAAAAGATTGGTGCCCCAGGCCGGACTCGAACCAGCACGACCTTGCGGCCAACAGATTTTGAGTCGAGTCCCGTCCTCCCTCCCTGGCTTCCGCCAGAACCCTCCCCATTCCCATAAACCAATAAAAATCAATATGTTGCAGCGATTGTCGTTGTCCCCGGCATCCGCCTGGATATGCTGGCCTTCGACATCGTCTGCTACCTATGTGCTACCTGGCCGAGGCCGTCCATGAGCCGCTCCCATATCCGCCTGACGAAGCGGCTGATCGACCAGGCGCAGCCGGAGGCCGACGAATACGTCCTCCATGACAGCGACGTGCGCGGCTTCGGCTGCAAGGTCACGCCGACCGGCAAGAAGGTCTATGTGCTGTTCTACCGCACCCGCGACGGGCGGCAGCGGCGCCCGACCATCGGCCAGCATGGCGTGGTGACCGTAGATCAGGCCCGCGACATCGCCCGCGAATGGCTGGCCGAAGTCATCCGGGGCGGCGACCCCAGCCAGGACCGCCAGGATCGGCGCAAGGCGGCCACCATGGCAGACCTCGGCGACCGCTACATGCGGGAATACGCCTGGGTCCACAAGAAGCCGTCGAGCGCCAAGCAGGATGAGCGGCTGATCGAGAATCGCATCAAGCCGGCCCTCGGCCGCGACAAGGTGGCGGCCGTCACCCGCGCCGACATCCTGGACGTCCACCACGGCATGCGGGCCACGCCCTACGAGGCGAACCGCGCCCTGGCCCTGCTGTCGAAGATGTTCAACCTGGCCGAAGCCTGGGGCCTGCGCCCGGACGGGTCCAATCCGGTGCGCCATGTCCGCCGCTATGCCGAACAGAAGCGCGAACGCTTCCTGTCGGACGCCGAGATGAAGCGGCTGGGCGAAGCCTTGGCGCAAATCGAGGAGAACGGCACCGAGCAGGCGACCGTGCTGGCGGCCATCCGCTTGCTTGCCCTGACCGGCTGCCGCCTGGGTGAGGTGATCGGCCTCAAATGGGATTGGATCGACATGGCGGCGGGGATCATCCACTTGCCCGACGCCAAGGCCGGCGCCCGCAAGGTGGCCTTGTCCGATGCCGCCTTGGGCGTGCTGCGGAGCCTGCCGAGCGGTGGCGCCTGGGTGCTGCCTCGGCAGGCGGGTGACGGCCATCTGCCGAAATTCACCCTGGAGCACGCCTGGGCCCGCATCCGCAAGCTCGCCGAAATGGACGACGTGCGGCTGCATGACTTCCGCCACACGGTGGGCACCTATGGCGGGCAGGCCGGGTTCAACGCCTTCATCATCCGCGACCTGCTTGGTCACAAGACCCTGGCCATGACCGGCCGTTATGTCGAGCGCGACCACAACCCCATGCGAACCGCCGCCAACATCGTTGGCGAACGGGTTGCGGCCAGCCTGGGGTTGGGCGGCTCCGATCCTGGTTCGGAATCCGCGGCTCAGGCTGCGGAATAGGTTGATGTGGGTTCGATGGTGGGCGGCAGCAGGGGGCGGGACAATGCCCCATGCCGCCCGCCAGCACCCGTCCCAGGATCGTCGATCTCGGCCTGACCATTGACTCGGTCGAGGACGTCGCGGCCGATGACCGCGCCACTGTGCTGGAGCACATCCTGGCCCACATTGTTTTTCCCGACGATGAAGAGGACTCGGCTTTTCTCGGGCGGCGCGGCTATCTCCTGACCCTGGCCGCCGAAAGGCTGTTCGAGTTGGAGGATCAGGGGAAGGCACCAGCCGAACGCTTGGACCAGCAACGCAAGCGGGTCGAGGACTTGGGCGGGCTGCGGCGGCTGATCGACTGCCAGGCCCTGGAGCACTACCGCGGTCTGCCCGGCCTGGGGCGCCACCTGTTCGCCGTCGGCCATCTGACCTTGCTGATGGCCCGGATGGAGGCCGCCGGTGTGGAAAAGGGCGGCGCCAGCGTCAGCAAGGCGATCCACCTCGTCTCCCAGAGTGCCGGCAGCCCCAAGATGCTGCGCAACACCAACACCCTTCAGCGCGCCTGGGCGAAGCGCCGGGCCGTCGCCCATTTGTGCGCGGCTTATATCGGCATGGCCGTGAAGTGGAAGCTGGAGCAGTCCGGCGGCGAGACCTGCGCGCAGTTCGTCGCCGACAGGCTGCCGCAGCTCGTCGCCATGGCACTGTCCCTCCAGCATTACCTGACCGGCAAATCCAGCCATTCCCGCACCGAGGTTCTGGTGTCCGCCGATCACATCTGGCGTCTGCCGGACATCCCCGGCCTCGCTCCCGCACCGATTCCCGAACTGCCGCTGCCGCCATGGGCGCAGGCTGTCGTCGACGAATACCGGGTGCGGTCCCGCTGAGACTCCCCCCACCCGCAGATACGGAGTGAGCAGGGAGAAAACCGTGGTGTAGATGGATAGGCACTTCGCATTGCAGAGGTGCCGAAATGCCTTCCTCCTCCAAGTCCCCGCCATCGGGTTCGCCCCGGCCCTTCGCCTTCCCGGTCCGCACCCAGCGGTTCCTGGAATGGCTGTCCTCGTGGTCCGAGGCCCAGCTTTCCCCGGTCGAGATGGCGCTGCACATCGAGACCTATCCCCGCATGACCGAGGCGCAGGCCGCCGAATTCCTCGGATGCAGCGTCAAGGCCCTGCAGAAGTGGCGCGTCGAGGGCGGCGGCCCCGCCTTCGTCAAGGCCAGCGCCCTGGTGCGCTATCGGCTGCGCGATCTGCTGGCCTGGGAAGGCCAGCGCCTGGCCGCCCACACCAGCGGCATCAGGAAGTATTCGCCCGGCCGGGATGACCAGCCGCAATCGTCAAACGTTTGACGTTGGAGCCCTCCATGTCCTCACGCCGCAAGAAATTTCCCAAGAAACTGAAGACCGTGGAATCCCTCTCGCCAGAGATGAGAGCGGTCGAGAAGCTGTTGAAGCTCCTGAAAAAGGGCAAGAAGCCCGATATCCACAGCCTGATCGCGGCCAGCGACCTGGCGACCCGGAAGTGGCAGGAACGCGAAGCCAAGTCTCGGGAGCGTTTCCGGATCGCCTTCAGCAAGGCTTACCACATCTACCTGCTAGGCGAGGCCAAGGACCGCTATCAACAGCGCATCATGGAAGACGTGAAAGCGCACCGGGTTCCGATCCAGAAGAACTCTCACTTCAGCATGCTCGTCTGCAAACGTTACCTCGGCAGTGACAACAGCGCCGCCAGCGCCCAGGGCCAGGCCATGCGCGGGGCCTGCCTGATGGGCTGGGACGCCGAAACATTGCTCCGCAACCTCAAGGAAGGCGAGTGGTCCATGCGCAAGCTCGTCAAGCGGTTCCACCAGACCTGCGCGGGCCATCCCCCGCCCGGAGACCCCGACTACCTCCGTGGCGGACTGGCTGATCCGGCGGCGGGCGAGGAGAACGAGGCTGCCGACGACGAGGCCGATGCGTCCCCCACCTTCGTCTGGCCCAGCAAGTATCTGGGCCGCTGGACCCGCTTCGCCAACGGGCAGGATATCAGCATCACGGTGCGCAAGATCGGAGCCTTCCGCGCCGAAGTGGTCACCACCCGCGCTTACAAGCGGGAGAGGTAAAAGCTTGGCTGAAGCGGCCGGGAAATGGGCCTCCGCAAGACTTGTACGTATGGCCTCGTTCATCAAAAGGCCCCCTTCAGCCCCAAATCAGGGTATAGATCATGACTATCGAGGATGGGATTCTCAGGGGTATTGAAGGGCCGGATGGCCCTGTTACCCCCAGTTCTTCGCCGAAGCCGGGGATGGCGGATGCGCCGCACCCGTCCCCAAGGACGACGCGGCAGAAGTGCCGGAAGCCTTACACCTGCGTTCGGATGATGGCCGATGCCCAGGAGCATCATCGGCAGTTGGCCGATGCCATCGACCGCTTCGGCCCTCGCCTGTCCCGCAGGAAGGGCGCCGCATTGTCGCCGGCAGCCAAGGAGGCCATCCGCGACCTCCATCGAAATCAGGCCCACTGGCTCGGCTACATGAACCCCTATGCCCGGCTGGCCGTCTTCGGGGCCATCTGGCGCCATGCGGAGCCGGTGCTGGGCCGAGCGGAAGGCGAAATGATCACCATCATCCACCAGCCCTGGCACACCAACGACCGGGCCTGGGAGTTCTACCCAGAGGTCATTCAGGACAGGGTGAGGGCCAGCCTGAAGGGGTTGAACGCCATCGCCGCGGTCGAGTTCGCCTATTACCACAACGTCCGCCACGACGAGGACGGCGTGGACGGACGCCTGTTCGCGCCGCATGTCCAGGGGGTGGTGTGGGGCGGCTCGACCCGGGCCGAGCGGGATGCTCTGGCTGCCGCGTTCGCCGGGGGCATTGCCGGCAGCCACGGGGTGGAACGCAGGTCCATCGACGACCTGTTCGGTGCGGTGGCCTATGCCATCAAGGCCCCCATGTACGGCTACAGCTTCTACCGCCGCCGCGATGGCAGCAATGCCCACCGGGCACGGCGCCTGCCCCCGTCCCGCCACTATGGCCTGTGGCAGCACCTGCACGGCTTCACTTGGCCGCAGCTGGTGTTCGGCACCGGCGAAGGCGAAGCCGTTCTGGAGGCGGCTTGGGCCGATCTCGAAGCCCTCTGGCGTCGCCGCGCCCGCCGCTGGATCGAGGGCGGCGTCCACTTCAGGGGAGTGGTCGGCACGCCCATCGAGCGGTGACGGCCGTCAGTCGCGATCCGCCAGCTTCGCCCGTCCCCGTTTTCGGCAGTCCAGGAATAAGGCCTTGGCCTGCTCGTAGAGCCCGCGCGGCAGCATACCGTATTCCCACCGGCTGGGGCGGCTGCCGGGCACCGGGCGCAGGTCGTAGCCGGGCCAGCGGAAGCGGTTCACCTCGTCGCAGACGATCCACGACCGCTCGCCGTCCAGGCCGAGGCCCGTCTTCACCTCGGCGGGGATTTCGACGGCAACCGAGGGATCGGCGGGCGGGGAATGGGTGATCGGCAGCACGAAGGTGAAGGTCTGGCCGGTGGCAGCGTCCCTGTGCGCCAGAACCACGGCGGCGGGCCTGTCCTTGCGGGCCTCGACCAGCCCTCGCTCCTGCTCGTCGCGCCACAGATAGCCGTACCGGATGACGGCACCGTTGCGGGGAGGAGGGATCGCCACGGCCGGTCAGCGGATCAGGCGTTGTATTCGGCGGCTTCGATCAGCCGGGCGGTGTCCTCGTCCACCTCATGCGCGGCCAGCGCCTCCCGCTCCAGCCGGCGCAGGCGGCGGTACTCCTCCACCGAGATCATGGTGACAACGTCGCGCCCGTGGCGCTGAACCATCACCGGCTCGCGCAACGCCGCGTCCACCATTTCGCCGAACCGCTTCTGGGCATCCGATGCGGAGACGATCCGGGTCATGTCATGCTCCTTGCTGAACCATCCACCACTTTACCCAAATTACGGAATTTCCGCAATTCCCCCGAGGGAGGTGCCTATGACGGTTAGCTTGACCAACGCCCGTTGACATGGGTGCTCCCTCGGACCAAAGTGGTTGGGCTCGGCACGCGCGCGTGCCGTGAGAAGCCGGTCGGCGCCCCTATCGTCAATAGATGCGTCGCCCCCAGAAAACGGCAGTGCGGTTTCCGTTTTCGGCCTTCACAGGCAATGGGTCGAGCTTCTCCATTTCGGTCCTCGGAGACGTGCCCCCAGCGTCGCCAGGTCGTCTGCGTCAGCGGATGGCATGGTTACTGCTGGCGCGTCACCGTGGAGAATGCGCATGAAAACCAAGCCTCAACAACGCCAATTGGTCTCGGAAAGCAGAGGCCGGGACTGTTCCGACCACGACGAAATCGCGAAGATGTTCCGTCGGTACGGCGGCGACACGTCCGAATCGTGCATCACCAAATTGGATCGAAATGGCGCAGTCCCGATCAACAGGGACGCGCTGGTGGAAACGGCAGGTGGAGCAACCGGCGTGCTGAAGCATCTTCTGAAGTAGGCGGGGCCGCCACGGCGCGGTGGCGAATGCTTGCCACCGCGCCTCCCCTGCTTTCGGCCTCGCGAGGCATCGCTGCGAATGGCATAGATGTGCAAATGGTTTGGACAGCCTCGAATGCTTTGTCGGGAGGGCTTTCTGAAATGACGGTGTACCCCGCCCCTCCAAAGATCGAGCGCCATCCGCTGCCGCCGTTGCCCCCGGCGGAGGTCGTGAACTCCAGGAACCACAATGAGGTCCGCTACGACCCGGATTTCTGGAACTTGGAATACGGACCTCGACGCTGGCTTGAACGGGTGAGCGACGCCGAACTCGTCACCCGCCATCGCCACATGGTGCGCAACATGCGGACATTCGTCGGCCCCCGCCGCGACGCCATGCCGATCTGGTGGCCCGAAAGCTCGTGGTACTGGCTGAGGCGGGACTACATCACCAGGCTGGAATTCGCCATGCGGGGGCTGGAGCCGCCGGTCGTCCCTGAGGTCGATGTGCCGCAGGGTTCGCCGCCGCAGATCAAGAACCCAAACGTCCTCTACCGCTTCGGCCAGCGCGAGCACATGCTTGAGTTGGCGAGCGGCAGGGTGAGATTCACGCCGGCCAAGTCCTATCAGGACATCGAGAACGACGAGGCGCGACAGGACGAGGAGACGGCCAAGCATGCCTACTCGGCCGGGCAGCATGTCCGCATCATCCTGCCAGATGGCCAGGAAGCTCCCATCATCGGAAATCTGAAAGCCTCGGTCTCTGGCCCAGGCTACCATATGGCCTGCTTCGTCCGTGAATGGGATGCCCAGTTCCTGCAAGCCTTCGGCGACACCTGTGTGGTGGTGCATGACATCGACGAGTTCGCTCGCCGGGTCGGTGAAGCCGGAAGGAAGGTGTTTCCAGGGTGGTATTGGATGGATACGAACGTCGAATATTTCGACCCCTATGAGCGCCCACCAGGCTTCAGGCTCAGAACGGCAATCTCCAAAGATTTCCTGTTCGCCTACCAGCGAGAATACCGCTTCTTCTGGGACCAATTGGATGCAGGCCCGATTGACGGCGTGCAGTACGTGGATATCGGGGTCTGTTCCGACATCCTGACCATCCACGCCAGGGACGGGACTCCTCCGTAGGGACGGCTCCAAGACCGCCGAGGCATTCCGGATCGTGCTTAACGAGGACGCTGCCGAGTAGCCTGCACCGCCCGTTTGGTCGCGGGGCCGGGCAGCTACGCACCTCGGCTTTGGCCGACATAGTGGAAAATGCTGATTTTGCAGACAGTCGCCGGGATCGTGCGAACCCAAGTAGGAAAGCACTTTAGGGGCAGGCGTCGAAATTCTAAAATGTTCAGATATTGATCTATTTTGCGAGCAGCCATGAACGATCAGAGACATCAGCCAAGCCGGGAACATCATTTTTACGTCTCGATCGCCAAGTTCCTGTTCCATCATCCTCAGCATGGCATTGTCGCGGTCCGCGATCCCATAAAGCTAGCAGACGCAAGACAATGCGGGCTGAGTCCTCTCATGCTCTACGGCATCACCGTGGCCGGTCTGCCGATCCGATGGCTGATATTCTCTCCCACCGACCAGCGTAAATCGTTGAGAGCTGTGCTGTTGACAGCCTGGAGAGGCGCGGAGGGGTTGCGTGGCATGCCAGATGTCTTGCGCGTAAACCGCTATGTGGCAGAGGCAGATCCGGTTCTGGCGGACGATCTGGCCAAGATCGGTGTCCATCTTGAGGTTGCCGATGCCAAGGATAAGACTGTTCCTGCATCTTTGCGCTCGGCTCATGATGCCTCCCGATGGTTGTCGCGATGGCACGACCCGGTCGACTTGTCGCTGGCGGCATCCGTGGAAGCGCTTTGTCTGGATGCGCAAGAAGATCATAACCGGAGTGCGCGTCACGGGCCTCGCGGATTAAGCAATCGAAAGCTGGAGGATGGTATTGCGCAATGGCTGGATTTGCCCATGCGCAAACCATCGTCTGTTCCCCTCGAAGAGCTGGACTGGGAAGCAGGCCCATGGCTGTCCTCCTGGGAGGCGTCGCTCCCACCCGGTCAGTCCCGTTATTTTCATCACGATGATATGAGCCGAAGAACTTGGCTGCTTCGGGGAGAGGCCCCGTCAGCGGATGCCGACGATGATGATGACGAATTCGCGGCTTATACCAAGTCCCACTGATTAGAACCCATGCGCCCATTTGCGGAGCCCGATGGACATGATGACCCAGGGCTGATCGACCAGCTTGTTCCAGGCGTGGGCGC
>CAJANL010000056.1 GCA_903941105.1 uncultured Rhodospirillaceae bacterium
AGTATACCACCAAAGATGATGATGATTACGTTCTGTATTAATATCGAGGTAATGCATGAGGCGTACGTTCTTCCTCAGACGCAGGGTGAGATGTTTGCTCGTGCTGTCTATCCAACAGCAACAGAAAACAGAGGTTTCCTGAATATGACGACCAACCCTTTGACCGCTGCGGCGGCGAATGCTGACATGAAGTGGGCCTTCCCCGAGATGAAGAACCCCACCATCATCGATCTCAGCAAGACCGGCGGACAGGATTGGTGGCAGTTCCGCCCCGACGAGGATGTCATCTTCATCGGCGCCACCAGCACCCGCACCACCAACAAGCTTCAGACCGACGGCGGTCACAACATTATCGTCCTGGGCGGTGACTACCAGCCGACCTACGATAGCAAGGGCGCCACCATGCACTTCCTGAACCTCTACGGTTCGGTGCATGTGGAAGGTGTCCATATCGACAGCAAGAACGCCTCGCAGGACGGCATCGCCGTCGGTGGCGCGTCGGGCCACCAGCCCGACGTCACCGTGCAGAACTCGCTGATCGAGAACATCCACGGCACCCAGGGCGGCGTCCATGGCGACGGCTTCCAGACCCACGGGTCGGTGGGCAACATGCACTTCTACAACGTGTCCATGAGCACGAACTATCAGGGCTTCTTCATCTCGCCCCAGTATAATCCGCCCCACAAATCGGCCGACTTCGAGAACGTCAACGTCAAGTACATCCCCGGTGGCCAGGGCATTTCGTATGAGTACTGGTTCCTCGACTCCAAGAACCAGTCGGCCTATCCGATCACGCTGAAGAACGTCTATGCCACCGAGCGCTCGGGCCAGACCGCCCAGGAGGCCTCGGTGTGGCCGAAGGCCTCGCTGGGCGACAGCACCCACGCCGTGCGCAGCGGCAACGAGATCAGCTGGCCGGGCCTGCCCTACACCGGGCACATCACCGTCGGCAACCCGTCGGCCGATTTCGCCACCTCGGCCAAGACCGGCCTGAACTGGCACTACACCGGCGGCATCGTCGGAGCCACCATCCCGGCTTCGGGCGCTCCGGCCCCGGCTCCGGCACCGTCCCCAGAGCCCGCTCCGGCGCCGGGTCCTGCTCCGGCGCCGGTTCCGTCCACGGATCTAAAGGCTCCGGCCGACTCGCCGGCGCCCACCAAGTGGATCTCGTCCACCGACGCCACCAAGGCGGTGGTGGGCACCGACGGCAACGACCAGTTGGCCGGCGTGCAGGGCAAGGACGACTCGAACCTGGCGGGCGGTAAGGGCCACGACACCTATATCGTCGACCAGCCGGGCGACCATGTGGTCGAGGCGGCCGGGCAGGGCACCGACATCGTGCTGTCCTACTCCACCGGCTACACCCTGCCGGCCAATGTCGAGAATCTTGTCCTGGGCGGGACGGCTGCCGTCAATGGCGCCGGCAACGAGCTGGCCAACAAGATCACCGGTAATGCCGCCGCCAACGTCATCGACGGCGGCAAGGGTGATGACTGGCTGGTGGGCAATGGCGGTGCCGACACCTTCGTCATCCACAAGGGCGACGGCAAGGACACCATCGCCGACTTCGTCGCGACCGGCACCGGCCACGACGTGGTCCAACTGGAGGGCTTCGGCTTCACCGGCTTCGATCAGGTCAAGGCGGCCATGGTTCAGAAGACCGGGGCGGTGCAAATCGATCTGGGCAATGGACAGGTGCTGAACCTGGCCGGCGTCACGACCGACAAGTTGACCGCCGAGGACTTCAAGCTCACCGGTTCGGTGCTTCCTCCGACGCCGGCTCCCCAGCCCCAGCCCCAGCCGGCCACTCCGGCCGCGGTGTTCAAGGAGCTGCAACTCGACCTCGACAAGCTGTTCGCAGCCGTCGACACCAGCCAGCAGAAGGCCCTGGTGACCCACATCCAGGGGCTTGAGGACCAGCTGACTCACCTGCTGGCGCCGCAGCCCGCCACGGCGGCAGGCGCCGCCATGGCGCCGGTCGATGCCCACCACGTGGCGGCCACCGTCGACTACTGGCACCACTAGGCGGATTGGACCACCCCCTCTCCCGCCGGGAGAGGGGCCCTATCCCTTGTGCTGCAATTCCATTTCCACTTCGACGATGTCGCCATCGACGGTACGCATGGGGACGAAGCCAAGATGTTCGACGAATTTCAACATGCGGTAATTCTCCCGCAGCACCTGACCGGCGATCGCCTGGGTGCCCCGGCTGCGGCAGTATTCGATCATCTTGACCAGCAGCCGCTTTCCCAGCCCCGAGCCCTTGAGATCCGAGCGCACCACGATGGCGAACTCCGCCTTCTCGTTGTCGGGGTCGGTTACGGTACGGACCACGCCCAGGGTTTCCTTGCCGTTGGGCGTGTCGATCTCGCCGATGAAGGCCATCTCGCGGTCGTAGTCGATCTGGGTCAGGCGGGCCATCTCGGTATGCGGCAACTCATGCACCAGCCCGAAGAAGCGGAAGCGGATGTCTTCGGCGGTCAGCTTGGAGACGAAGATGTGGTGGTTGGGTTCGTCCTCGGGACGGATCGGACGGATCAGGGTTTCCCGCCCGTCGGTCATGGTGAACCATTCCTCCAGCTCGCCGGGATAGGGGCGGATGGCGAGGCGGTCGGTGCCGCCCTTGGCCTCGGCCACCACGATGCGGGCGTCCACCGCCAGCACGCCCTGTTCGTCGGCGAACAGCGGGTTGATGTCGATCTCGATGATCTCGGGAATGTCGATGACCAGCTGCGACACCTGTACCAGAGCCAGCTCGATGGCCTCGCGGTCGGCGGGCGGGCGGCCGCGATAGCCCTCCAGCAGGCGTGCCACCCGGGTGCGCGAAATCAGTTCCGAGGCGAGATGGAGGTTCAGCGGCGGCAGGGCCACCGCCCGGTCGGCGATGATCTCGACGGCGATGCCGCCCTGGCCGAACAGGATGACGGGGCCGAAGATGGGATCGGTGGCGACGCCGATGATCAGCTCCTGCGAGCGCGAGCGGCGCGCCATGCGCTGAACGGTGAATCCGTCGATCCGGGCATCGGGATAGACCCGCGTCACCCGATCCTGCATGGCGTGGGCGGCCTTTTCCACCTCGAACGGGCTTTCGAGGTTGAGCACCACGCCGCCCACATCCGACTTGTGCACGATGTCGGGAGACAGAATCTTCAGCGCCACCGTGGCCCCGAGGTCGTGGGCGATGCGGCTGGCCTCTGCCGGAGTCTTGGCAATGCGGGTCTCGACGGTGGGAATGCCATAGGCCTCCAGCACCGCCTTGGCCTCGGGCTCGCGCAGGGTGCCGCCACCGCTGGCCAGGGCGTCCGCGACCAGCTTGCGGGCGCGGCGCACATCGGGCACGAACTCGGCCGGCGCCGAGGCCGGCACCTCCATCAGCAGGGTTTGGTTGCGGCGGTATTCGATCAGGTGGCAGAAGGCCTGGACCGCGGCGCGTGGCGTATCGTAGGTCGGCACCGCCGCCTCGGCGAACAGCCGCCGCGCCGGCGCCACCGCCTCATGCCCGACCCAACAGGTCATGATGTTGGCCTTGGTGCGCTCCTTGAACAGCTTGATCACCGCCTCGGCCACTTCACTGGGGCTGGAGATGGCGGTCGGCGCGTGCATCACCAGCACCGCATCCACCGCCTTGCAGTCGAGCAGCGTGGTCAGGGTCTTGACGTAGCGGGCGCCGTCGGCGTCTCCGACGATGTCCACCGGATTGCCGTGCGACCAGTTCGACGGCAGGAAGGCATCCAGCGACTCGATGACATCGGCGGGGATGTCCGCCAGCTGGCCGCCCAGCAGCGACAGGTCGTCGGCCGCGATGACGCCGATGCCGCCGCCGTTGGTGACGATGGCCAGACGTTGTCCCTTCATGGGGCGCGAGCGGGCCAGCGTCTCCACGGCGCCGAAGATCTCCTCGATGTCCTGCACCCGCAGCATGCCGGCCCGCCGGATGGCGGCGTCGAACACCGCGTCCGAGCCGGCCAGCGCGCCGGTGTGGGAAATGGCCGCCCTGGCACCCTCCAGGCTGCGGCCGGCCTTGATGGTCAGCACCGGCTTGTTGCGGGCGGCGGCACGGGCGGCGCTCATGAAGTTGCGCCGCTCCGAGATGGTTTCGATGTAGAGCAGGATGGCGCGCGTCGAGGGGTCGCTGCCCAGATAGTCGAGGACATCGCCGAAATCGACGCCGGCGGTGTCGCCCATATGGATGAAGTGCGAGAAGCCGATGCCCTTCGGTCGCGCCCAGTCCAGGACCGCGGTGCACAGCGCGCCGGACTGCGAGACGAAGGCGATCTTGCCGGGCAGGGCGCTTTCATGGGCGAAGCTGGCGTTCAGGCCGATCCCCGGGACCAGCATGCCCATGCTGTTGGGGCCCAGAATGCGCATGCCGGCGGCGCGACCCTCGGCCAGGGTGGCCTCCAGCGCGCTGCGGCCATCGTCCAGCAGGGTGTGCTGCAGGGCCGGCGTCATGATGCAGGCGGCGCAGGTGCCGCGCTCGCCCAGCGCCTTGACGATGGCCGGGATGGTGGCCGGGGGAGTGCAGATCAGCGCCAGGTCGGGCGCCTTGGGCAGGCAGGCCACGTCGGGGTAGGCCAGCACGCCCGCGACCGAGGGGTGTTCGCCGGTGACCGGCATCACCGGGCCGCCGAAGTCGGCCTGCAGCAGATTGCGCATCACCACGCTTCCGATGGAATGCGGGCGCCTGGATGCCCCGACCACAGCGACGGATTGCGGGCGAAACAAGGCCTTAAGGTTGCGGATGCTCATGGGATCCCTGTCTGGTCATACCGGTGGCGAAGATAGGGCCCCACCTTTTGCAGTGCAACACCGCTGGCGGTATGTCCGCTATGCCCGCGACGACATGACACACTCTATGGCGCCCATTGTAACCCCCTGGAGATAGACGTATGGTTTCGCACTGCAACATGGTCGGCGGGAGATGACGATGGTTGAGATGCTTGAGAACCGGACGTTCGACGAAATCAAGGTCGGCGACCTAGTCACACTCACCCGGACCTGCCGTCCCGAGGACGTTGAATTGTTCGGTATTGCCACCGGTGATTTCAACCCCACCCATTACAGCGCCGTTTCGGCGGAGCAGTTCGCGCATCACGGCAAGGCGCTGGCGCACAGCATGTGGGGTGGTTCGCTGCTGTCGGCGCTGCTGGGCAACGAATTGCCCGGGCCGGGTACCGTCTACATGGGGCAGAGCCTTGAATTCCACCACGTGGTGGAGGTGGGCGACACCCTGACCGTGACGCTGACGGTGTCGCGCAAGAAGGCGCCCGACGAGGTGGACTTCGACTGCAAGGTGGTCAATCAGAGAGGCCAGTCGGTGCTGACCGGCATGGCCCGGGTGCACGCGCCCACCGTCAAGGTCCGCCAGCCCCGGCAGGAGATGCAGGAAGTCAAGCTGCGCCGCCGCCACCACGTGTTCGAGAAGATCATCGAGCGGTGCGGCACCGTCGATCCGGTCTCGGTGGCGGTGTGCCATCCGTGTGATCAGGTGTCGCTGGAAGGCGCCGTCGATGCGGCCCGCGCCGGGCTGATCCGTCCCATTCTGGTGGGTCCGGAGGCCAAGATCCGCTCGGTGGCCGAGGAATTCAACCTCGACATCGCCGGCCTGCGCATCGTCGACACCGCCCACAGTCACGAATCGGCCGAGCAATCGGTGGCGTTGTGCCGCTCGGGGGCGGCCGAGGCCTTGATGAAGGGCAGCCTGCACACCGATGAGATGATGCACGAAGTGGCCCGGCGCGACACCGGACTGCGCACCGCCCGGCGCATCAGCCATGTCTTCGTCATGGATGTGCCGACCTATCCGCGCACCCTGTTGATCACCGACGCCGCCATCAACATCTACCCGACGCTGGAAGACAAGCTCGATATCGTCCAGAACGCCATCGACCTGTCGCATGTGCTGGGCGTCGCCGAACCCCGCGTCGCCATCCTGTCGGCGGTGGAGACGGTCTATCCCAAGATCAACTCCACCATCGACGCCGCCGCTCTGTGCAAGATGGCCGATCGTGGCCAGATCACCGGCGCCCTGCTGGATGGCCCGCTGGCCTTCGACAACGCCATCAGCGAAGAGGCGGCCAAGATCAAGAAGATCAATTCGCCGGTGGCCGGTCGTGCCGACATCCTGCTGGTGCCCGACCTGGAGGCCGGCAACATGCTGGCCAAACAGCTGTCTTACCTGTCCGAGGCCGACGCCGCCGGCATCGTGCTGGGCGCCCGCGTGCCCATCGTGCTGACCAGCCGGGCCGACAGTGCCAAGGCTCGCCTGGCGTCCTGCGCCGTCGCGGTATTGTTCGCCCATGCCCGCCGCGGCAAGGGCAAGGCGGCGGCGGAGTAGGCATCATGCGCGAGGGCATTCTGGTCATCAACGCCGGCTCGTCGTCCATCAAGTTCTCGCTTTTCGTCGGCGAGAGCGGCGGTGAGATGGCGCTCTCCAGCAAGGGGCAGGTGGATGGCATCCACGTCGCTCCCCTGTTCAAGGCCTTCGACCCCGCTGGCCACCCGTTGGCCGAAAAGCGCTGGGAGCACGGCGAGAGCCTGTCGCACGAGGTTCTGCTGAGCTTCCTGCTGCGCTGGATCGAGGAACATCTCGACGGTGCGGTGCTGAAGGCGGCCGGTCATCGCGTGGTGCATGGTGGTCTGCGCTACAGTCATCCGGTGCGCATCGACGCGGATATCGTCGAGGAGCTGGAGACACTGGTGCCGTTGGCGCCCTTGCACCAGCCGCACAATCTGGCTCCCATCCGGGCGCTGGCGGCGGTCCATCCGGAACTGGTCCAGGTGGCGTGCTTCGACACCGCCTTTCATCGCACCAACCCGCGGGTGGCGGAAATCTTCGCCCTGCCGCGGGCGCTGACCGCCGAGGGGGTGCGTCGCTACGGCTTCCACGGCCTGTCCTACGAGTACATCGCCCACCGGCTGACGGAGGTCGCCCCCGAGGTGGCCGGCGGTCGCGTCGTGGTGGCCCATCTCGGTTCCGGCGCCTCCATGTGCGCCATCAAGGATGGCAAGAGCATTGCCTCCACCATGGGCTTCACCGCCCTCGACGGCCTGCCCATGGGCACCCGCACCGGCAACCTCGACCCCGGCGTGGTGCTCTATCTGATGCAGCGCAAGGGCATGGACGCCAAGCAGCTGGAGACGCTGCTGTACAAGGAATCCGGCCTGCTGGGGGTTTCCGGCATCAGCAACGACATGCGCGTGCTGCTCGACAGCACCGATCCCCATGCCGAGGAGGCGGTGGAGCTGTTCTGCTACCGCATCGGCCGCGAGCTGGGCTCGCTGGCGGCCGCCATGGGCGGGCTGGACGCGCTGGTGTTCACCGCCGGCATCGGCGAGCGTTCCGCCGTGGTGCGCGAGCGGGTCTGCCGGCAGGCGGAGTGGCTGGGGGTTCGTCTCGACCCCACGGCCAATGCCGGCAATGTCCAGTGCATCACCGCCGCCGACAGCCCCATCCCCGCCCTGGTCATTCCCACCGACGAGGAAATGATGATCGCCCGCCATACCCGGGCGGTGCTACGGGGGTAATGGTTTGATGGAGCGCTCGTCTTGCGCTCCATCTGCGGTTCCATCTTTCCGCTGAAACAGGCACACTCTTGCTCAATGGTTTGAGGGATGCCCGGAATGCGGAAATTGAAACTTGTCATAGGCTCGGTGACCCTTGTCGCCGAGCTGTTCGAGACGCCCACCGCCGATGCGCTCTACGCGGCGGCACCGTTCGACTCGCGCGCCACCATCTGGGGCGAGGAGGTTTACTTCCAGGTCCCCGTCAAGGCGGATCGCGAGGACGATGCCCGGGACGTGGTGCAGCCGGGTGAGCTGGCCTTCCGCGTCGAAGGCGAGGCGGTGGTGATCGGTTTCGGCCCGACTCCTCGGTCGGAAGGCAGTGAAATCCGCCTCGCCTCGCGCGAGAATATCTGGGGCCGCACCACCGACGACGTCCACCGCCTGACCAAGGTCGAAGCCGGCGACGCCATCCGCGTCGAGCTCATGGGGTAGTGGGGGAGCGTCCCCGTCATTGCGTCTGCTCCCAAAAGGGTCACTTGAGGCGTCGGACGGGGAAGGTGTAGGGTCCCCATCGTTTCGATTCTCTGGGGATGTCCATGTTCCGCTCGATCGCCATCCTTGCCGTCACCCTGGTGTTGTGCGGCTGCGATGCCGTCGGACTCATCGCCCATACGGTCAAGCAGGTGGAAAAGAACCGCGAGGCGGGAGCGCAGCCCGCCGCGACCCGTGGCGAGGCCCAGCCGGTGGCGCAGCCGGCGGTTCAGCGCCAGCCGGCCGAGGAGCCGCCGGCGCCGGTGGTCGACGCGGTGGTGCCGCCGCGTGAGTCGGTTACGGTGGAGTCTTTGCCGCTTCGCTGACCGCTTGGGTGGTGATGCTGCGCCGCGCTTCCGAGCCCAGCACCGATTTCATGGTCAGGCCGTTTTCCTCGCCCTCGTCGAGGATGATGTCGTGGCGCTTGTCGGGGGCGGCATCGGCCAGTCGCAGCAGGCGTTCCAACTCGGCGTCGATCCGCTGCAGGCTGGCCAGCAGTTCCGGCGCGACCGGGTCATCCTCGATCTTGGCGGCGAAGCGGCGCATGTTGTCGCCGAAGCCGCGCATCTGCCGTAGGTGATCGCGCAGGCTGCGCGGGCGGCGGAGAAACGCCTTGTACGACGAGCGGATATCCTTGATGAACTTGGCCACCAGTCCGCGCAGGAACGGGGCGGCGTCCTCCAGATGCCGCGCAAAATCGGCGGCGGGAATGCGGCTGACGGTGCAGTCTTCGACCGCGACCGCGGCGGCCATGCGGGTTCCGCCGCCCAGTACCGCCATCTCGCCGAAGATTTCACCTGGCGAGATGACGTCCAGTTCCACCATCTGCCCATAGGCGGACTGGCGCATGGAAATCGCGCCGCCCAGCAACAGGTAGGCGGAATGGCCCGGCTCGCCCTGGAGGAAGACGGCGGTGCCGGCGGGTATGGTCAGTGCTTCCAGCGAGACCTTGCCGTCATCGGTATCCACTCTGCCCTCCTCCCCGCCCGTTCTAGCGCGGCCGGCGGATCTCCGATCCGACCAGCGCGCGCAACCCCACGCCCACTTCGTCGTCCTCAAGAATGAGGTCGTGCCGTTTGTCGCCGCTCCGCTGGCCCACTGCCGCCAACTCGTCGAGGACATGATCCAACTTTAGCAAGGTCGCGGTCAACTCTTCCGCCACCGCCTCGTCGGCGATGCGGGTGGAGAAGCGCCGCATATTGGCGCCGAAGCCCCGCATCTGCTTGACGTGGTCGCGGAAGCTGCGCGGGCGGCGGATGAAGATGCGGTGGGCGCCGCGGATGTTCTTCATGAACATGGTGATCAGGCCGCGGATGAACTTGTCGGTGTTGTCCAGCTTCTGCTCGAAGATGGCGATGGGGACGCGGGTGACGACGCTGTCCTCGCAGGTGACCGCCGAGGCCATGCGGATGCCGCGGTCCATGACCGCCATCTCGCCGAAGATCTCGCCCGGCTTCAGGGTATCGAGTTCGATGATGTGGCTCTCGACGTGCTGGAAGATTCGGATGCTGCCCCTTTCCAGGATGTAGGCAGCGTCGCCGCGTTCACCCTGGGCGAAGACGGTGGCTCCCTTCACAAAGGAGACATTTTCCAGGCGAACTTCCCTGGTCGACAGAGGCGCAGAATAATTCATCGGATGCCTCCCATAGATTGCGATAACTGTGACTTGTTCATAGATGTTTCGCAATGAACTTCGGATAATTTAATACCAAATTGGTGCATTAAACTTATGGATAGTGAGGTGTTGTCTGTATAGGGTCTTCACCTCATCTGCACTTCCCTCCAGGTAGAAGATCGCGTGATGTCGATGCCCTGCGACATCCAGGTGTCGGCCAGGATCACCGCCCGTGCGCATGGGGTTCTCCTCTGATACTGTGGCCGTGGAATTTAGACGGGACGAGGGGCAGATGGCAGGGGATTGGCAGGAACTCGCCCGGCGTCTTGACCGGGCCTCGGGCTGTGATACCGCACTCGACGCAGCCGTCGCCGAGGCGTTCGAGCAACCGGCGGCGGACTATTCCGCTTCGGTGGATGCCGCGCGCCGCCTGGTTGCGGCGGCGTTGCCGGGCTGGACCTTGCATCTGGGCTTCGGCGCCACCGGGGTGTTTCCCTATGCCGGCCTGGCAGCCGACGGCACCCGTATCGTCTGCGACGCCCCCACCGTGCCTCTGGCCGTGCTGAGGGTGGCGGTGGCGGTCAGGGCGTTGCCGCCGCGCCCAGCATCGCCAGAGCCGTCCGCGCTGCCTGCATCCTGACGGCGTCGCGGTCGCCGGCGAAGACCTCGCGGCGGTGGACGGTGCCGGCGCCGTTGCGGGAACAGGCAAAATGCACCAGCCCCACCGGCTTCTCCGCCGAGCCGCCCCCCGGCCCGGCGATGCCGGTGATGGCCACCGCCACATGGGCGTGTGAATGGGCCAACGCGCCCTCGGCCATGGCGCGCGCCACCGCTTCGGACACCGCGCCGGGGACCGGAAACAATCCCGCCGGCACGCCCAGCATCTCCTGCTTGGCTTCGTTGGAGTAGGTGACGAAGCCGCGCTCGATCACGTCCGACGATCCCGCCACCGCGGTCAGCGCCGCCGCCACCAGCCCGCCGGTGCATGATTCGGCGGTGGCCGCCTTCAACCCGGCGACGCGGCAGGCGGTGAGTGCCGCCTCGGCGGCGTCGATCAGATCGGTGGGCAGCATGGTCACCTCGCGAGAAGCAGGATCAACAGGCCATAGGCGCCGGCCAGCATGTCATCGGCCATGATGCCGAAGCCGCCGGAAAGGCGACGGTCGGCCCAGCCGACCGGCCACGGCTTGCGGATGTCGAACAGACGGAACAGGGCGAAACCCGCCAGATAATACAGCGGGTCGAGAGGGGCGGCGGCCAGCGCCAGCCATTGGCCGGCGACCTCGTCGATCACCACCTCGCCGGGGTCGTCGGCGCCGGTCCGCCGCACATAGAGCTCGGAGGTGGCCCACCCCACCAGGAAGCAGAGCCCTGACGCCACCGCCAGTCCCCAGCCGCCCCAGCGGCCGGCGATGATCCAGGCGAAGGGCAGGGCGGCGGCGGAGCCCCAGGTTCCCGGCGCCTTGGGCAGCAGCCCGGCGCCGAACCAGGTGGACAGCAGGGCGGCGGGATGCAGGGGCGAAATGCCGGCACGGCAGGCCAAAGGGGGATCTCCATCGGGAGCAGGAGGCAGGCGCGGATGCGTGGCTCCCAGCCTACCATCCGCGCCCGCCTTGGCAACCATTCGAGACGTCGTGGTGAAGCCGTTTCCACGGAGAGCCCTTCTCCGGGCGATCGCTCCGTCGGCTTCCCGCGTCCCGGGCCGCACGGACACCTGTCCATCGTATATAACCTTCGGAACATATGGTCGTTTTTCATGAACTGGGCCAAGCTTGGCCGTTGGACATCCGACCGATGGTATTTGGCATGGACATGACTATGCGTAGGCGCAGCTTCTTATACCTTGGGATAGGCGGGCTTTCCGCCGTGATGCTGCGTCCCGATTTCGCCCGGGCGGAGGCGACGCTGGGCGGGCGGCCATTCAGCCGGCCGGACGAGACGGCCGACATGCCGGCGGCGTGGCTGGGCAAGGCGGTGCAGCGGCCGGAGGGCGTCGATGTCGCCCTGGCGCTCGACCAGCAGCTCTATCCGGCTGTCGTGCCATTGGTGCAGCGCTACGCCCGTGAAACCGGACTGAAGGTGGCGTTGCAGGAGGGCACCTGCGGTATCGCCGCCGGGGCGCTGGCGGAAAAGACCGCCGATATCACCGGCATGTGCTGTCCTCCCGGTCCGCTCGACCGCTTGCCGGGAGTGCGGTATCACACGCTCGGCATCGCCGCGCTGGCGCTGATCGTCAATCCGGTCAACCCGCTGCGCTCGGTCAGCCTGGATGAGGCACGATCGCTGTTCAGCGGCA
The DNA here is from genome assembly GCA_903941105.1 of uncultured Rhodospirillaceae bacterium. GTDB lineage: Bacteria > Pseudomonadota > Alphaproteobacteria > Rhodospirillales > Magnetospirillaceae > CAJANL01. Next base: position 11,949 of record CAJANL010000056.1, read on the forward strand.
AGGCGCGCAGCTGGGCCGATCTGCCGACCTCGGGCATCAAGCCGGGCGCCGCCGCGGAAGTTCAGGCGGTGGCGCGACTGCACTGCAAGGGGCGGCCCGGCCATTGGCGCCTGTTGCTGGACAATGAAAGCCTGTTTTCGCCGGCCCTGGTCGAGGTTCCCGCCATCCAGGACATGATCACCGAAGTATCGCGCGACCGCGCCGCCATCGGCTACGAAACCCTGTGGCACATCGCCGACAAGGCCAAGGCGGGAACGGTGCGGCCGCTGCGACTGGCCGGCGTCGAAGCCACGGATGGCGAGGCGCTGGCCGCCGGGCGCTACCCGCTCTATCGCGTCTTCAACATCACCTCGTGGCGGGGAGGCGACGCCAACCCCAAGGCCGCCGCCCTGGTGGACTGGCTGGTACAGCGGGCGACCGAGATGGACCCGTCCTACGGCATCGTGCCGGTGTCGTCGCTCCGTCGCCATGGCTGGCGCTTCGTTGGCGACGAACTCGTCGGCCATCCCGGATAGGCCGCCCATGCCACGCCGTCTGTTCGGAAGGATGAGCCTGACCACCCGCACCGTCGCGGCGGGACTGGTGGTCGCCAGCCTGCTGTGGCTGGGGCTCGATTTCGTTCAGACGCGTCAGATCGAGGACATGGCGGCCCGCGAGCTGTTGGGGCGCCTGGAGGAAAAGGCCCGGCGCGACCGCCTGCGTCTGGACGGTGCCTTGCGGGGGCATCACTCCTTCGTCAGCTTGCTGCCGCGGATGCAGGGGGTGCGCGACCATGTCGAGGCGATGGTGAGCGGGCACGCCATGCCATTGCGCACCGACGCGGACCCCGATTGGCTGCCGTCGCGCCACGACCGGCGCGCTTTCACTCGGGTTGGGTGGCTGGTGGTGCTGGACGAGGCAACCCAGGTTCGGGAAATCGTCGCCCTGGGCGGCGAAGACCCCTTCGTCTCGCTGAGCGCCTTGCCGGCGCGGGTCATCGTACGGGCCGCCGAGGGCAGCATATTGATGCGGCTCGACGGCGCTCCGGTGCTGATCTCGGCCGCTCGGGTCGACGGAAGCGGCTGGCTGGTGGCGGTATCGCGCCTGGACAACCGGTTCCTGGCCTCCGCCCTCGGGCGCTTTCTCGACCCCAACTTCATCGCCGCCCTGATCGACAGCGAAAGCGGTTTGACGGTGGCCACCACCGACGCCGTCGAGGTTCCGCCGGGTGCCGCCCTGTCCGCCCTGTCCGAGCGCTATCTGGTGACCGGCAAGGCCTATTTTGACTATGACATCGCCGAACGGAAACTGAGCTTCGCCAGCCTGGTGCCGCGCGTTCGCCTGACGGAGATGAGCGCCCCGCTGCTGGCGTTCGAGCGTACCCAGCGTACCGTTCTGGCGGCGGCCATGAGCGGGCTGTTCCTGGTGGTGCTGGTCTATCTGAGTTGGCGGCTGCGGCGGTTGACCGACCGGGTCTCGGAGATGAGCCGCCAGGTGTTCGGTGTCGATGAGGTTCGGTCCGGCGGCGATGAACTGGCCAGCCTCGAAGGCGCCGTCGGGCGGTTGGTGGTCGAGGTCGAGACCTCGCGCGAGGCGCTGAAGCGCGAGGCGCAGGACCGCATCAACGCCATGACCGAGCGCATGATAGCGCGAGCCGAAACCAAGCGTCTGGCACTCTTGCAGGCCGTCACCGAGATGCTGGGAGTGGGGATCATCCGCATCGGCCCGGAGGGCGCCGTCACCGACAATACGGTGATGGAGCGCTTCGCCAGGGAATGCGGCGGGGTGCGGGTCTTCCTGGGGGCCGAGGACGGCTGGGTTCGCGAGTTGAGCATCGGCGAGGGCGCCGGTGCTCGCATTTTCGAGGTCACCTCCGCCCATGAGCTTGATCTTGGCTTGCTGCTGGTCCGGGACATCACCGAACGGCGCCGCGCCGAGGAGGCCATCGCGTCTTTCGCCCTGTTCCCGGCCCAGAACCCCTTCCCGGTGCTGCGTGTCGGTGCGGATGGAGTGGTGCAGCACGCCAATGATGCCTGTGACCAGTTGCTGGCGTCCTGGAGTTCGGGTATCGGCCGCTTTGCACCCGCGAGCTGGCGCGCGGTGTTCGACGAGGCGCTGAGTTCCGGCCAGCAACGCGAAGTCGAGGCCATCGTCGGTGACCGGGTGCTGTCGCTGAACGTGGTGCCGATCCTCGCCTCCGGTTACGTCAACGTCTACGGCGCCGACGTCACCGCCCGGGTCAGCGCCGAACGCCTGCTCTACGCCGCCAACGAGACCCTCGAACTGCGGGTGGCCGAGCGTACCGACGAATTGCAGGCCGAGGTCGCCGGCCATGTCAGGTCCGAGGCGGCGGCGCTCGCCGCCAAGGAGCAGGCGGAACTGGCCAACCGCGCCAAGACCGAGTTCCTCGCCAATATGAGCCACGAATTACGGACGCCGCTCAATGCCATCATCGGATTCTCCGAAGTGATCGAGACCGAGGTTTTTGGTCCGGTGGGCAATGCGCGCTACCACGAATATGCCGGCGATATTCTGTCTTCCGGCCGTCACCTGCTGGCGCTGATCAACGATATCCTCGACGTGGCCAAGATCGAGGCCGGCGAGATGGAGCTCGATCTTGAGCCGGTGACGGTATCCGAGGTGGTGGATGCGGCGCGTCGTCTGGTCGAGGCGCGCGCCGTCACCGGCCGGGTGGACCTGTCGGTACAACTCGGCGAGAATCTGCCCGCCGTCGAGGCCGACCGCCGCCGGCTGCTGCAGATCCTGGTCAACCTGCTGGCCAATGCCGTCAAGTTCACCCCCGAGGGTGGCAGGGTGCGGGTTTTCGCTCACCACGACAGCAACCGGATGGTCTTGACGATCAGCGATACCGGCATCGGCATGAGCCCCGAGGAGGTTCGGATCGCGTTGAAGACCTTCGGTCAGGTGGATGGCAGCCTGGCGCGGCGCTACGAGGGCGTCGGCCTCGGCCTGCCACTGGCCCGCTCGCTGGTGGAACTGCACCAGGGACGCATGGTTATCTCCAGCGCCAAGGGGGCCGGCACCGAAGTCACCGTGTTGATACCCCTGACCCAGTCGCGCCGGGCGGTTCCGGCAATGCAGCCGCAGTCGGAATTGGGGTTGGCGGGGTAGGGAGCCGCCCCGGAGGGGATTGCCAAGGGGCAACTTTGCACTAGCCTTCCCGTGCGCCGGGGGCTAAAAACGGCTCGAAACGTTTCCGAGGCCGGCGACGGCCCATTCCTATTGCGGTGACCCCAACATGGACGTCTTTCCGATCATACTCGTCATCCATCTGATGCTGGCCGTGGCGCTGGTGGGAGTGATTCTGCTCCAGCGCAGCGAGGGCGGCGCGCTCGGTATCGGTGGCGGCGGCGCTGGCGGCGGGTTGATGAGCGGCCGTGCCGCGGGCAATCTGCTGACCCGCACCACTGCCATCCTGGCGGCGGCCTTCTTCCTGACCAGCCTGTCGCTGGCCCTGATCGCCAGCCACCGCACCAACGGCGCCTCGCCCTTCGAGCAGTTGCAGGAAAAGGCGCCCGCAGCCGCGATTCCGGCCGATCCGGCCAAGCCGGTGGTGCCGGTGGAGCCGAGCGCGCCGCTTTCCCGCTAGGCCTTCGGGCTGCGGACCATGGGCGGAGGGGCCGGGCCGACCGGCCCCCTGGGGGCTAGCCGAGATGGGAAGGGTTGAGGGTCGATGACGCGTTACATCTTCATCACCGGCGGCGTGGTGTCCTCACTGGGCAAGGGGCTGGCCTCGGCGGCGCTGGGGGCACTGCTGCAGGGGCGCGGCTTCAAGGTGCGCCTGCGCAAGCTGGACCCCTATCTCAACGTCGATCCGGGGACCATGAGCCCCTACCAGCACGGTGAGGTCTACGTCACCGACGACGGCGCCGAGACCGATCTTGACCTCGGCCATTACGAGCGTTTTACCGGTGTCGCATCGCGCAAGAGCGACAACATCACCACCGGCCGCATCTATTCCGACGTCATCGCCAAGGAGCGCCGCGGCGACTATCTGGGCGCCACGGTGCAGGTGATCCCGCACGTCACCAACGCCATCAAGGATTTCATCCTGTCGGACATCACCGACGAGGATTTCTGCCTGTGCGAGATCGGCGGCACGGTGGGCGATATCGAGAGCCTACCGTTCCTGGAGGCCATCCGCCAACTGCGCAACGAGCTGGGGCGCGAGCGGGTGATGTTCATCCACCTGACCCTGCTGCCCTACATTCCCACCGCCGGCGAGCTGAAGACCAAGCCGACGCAGCACTCGGTCAAGGAACTGCTGAGCGTCGGGATCCAGCCCGACATGCTGATGTGCCGCTCCGACCGTGACATTCCCGAGGGCGAGCGCAAGAAGATCGCGCTGTTCTGCAACGTTGGCTACGGTGCGGTGATCCCGGCGCTCGACGTGGACACCATCTATCAGGTTCCCATCAGCTACCACGAGCAGGGCCTCGACGCCCAGGTGTGCAAGCATTTCGGCATCGAGGGCGCCGCCCCCAATCTGTCGCGCTGGCAGACCATCGTCGAGCGGGTGCGCCAGCCCGAGGGCGAGGTGGTGATCGCGGTGGTGGGCAAGTACACCAGCCTGCTCGACAGCTACAAGTCGCTGGCCGAGGCGCTGCACCACGGCGGCATCGCCAACAATGTCCGCGTCCGGCTCAACTGGATCGACAGCGAGATCTTCGAGCGCGAGGACGCCGTCCATCATCTGGAGCCCTGTCACGGCATCCTGGTGCCGGGCGGCTTCGGCGAGCGCGGTGCCGGCGGCAAGATCGAGGCGGTGCGCTTCGCCCGCGAGCGTCTGGTGCCCTATTTCGGCATCTGCTTCGGCATGCAGATGGCGGTGGTCGAGGCGGCACGCAATCTGGCCGGCCTGAAGGGCGCCAACTCCACCGAGTTCGGCCCCTGCGAGAATCCGGTGGTCGGCCTGATGACCGAGTGGCTGCGGGGCAACATGCTGGAAAAGCGCCGGGCCGGCGGCGACATGGGCGGCACCCTGCGCCTGGGCGCCTATGACTGCCAGCTGCGGCCAGAGTCGCGGGCGCGCGAGCTCTACGGCGACGAGGTGATCTCGGAACGCCACCGCCACCGCTACGAGGTCAATCTCGACTATAAGGGCATCCTGGAGAAGCAGGGCATGGTGTTCTCCGGCATGTCGCCCGATGGCGTGCTGCCCGAGATCGTCGAATTTCCGCACCATCCCTGGTTCATCGGCGTGCAGTTCCACCCCGAGCTGAAGTCCAAACCCTTCGCTCCCCACCCCCTGTTCACCGGCTTCATTGCCGCCGCGGTGCGGCAGTCGCGGCTGGTATAGGAGACCGGATGCCCCGTCACCACCATGTCGCCGTCGGCGAAAGAGTCATCCTCGGCAACGACCTGCCGCTGGTGCTGATCGCCGGGCCGTGCCAGCTGGAGAGCCGGGCGCACGGCCTGGAATGCGCCGCGGCGCTGAAGGAGATGGCGGCCAGGGCCGGGATGCCGCTGATCTACAAGACCAGTTTCGACAAGGCCAACCGCAGCTCGCTGTCGGGCCGGCGCGGCATGGGACTAAAGGACTCGCTGCCCGTCTTCGCCGAGATCCGCGAAAGCCTGGGGCTACCGGTTCTTACCGACGTCCATAGCGAGGAACAGTGCAAGTTGGTGGCCAAGGTCACCGACATCCTGCAAATTCCCGCCTTCCTGTGCCGTCAGACCGACCTGCTGCTGGCCGCCGGGCGTACCGGCGCGGTGATCAACATCAAGAAGGGCCAGTTCCTGGCGCCGTCTCAGATGGCCAACGCCGCCGCCAAGGTGGAGAGCACCGGCAACACCCGCATCGTGCTCACCGAGCGTGGTTCCTGCTTCGGCTATGGCGATCTGGTGGCCGACATGCGGGCGCTGCCGATCATGGCCGCCACCGGCTATCCGGTGGTGATGGACGCCACCCACGCGGTACAGTCGCCGGGCGGGCAGGGGCAGTCCTCGGGGGGAGACCGCCGCTTCGCCCCGGTGCTGGCGCGCGCCGCGGTGTCGGTGGGCATCGCCGCCGTGTTCATCGAATGTCATCCCGACCCGGACTGCGCCCCCTCCGACGGCCCCAATATGCTGCCGATGGCCGCCATGCCCGACATCATCGCCACGTTGAAGGCCTTTGATCAGATCGCCAAGGCCAATCCGATTTCGCTCTAGCCGCCCAAGGGGGACCGACCATGACCGCCATCATCGATATCCATGCCCGCGAAATTCTCGACTCGCGCGGCAACCCCACCGTCGAGGTCGACGTGGTGCTGGAAACCGGCACCCTGGGTCGCGCCGCGGTGCCGTCGGGCGCCTCCACCGGCATCCACGAGGCAGTCGAGCTGCGCGACGGCGACAAGGGTCGCTATGGCGGCAAGGGCGTGCTGAAGGCGTGTGAATCGGTCAACGGCGAGATCTACGACGCCCTGTCCGGCATGGATGTCGAGGATCAGGTTCTGCTGGATCGGACCATGATCGACCTGGACGGCACCGCCAACAAGGGCCGCCTCGGCGCCAACGCCATCCTCGGCGTGTCGCTGGCGGTGGCCAAGGCGGCGGCCGACGAGGTCGGGCTGCCACTGTTCCGCTATGTCGGCGGCGCCTTCGCCAGCTCGCTGCCGGTGCCGATGATGAACATCATCAACGGCGGCGCCCATGCCGACAACCCCATCGACATCCAGGAATTCATGATCATGCCGGTGGGCGCGCCCAGCGGCTCCGAGGCCATCCGGATCGGTGCCGAGGTGTTCGCCGCCCTGAAGAAGGGCCTCAAGGAAGCCGGCCACAACACCAATGTCGGCGACGAGGGCGGTTTCGCCCCCAACCTGAAAAGCGCCGAGCAGGCGCTCGACTTCATCATGGCCTCCATCGAGAAGGCCGGATTCAAGCCGGGCGACGACGTCATGCTGGCGCTGGACTGCGCCTCCTCCGAGTTCTTCAAGGAGGGCAAATACGTCATGGAGGGCGCGCGCAAGACCTTCGACCAGAAGGGCTTGGTGAAGTTCTACTCCAAGCTGGTGGCCAGCTATCCCATCCTCTCTATCGAGGACGGCTGCGCCGAGGACGACCTGGAGGGCTGGGCCATGCTGACCGACGCCTTGGGCGCCAAGGTGCAGCTGGTGGGCGACGACCTGTTCGTCACCAATCCCGAGCGGCTCGCCATGGGCATCGAGAAGGGCCTCGCCAACTCGATCCTGGTCAAGGTCAACCAGATCGGCACCCTGTCCGAGACCCTGGAAGCCGTCGACATGGCCCACAAGGCCGGCTACACCGCCGTGATGAGCCACCGCTCGGGCGAGACCGAGGACTCCATCATCGCCGATCTGGCGGTCGCCACCAACTGCGGCCAGATCAAGACCGGCTCGCTGTCGCGCTCCGACCGCCTCGCCAAGTACAACCAGCTGATCCGCATCGAGGAACAACTGGGCGCCGCCGCCCGCTACGCCGGCCAGGCGATCATGCGGCGGTAAAGGCGCTCGGACGGGCTTTAACTCTCCCCTGCTGAAGGCGGGGGAGGGGGCCTCCCTCGCCGCCCTTTCGAGTCATTTTTGCAACAGTCTTGGCTTGAATGCCGAAAATATAAACGGACTGTAAACGACGTATTGACGGATGGAATCCGCCTGTGATTCCATCGCCGCCATGTTGAAGGAACTGAAACGTCGCCTGGGCTATGTCGTCGGTCCGCTGATCGGGCTGGGGGCAGTGGTCTATTTCGCCTACCACACGGTGGAGGGCGACCGCGGCGTGCTGGCCTGGATCAAGCTCAAGACCGAGATCCTGGAAGCCGAACTTCAGTTGGCCAGGGTCGCCACCGATCGCCAGGAGCTGGAACATCGCGTCCTGCTGCTGCGCCCCGACCACCTCGACCCCGACATGCTGGAAGAGCGTGCCCGGCTCATGCTCAACATGGGCCGCTCCGACGAGGTGGTGGTGTTCGACAAGAAGCGCTGATGGTTTAAACCATATCCGAATGATAAAATCGGATTTGGTATTGTGAGTCATGCCCCCGCCGAGCGGGCGCCTCCGCAATGGCGGCTGGAAGACCAGCGAACGGGTCGGTTATCCAGCCGGCAGGGTGAGGAAGAAGGTGGCGCCGTTGTCGGGGCCTGGGGATGCGGCCCAGATGGTGCCACCATGCGCCTCGACGATCTTGCGGCACACCGCCAGGCCGATGCCGGTTCCCTCATAGGACTGCTGGCCGTGCAGGCGCTTGAAGATGCCGAAGATGCGCTCGCCCATCTCGGGGGCGAAGCCGATGCCGTTGTCGCTGACCGAGAACAGCCAGCCGCCGTCCTTGGGGCGGGCCTCCAGGACGATGCGGAGCGGCCCGGTGGCGGCGCGGTACTTGATGGCGTTGCCGAACAGGTTCTGGAACAGCCGCACCATGTCGTCCATGGTCGCCAGGATGGTGGGCGGGTTGGCGGGAAGGGTGATCTCGGCGCCGCTGTCCTCGATGGCGAAGCGCAGGTTGTCCATGGCCACCTCCAGTGCCTGCGCCAGGGGTATCGGCACCTTCTCCGCTCCCAGGCGGCCGACGCGGGAATAGTCCAGCAGGTCGAGGACGAGGCGGTCCATGCGCCGCGCCCCATTGGTGGCGAAGCCGATGAACTCGCGGGTTTCGTCGTCCAGCCGGTCGGCGAGGCGCCGTTCCACCAGGGAGAGGAAGTTGCTCACCATGCGAAGCGGCTCGCGCAGGTCGTGCGAGGCGACGTAGGCGAATTCTTCCAGCGAGCGGTTGGAGTTGACCAGGGCTTCCTCCACCGCCTTGCGGGCCGAGATGTCGAGGCCCATGCCGATCAGGCAGTCGCGTTCCCGGCACAGGCTGCCGGTGAAATAGTAAGGCGTCAGGTGCCCGTCGCGCCCGAGCAGCAAGGCTTCGACTTCGGCACTGCCGTGGTCGTAGACCTCTCGAATGGCGGCGGCGATCCGCGGCTTTTCCTTGCTGTTGAAGAGGTCGAGCGGCGACAGGGCGGCCACCTCTTCGGCGGTGTAGCCGGTGACCCGCTCCACGTTCTGGTTCCACAGCAGGAAGCGGCCGTCGCGGCTGATGAGGTAGAACACGCCCGGCAGGCTGTCGATGGCGGCGCGGATGAAGTCGCGCTCGCGCGTCAGGGCCGCCTCGGCCTCGATGCGGTCGGAAATATCCCGGAACACCACCACGGCGCCCACCAGCCGGCCATCGGCCTCGCGCACCGGCGTCGAGGTGTATTCCACCGGAAAACTGGTGCCGTCGCCGCGCCAGAACACTTCCCCCTGCACCTGATGTGACACGCCGTTGTGGAAGGAGTCGTGGTTGGGGCAGTCGCAGGCGGGGTAGGGCCGGCCGTCGGCATGGGTGTGATGGATCAGCGGATGGATCGGGCGCCCCAGCACCTCGTCCTCGCGCAGACCCAACATGCGCAGCGCCGCCGGGTTGACGAAGCTGGTGAGGCCGTGGTCGTCGAGACCATAGATGCCGTCGCCCACCGACCGCAGCAGCAATTCATTGCGGTGGGCCAGTCGATGGATGGTTTCCTCGGCCCGGCGGCGCTCGGTGAGGTCGCGCAGGTAGCCGGCGAACAGCGGTGTGCCAGCGAATTGATACATGACGGTGATGGTCAGTTCGACCGGGAATTCGCGGCCGTTGCGGTGCATCGCCGTCAGTTCCAACCGGCGGTTCATCGCCTTGGCGGCGCCGGTGGCGAGGAAGCGCGCCAGCCCGCGGTGGTGCGCCTCGCGAAGAGAGGCGGGGATGATCAGTTCCGCCAGCGGCTGCCCCACCGCCTCCTCGCGCAGGTAGCCGAAGGTCTGTTCGGCGGCGGGGTTGAATTCGACCACCATACCCAGGTGATCCATCATCACGATGCAGTCGAGGGATGTGGCCACGAGCGCACGGAAGCGGGCTTCGCTCTTGCGAAGCTCCTCCTCGGCCTCACGCCATCCGACTCCAGTGTCCATGACCGCGTCCGTTCCCCATAACGTGCTTCATTCTACACATACTAGGGTGCGGTAGATAGGATGGAGGCTCGACAAACTGGAAGGCGATGCGCATCCGGTGTCGACGCGGATGTTGCAAATGCAAGTGACTCGCAATATCATTTCGTCCGTACCTTGGCAGGGGAGCCGGCGATGATCGAGACTGAGGTGGCGAGGATTCTGGATGGGCGCGATCTGATCCGGCTGACGGCGCTGGGCGAAATGGTGATGCGCCTGGAGGCGCTGGTGCACCCCCCCTCCTCGGCGGCTTGAGGGCGACGCCATGTGCGAATCATGCGAGGAGATCTTCCCTGCGAACTCCGTCGGAACACGGCGACTGAAGCTGTGGGACCTGGAGACGGGCTGGCACTGCACCATCGTCGGCACCTGCCTGAGTATGGGAGAGCTTCGCCGGCTGGCCGCCAAACAGGGGGTGGTCTTTCATAAGTCCAATCCCACCGACTACGAGATGCATACCGGAATGATCCGTCTGGTGTCGCAGGAACGGGCGGTGGCCAAGGCGATCACCAAGCTGCTCGACCAGAAACATGCCGCTGCCATCAGCCGCTTCCGCCGCGCCGCCACCGCCGCCGATCTGGAGGCCCTGTGGCGCGAAGCGGTGGAGAAGGGCGAGGTCTCCGGCGCCTGCTGGGCGCTGATGGCGCATCCCGTGGCAACCGAACAGCTCCGTTCGCTGGTGTTCGGCGAGATCCATATGCTGTCGCATCAGGTCGGCGCGGCTGCGCGAGTCGACCTGAAGCGGTTCCATGCACTTCAGACCGAGAACGCCGCCCTGGAGGCGACGGTCGTGCTCCAGCAGGAGCGGCTGCGGACCGAGATCGGCACGCGCGATACCGCGCTCCGCAATCTCCAGGACCGCCTGGACCGGGAGACCGCCCTATGCCGCGGCCTCACCCATGCGGCCGGAGCGGCGGCCGAATTGGCGGCCCTGAGATCCCTGGCGGCCGAGTTGAAGCGCCGGGTGTCGCAGGAGGAGGACGGCCATCGCACGGCCAAGGCCGTTGCCCGTGAGGCCGACATCCGCGCCGCCGCCGCCGAACGCGACACTGCCGCGCTCCGGGACGAACTTCACGAGACACGGGCCGAACTGGCTGCGCTGGAGGGGGACTTCGCCTGCGATGCCGCAGTGGTCTGCGATCGGGCCTGCGGCCGTCCCGACCTGTGCGGGCGCTGTATCCTTTATGTGGGCGGGCGCACAGCCCAAGTCCATCATCTGCGCCGGGTGGTGGAGGAATGCAACGGCACCCTCGTCCACCATGACGGCGGGTTCGAGGAGGGCATGGGGCGTCTGTCGGGGCTCTTGAGTCAGGCCGATGCGGTGATGTTCCCGGTCGACTGCGTCAGCCACATGGCTCACGACCAGCTCAAACGCCTGTGCAAGCGGTGGGAGAAGCCGTTCGTTCCCGTCCGGCGATCCGGCCTGGGGGCGTTCGTGCACGCCCTCGATAAAGTAGGAAGATCAGGACGTGATGACCAGGACCGTCTATAGGGCGGGGCTATGCCTCCGGCGCGACAGCCGCAGGCCAGCCCTCATTGCCGCCATCGAGGCCATGTCGGCCGACTGCCTTGCCGGTACGGTGACCATTCAGGTGGAATCTGGTGCCGCGCAGCTTCCGTTGGTCGTCGAAATCTTGCTGGAGAAGGGGGGGCGCAGCATCGCCATCTTCGGAGACGGTCCGGTGCGGTCCCGGGCTCGGAATTTGGCGGCTCTCCCACCAGGAAGCCTCCGCGTTTGCGGCAGCTCTTGGTGAGGCTGAGGAAGGCATCCGGCTAATGCCGATGCCTTTTGTTCTGGTGATGCAAGGCGGAAAATAAGGGTGGGAAGCTTGACTCCTGGCTTGAATGTTCCTAGAACATTCTTCGAACAAACAGCCTGTGGCGGCCATGTTTCCCCCTTCGCTCGCCCCCTCTTCGCTTGACCGTCTCCGCTCCCGCATCGCCACTCTGGAAGGAACCGGGCGGGAGTCGGTGGCCGGCGTGATCTCCCTGGGCGAGGCGCAGGTGGACGCAGCCCTGCCCTGGGGCGGATTGCCGCTCGGCTGCCTGCATGAGGTGGCGCCGATTTTGTCCCCCGAAGGCATCGAGGACGGGGCGGCGCTGGGCTTCGCCGCCCTGCTGCTGGGCCGGCTGGCTGCCGCAAGAGGGCGGCCGGTGCTGTGGGTGGCGGCGCGGAACGACCTTTATCCGCCCGGATTGGCCGGGCTGGGACTGGCGCCGGAGAGGCTGTTGATGGTGCGCCCCGGCCCGGCGGCCCAAGGATTATGGGCGCTGGAGGAAGCGGTGCGCTGCGCAGGTTTGAGCGGCGTATTGGGTGAAGTCCGGGGTATCGATTTCACCGCCGCCCGCCGGCTGCAGTTGGCGGCTCGCGGTTCCGGGGTGGCGGCGCTGCTGCTCAACCGCGGCCAGCCCTGCGGCCCGGCGGTGACCCGCTGGCGGGTGGGGCCGGCCCCCGGTGAAGGCCTGTCGGCCGAGGGGGGGCGCTCCTGGCGCTGGCGGCTGGAGCTGACCCACTGCCGCGGCCGTGGCGCCGGCGAGGAGGGAGTGGTTTCCGCCTGGACGGTGGAGTGGTGCGATGAGGCGCGTGGTTTCCGTGTGGCTACCCCGGCTAGCGACCGATCGGCTGGTGAAAGAGCTGCCCGACGGGCGGGATGATGGCCCGTTGGCCACCTCCACCGGCAGCGGCGTCCGCCGCCTGGTGGCACTCAACCGTGAGGCGCAGGCCGGCGGGCTCAAGGTCGACATGACGGTGGCCGAAGCGCTGGCGGTCTGCCCCGGCGTGGAATTGGCGCCGGCCGATGCGGCGGCCGATCGCGCCCTGCTGGAGCGCCTGGCCGATTGGTGCGGTCGCTACACCCCGTGGACCGCCGTCGATACCTGGATCGAGGGGATGCCCGGCGGCGGGCTGTGGCTGGATATTTCGGGCTGCGCCCATCTGTTCGATGGCGAGGCCGGGCTTCTCTCCGACCTGTGCGGCCGTCTGGAGCGGGGCGGGCTGGCCGCCCGCGCCAGCGTCGCCGACACTCCCGGCGCCGCCTGGGCCTGGGCCCACTTCGGGGGCGGGCGGCAGCCCGGCGGCCTGCCGCCCGCCGGTCAGCGCGACGCCCTCGCCCCCCTGCCGGTGGCGGCCCTGCGCCTTGCCCCCTTCACCGTCGCCTCCCTGGCTGGGCTCGGCCTGCGCCACGTCGGCGACCTCTACGGCATGCCCCGCGCCGGTCTGGCTAGCCGCTTTGGCCGCGAGGTGGCGCACCGCCTCGACCAGGCGCTGGGGGGCGAGGCCGAGCCGATTTCGCCGCGCAAGATTCCGGCGCCCTATCGGGTGCAGATGGCCTTCGCCGAGCCCATCGGCCGCGCCGAGGACGTCGAGGAAGCGGCCCGCCGTCTGCTGGTCCGGTTGTGCGAACGTCTCGATGGGGAACGTCAGGGCGTGCGTCGGCTGGAGTTGGCTGCCTTTCGCGTCGACAATTCGGTGCGCGACCTGGCGATCGGCATCGGCCGGCCGGTGCGCGACCCACGCCACCTGATGCGCCTGCTGGCCGAGCCGCTGGCCGCCATGGATGCCGGCTTGGGCATCGAGATGCTGCGCCTGTCGGCCGCCGAACTGGGGCCGCTGCAGGCCGAACAGGGCGCGTTGGCCGCTGGTGAGGGCAAGGGCGGCCGCGAGGACGTCGCCCGCCTGCTCGACGCGTTGGGCAATCGGCTGGGACACGACCGGGTGGTGCGCTTCGGTGTCCGCCAGAGCCATCTGCCGGAACGGGCGGTGCGACACCTCGCCGCCGGGGAAGTCCCCTCGTCCGCGGCCTGGCCCGCCCTCCGTCGGCCGCTGCGCCTGTTGGCCTCGCCGGAGCCGGTCGAGGCGGTGGCTCCGGTCCCCGACAGCCCGCCGGTGATGTTCCGCTGGCGCCGCCGTACCCACCGGGTGGCCCGCGCCGATCCGGCCGAACGCATCGCCTGCGAATGGTGGCGGGCGGAGACGCCCGAACGCGACTACTACCTGGTCGAGGATGAGCAGGGCTGCCGCTTCTGGCTGTTCCGCGAAGGGCTGTACGGCTGCGAACCTCCACCGCGCTGGTTCCTGCATGGAATTTTCCCATGACCTACGCCGAGCTCCAGGTCACCACCAGTTTCAGTTTCCTGCGGGGCGCCTCGCATCCCGACGAGATCGCCATCGCCGCCGCCGTCCTGGGCCTGTCGGCGGTGGCGGTGACCGACCGCAATTCCCTGGCCGGGGTAGTGTGTGCCCACGGTGCCACCAAGCGGGCCGGCATCCGCCTGGTGGTCGGCGTCCGTCTCGACCTGAACGACGGCGCCAGCCTGCTCTGCTATCCCAGCGACCGCGCCGCCTATGCCCGGCTGACCCGGCTGCTGACCTTGGGCAAGCGGCGGGCTCCCAAGGGCGAATGCCGCCTCGCCCGCGCCGATGTCGCCGCCCATGCGGACGGGCAGATCCTGATCGTCCTGCCCCCAGAGGAGCCCGACGCCACCTTCGCCGCCGAACTGGCCGACTGGGCACGGACCTGTCATGGCCGGGTGTTCGTGGCCGGTAGCCGGCGATTTCGCGCCGACGACCATCGCCGCCTCGCCCGGCTGGCTGAGTTGGGGACCCGAGGCGGTGCACCCATGGTCGCCACCAACGACGTCCACTACCACGAGCCCGGCCGCCGGCCGCTGCAGGACGTGGTGACCTGCATCCGCGAGGGCTGCACCATTGCCGAAGCCGGCTGGCGCCTGGCCGCCAACGCCGAACGTCACCTGAAACCACCGGAAGAGATGGCCCGCCTGTTCGCCCGCCACCCGGACGCGCTGGCCCGCACGGTCGAGATTGCCGAGCGCTGCCGCTTTTCGCTCGACGAGCTGGCCTACGAATACCCGGCCGAGGATCCCGGCGACGGCCTGACGCCGCAGCAGCGCCTGGAGCGGCTGGCCTGGGAAGGTGCAGCGCGGCGTTACCCCGCGGGCGTTCCCGACAAGGTGGCGGCATCGCTCCGCCATGAGTTGGAACTGATCGAGCGCATGGCCTTCGCCGCCTATTTCCTGACCGTCCATGACATCGTCCGCTTCGCCGATGCCAGGGGAATTTTGAGCCAGGGACGGGGTTCGGCGGCCAATTCGGTGGTGTGCTTCTGCCTGTTCATCACCCATGTCGATCCCATGCGCATCACCCTGGTGTTCGAGCGCTTCATTTCCGAGGCGCGCGGCGAGCCGCCCGACATCGACATCGACTTCGAGCATGAGCGCCGCGAAGAGGTGATCCAGCACATCTACGCCACCTACGGCCGCGAGCGCGCCGCCCTGGCCGCCACGGTGATCCACTACCGGGCGCGCTCGGCCATCCGCGACGTCGGCAAGGCGCTGGGCTTATCCGAGGACACGGTGGCCAGCCTGGCCCGCACCACCTGGGGCTGGTCGAGCCGCCCCATCGATCCCGCCCATGTCCGCGAGCGCGGTTTCGATCCCGACGACCCCACCCTGGCTCTGGCGCTGCGGCTGGCCGGCGAGTTGACCGGCTTTCCCCGCCATCTGTCTCAGCATGTCGGCGGCTTCGTCATCGCCCGCAGCCGCCTCGACGAGCTGGTGCCGATCGCCAACGCCGCCATGGACGACCGCACCGTGGTCGAGTGGGACAAGGACGACCTCGACGAGTTGCAGATGAGGAAGGTCGACATCCTCGGCCTCGGCATGCTGAGCTGCATTCGTCGCGCCTTCGACCTGTTGCGCCGCCACGGCGGTCCAGACCTCAGGCTCGATGCAGTTCCGGCCGAAGACCCGGCGGTCTACTTGATGCTCTCCCGCGCCGACAGCGTCGGCGTGTTCCAGGTGGAAAGCCGCGCCCAGATGGCCATGCTGCCGCGGCTGAAGCCCAAGTGTTTCTACGACCTGGTGATCGAGGTGGCGCTCGTGCGCCCCGGCCCCATCCAGGGTGACATGGTCCATCCCTACCTGCGCCGGCGCGAGGGCAAGGAAAAGCCGGAATACCCCTCGCCCGAGCTCGAAGAGGTGCTGAAGGACACGCTTGGGGTGCCATTGTTCCAGGAGCAGGTGATGCGGCTGGCCATGGTTGCCGCCGGCTTCACCGCCGCCGAGGCCGACGAGTTGCGCCGCTCGATGGCCAGCTTCCGCCGCAACGGACGGGTGGCGGAATTCCACGATAAACTGGTGTCGGGCATGCTGGCGCGTGGCTACACCGCCGACTTCGCCGAGCGGATGTTCAAGCAGATCCAGGGCTTCGCCGAGTACGGCTTCCCCCAGTCCCACGCCGCCGCCTTCGCCCATCTGGTCTATGTCTCGGCCTGGCTGAAATGTCATCACCCGGCGGTGTTCGCCTGCGCCCTGCTGAACAGCCAGCCCATGGGCTTCTACGCGCCGGCCCAGATCGTGCGCGACGCCCGCGAGCACTGCGTCGCAGTGCAGCCGGCGGACGTGAACGTCAGCGACTGGGACTGCACATTGGAACCGGCCGCCGTCGGCGGGCTGGCGCTTCGCCTGGGGTTGCGGCAGGTGGATGGGTTGGCGGAAAAGGCCGGGCGCCGGCTGGTCGAACTGCGGGGGGAGGGCTATGCTTCGCCGCAAGCCTTGTGGCGCCGGGCGGGCCTCGACGCCAGGGCGCTGGAAGCCCTGGCGCGGGCGGATTGCTTCGGATCGATGGGCCTGGCCCGCCGCCAGGCGTTGTGGGAGGTGAAGGCCCTGGCCGCGCCGCCGCCGCCGCTGTTCGCCGCCCTTGAGGAGCCCGTCGCCGAACCCAAGGTAACCCTGCCGGCGATGAGCCTGGGCGAGGAGGTGGTGCAGGACTATGCGAGCCTGAAACTGTCGCTGAAGGCCCACCCCGTCGCCCTGCTGCGCGGGCAGCTGGCGGGCATGCGGGTGGTGCCCGCCGCGCGCCTGGCCGGCATCAAGGGGGCCGCCGCGGTGGCCGGGCTTGTGCTGATCCGCCAGCGGCCGGGCAGTGCCTCGGGGGTGGTGTTCCTGACCCTGGAGGACGAGACCGGCGTGGCCAATATCGTGGTCTGGCCGCCGGTCTTCGAGCGCTTCCGCCGGACGGTGATGGCCGCCAGCCTGATCCGGGTCGACGGACGAGTGCAGCGCGAGGGCCAAGTCCTCCACCTCATCGCCGACCACCTGACCGATCTC
This sequence comes from uncultured Rhodospirillaceae bacterium, assembly GCA_903941105.1. Lineage (GTDB taxonomy): Bacteria > Pseudomonadota > Alphaproteobacteria > Rhodospirillales > Magnetospirillaceae > CAJANL01. The sequence continues at coordinate 29,031 of CAJANL010000056.1, forward strand.
ACCTCGACATTGCGGACCCTGACCACACCGGAGGCCGCCGCCAGCCTCGGGCTGCGCTGATCGGTTGCGATCAGCGCGATATGGTATAAGTTGCATCGTCAAAGTCACCTCCAGGTCCGAGGTGGCCGCGCCCTCTTCCCCATTTGCGCCTTCACCGGGCAAACCAACTGGAAAAGTAAATACTTTCGCCAGCACACTACACTGAAGGCCATTTCGTGTTTGGCACAAGCCTTGGCACAAATGACGAGAGCGGCAATGCCGCCCTCGAAAACACCATATATTGCAGGGTGTTGCACTCAGTGCGCAAATTCCGCGAAGAAGTCGTTGCCCTTGTCGTCGCAGACGATGAAGGCGGGGAAGTCGACCACTTCGATGCGCCAGATGGCTTCCATGCCCAGTTCGGGGTATTCGACCACTTCCACCTTCTTGATGCAGTCCTGCGCCAGCCGGGCGGCGGCGCCGCCGATGGAGCCGAGGTAGAAGCCGCCGTGCTTCTTGCAGGCGTCGGTGACGGCCTTGGAGCGGTTGCCCTTGGCGATCATCACCATGGAGCCGCCGGCCGCCTGGAACTGATCGACATAGGAGTCCATGCGCCCGGCGGTGGTCGGCCCGAAGGCGCCCGAGGCGAAGTTGCTGGGGGTCTTGGCCGGGCCGGCGTAGTAGACGCCCATCTGCTTGAAATACTCGGGCAGGCCGTCGCCGCGGTCGAGCCGCTCTTTCAACTTGGCGTGGGCGATGTCGCGGGCGACGATCATCGGGCCGGAGAGGCTGACGCGAGTCCTGATCGGGTACTGCGACAGAGTCTTGCGGATCTCGTCCATGGGCCGGTTGAGGTCGATCTTGACCACCTCGCCCGACAGCTTGGAGATGTCCACGTCCGGCAGGTACTTGGCCGGATCCTTCTCCAGCGCTTCGACATAGACGCCGTCCCTGGTGATCTTGCCCAGGATCTGGCGGTCGGCCGAGCACGACACGCCGATGGCCACCGGGCAGGACGCGCCGTGGCGGGGCAGGCGGATGACGCGCACGTCGTGGCAGAAGTACTTGCCGCCGAACTGGGCTCCCAGACCCATGTCGCGGGTCATCTGCAGCACCACCTGCTCCAGCTCGTGGTCGCGGAAGGCCTGGCCGTAAGTGTTGCCGGCCGAGGGCAGGCCGTCGAGGTACTTGGAGGAGGCCAGCTTCACCGTCTTCAGCGCCATCTCGGCCGACAGGCCGCCGATGACGATGGCCAGGTGGTAGGGCGGGCAGGCGGCGGTGCCCAGGGTGCGGATCTGGGCGTCGAGGAACTTCAGCAGGCTGGCGGGGTTCAGCAGCGCCTTGGTCTGCTGGTAGAGGAAGGTCTTGTTGGCCGAGCCGCCGCCCTTGGCCATGAACATGAACTTGTAGGCGTCACCCTCGGTGGCATAGAGGTCGATCTGCGCCGGCAGGTTGGTGCCGGTGTTGACCTCCTCGTACATGTCGAGGGCGGCGGTCTGGGAATAGCGCAGGTTTAGTTCGGTATAGGCCTGCTGCACGCCCCGGGAGATGGCGGCTTCGTCGTTGCCGCCGGTGAAGACGTTCTGGCCCTTCTTGCCCATGACGATGGCGGTGCCGGTGTCCTGACACATGGGCAGCACGCCGCCGGCGGCGATGCAGGCGTTCTTCAGCAGGTCATAGGCGACGAAACGGTCGTTGGCCGAGGCCTCGGCATCGTCGATGATCGCCCGAAGTTGCCCGAGATGCGCCGGCCGCAACAGGTGCGAGGTGTCCTTGATCGCCTCGAAGGTCAGCCGGGTGATAGCCTCGGGCGCCACGGTGACCACGGTCTGGCCGTTGAAGCTGGCGGTGCCGACGCCCTCCGCGGTGATCTTGCGGTAGGGGGTGTCGTCGTGGCTCAGCGGGAACAGCTCGTGGAAGGCGAAATCGGACATGGACGGGGCCTCGGCGCTTGGGGGGACGCATGGGCCGACCCCACCCTTCGGTGCGGGTCGGCGGAGCACCGTCAAACACCTTTTTCGCGGGGGCGTCAAGGGCGGCGAGGCATGACCGAAATCAGGGCGCCTACGCTCCCTGTCCGATCCTTCATTTTTTCCGGAAAGCGTCCAAGGCCACCACCTTGCCGGTCTCGCCATCCTCGGCCGCCGGCTTGGCGGCGGGGGTGATCTCGTCCGGGACGTCGTCGAAATCGACATCCTCTTCGTCGGTCACCGGCTGGAATTGCAGGCCGAACTTGGCCGAGGGATCGGCGAAGCCGGTCACCGCGGCGAACGGGATGACCAGCCGCTCGGAAATTCCCGAGAACGACAGCGTCACCTCGAAGCCATCCTCCTCGACCTCCAGTCCCCAGTACTGGTGCTGCAGCACGATGGTCATCTCTTCGGTGTGGCGAGCGCGGACGTGATCGGGAATTTTCACACCGGGGAAGGCGGTGAGGAAGGTGATGTAAAAGTGGTGCTCTCCGGGCAGGCCGTGCTCGGCCGCCACCCGCAGTGCATCGCGGACGACGCTGCGCAAGGCTTCTTCCACCATCTTGTCGTATCTGAGTTCAATATCGGCCACCGGCACCCCTGCAGGATAGTAAGTGGGGGGACTTCTGTTGCCCGGTGTCCCCCCGAACCGCGCTTACGAACCGTTAGGCCGCAGCGGCAAGAGCAACGTTGTCGTTGGCACTTGTTAGGTTTAGCCCGATAACGGTGGATACCATGCCGAACGCAAACCCTACCTTTACTACGCGCGTCGATCCTATTTCGCCCCCATGAACCCCGACCTCGGGGAGTGAATGGTGGAGGCGCCGGGTACCGCCCCCGGGTCCGCAACGCTTATTCCGTATGGCGTTTAGCGTCATAGTCGGTGTTACCCGACGGGAATAATATAGTGCACCCTGCGGCAGCGCGCTAGTGGCATCAGCCTTTAGGGGGTTCGCAACTCGAACACCGCCTCGATTTCGACCGCGGCGTTCAGCGGCAGCGCGGCGGCCCCCACCGCGACGCGGGCGTGGCGGCCGGCTTCGCCCAGCACCTCGGCCATCAGGTCCGACGCACCGTTGATCACCTTGGGCTGGTCGGTGAAGTCGGGCGCCGAGGCGACGAAGGCGGTCAGCCGCACCAGCCGCACCCGGTCGAGGTCGCCGTCGGCGGCGGCGCGGGCCTGGGCCAGCAGGTTCAGCCCGCACAGACGGGCGGCACGGGTACCCTCCTCGATGCCGAGCCCGTCGCCGAGGCGGCCGCACACCACCAGCTTGCCGCCTTCGAGGGGCAACTGGCCGGAGACGAACAACAGATTTCCGGTGGTGACGAACGGCACGTAATTGGCCACCGCCGCCGCCGGTTGCGGCAGGGTGATGCCCAATTCCGCCAGGCGCTTATCCACTCGTCCGCTCATGAAAACCTCCCGGATTTATCGCTGAGGCAGGGTAATCCGTCGCGGCGGCCGCCTCAAGCCATTGGGTTGCCAACTGCGAACGCAGGGACGGTCGTTCCGGTTGCGGCATCGTCGTTGCCATTTCAAAATGAATGCGACAGCCGATGGCATGACGGCCATTTGCCGCTATTATCCATCGTCCTGCATCAAGGAGTTGGCATGATTTTCGGCGAGGAGCGTACAGAGGAGGCGGAGGGCCTCATCCTGGCCCATTCGCTCCGGCTCGCCGGGGCGATGCTGAAGAAGGGCAGGGTGCTCACCGAACTGGACGTGGCGGCCATCAAGGCCGCCGGTATCAATTTCGTCACCGGTGCCCGGCTCGAGGCCTGTGACATGGGCGAGGATGCCGCAGCCGCCCTGGTGGCGCAGGCCCTGACCGGCGACAACGTCACCGCCAACGCTCCGTTCGTCGGCCGCTGCAACCTGTTCGCCGCCGTCCGGGGGGTGGTGGAGATCGACCGCGAGCGCCTCGACCGTCTCAATCTGGTGGACGAGGCGGTCACCGTCGCCACCATTTCCCCGTATGATATCGCGGTGCCGCGGCAGATGATCGCCACCGTCAAGGTGATCCCGTTCGGCGTCGACCGCCGGGTGGTGGAGACCTGCGTCGCCCTGGCGTCCAAGGGGGGGCCGCTGCTGGCGGTGCGCCCGTTCCGGCCGCTGAAGGTTGCCTTGATCCTGTCCACCCTGCCCGGTTTGAAGGACAGCGTGCTGGCCGTCACCGTCGCCGTCACCACCGCCCGCATCGAGGCGCTGGGGGGCTCGGTGGTTCAGCAGCAGCGCTGTCCGCACGAGGTCGGCGCCTTGGAACGGGCGCTTGCCAAGGCCTTGGCCGCCGGGGCCGATCTGGTGCTGGTGGCGGGCGCCTCGGCCACCGTCGACCGCCGCGACGTGGTGCCGACGGCCATCGTCAAGGCCGGCGGCAGCATCGAGCATTTCGGCATGCCGGTCGATCCCGGCAACCTGCTGCTGCTGGCCCGCCTCAACGGTGTTCCGGTGGTCAACCTGCCCGGTTGCGGCCGCTCGCCCAAGCCCAACGGTCTGGATTGGGTGCTGCAGCGCCTGCTGGCCGGCATCACCGTCAAGCCCACCGACATCATGCGCATGGGGGCCGGCGGCTTGCTCAAGGAGCACGGCCTGCGCGACGGCATCGTGCCCGCGCCCAATCCCGTCGGTGTGGTCCGCGAGCCGCGCGTCGCCGGCATCGTGCTGGCCGCCGGGCTGTCGCGCCGCATGGGGGCCGTCAACAAGCTGCTGGCCGAGGTCGATGGCAAGGCGCTGGTGGCGCATGCGGTGACGGCGGCCATGGACGCCCGCCTCGATCCGGTGGTGGTGGTCACCGGCCACGATGCCGACGCGGTCGAGGAGGCGTTGCCGCCCTGCGAGGTGCGGGTGCTGCGCAATCCCGAGCCGGCCCGTGGTCTGGCCTCGTCGCTGATCATCGGCCTTGACGCGCTGCCGGGCGACGTGGACGCGGTGGTGGTGCTGCTGGCCGATATGCCACGGGTGGCTGCCGGCCACGTCGCCCGTCTCACCGCCGCCTTCGACCCCGACGAGGGCCGAGCCATCTGCGCCCCGGTCCATCGCGGCAGGCGAGGCAACCCGGTGCTGTTCGGCCGCCAGTTCTTCGCCGAGATGCGGGGCCTGAGCGGCGACAAGGGTGCCCGCGATCTGCTGGCCGAGCACGCCGAACTGGTGTTCGAGGTGGTGATCGACGACGACGCGGTCCTGGCCGACGTCGACACCCCGGAGGACCTGCGGGGGCTGGACACCTGAATCGAGAATCGCGGGCGGCTCGCCTCGCCAGGGCGAAGTCATAAAGGATAAAGCGTGATGCACATTCAGGGCATCACGCTTTAACAGGGTGCGGAAAAACTCTTCCCACCATCCTTCATCTCGTCACCCCCGCGACGGCGGGGGTCCATGTTGGGGCAAGGATTGGCATTTGCCCCCATATGCTGTGCTGCCGGGCGCATGGATTCCCGCCTTCGCGGGAATGACGAAAGGAAAATTGAGCTATTCCGCACCCTGTTAAGCCCCCTCAGCCATCCACCATGAAGAACGCCGACCAGATATAGGGCGAGCTCCATTGCGGGATGCGCAGCATTTCCAGCTGGGCCTCGCGCAGCGACTGATGCGGCGACTTGCCGGCCAGCAGGCGGGCATAGAGCGACGCCATCAAGGTCTGGGTGCCGGCATCGCTGACTTCCCACAACGAGGCCACCACCGAGCCGACACCGGCCTCCTGGAAGGCGCGGCGCAGGCCGTAGACGCCTTCGCCCTCATGGATCTCGCCAAGGCCGGTTTCGCAGGCCGACAGGATGGCAAGCTTGGTGCCCGACAGGTTGAGGCCCAGCACCTCCAGCGCGGTGAGAACGCCATCGTTGTCGGTGTCGATCTCGCCCAGTAGTGGCGCGTTGGCGTTGATGCCGGCGAAGGCCAGGCCCGAGCGCAGCAGGGGGTTGTCGCCGGGCGGCGGGAAGGAGAAGTCGGAGCCGCGCTGCAGCTTCAACAGGCGCTTGCGCAGCGTGTCGTCGGCCTTGAGGAAGAAGCCGTGGGTGGCGATGTGGAGGACCTCCGGTGGCTCCTCCATCTCGCGCAGCACCCTCTCCTGCGCGGTGCCCTTCGAGAAGATGACGCTGGGTTTGTCGCCGCCGTCGACCTTTTCCTTGATCAGGCGGCCTTCCTTCTCGGCGCCAGGCAAGGGATCGAATTTGAGGCCGCGCATGCCCGACGACATGCCGCGCATGGTCGACTGCATGCCGGTGCCACGGTTGCGCGCCTTGTCGAGGGTCTCCTTGCCGGTGACCTCGTCGGTGTTGTAGTCGGGGCCGGCCTCGATCATGTAGCCGCCCTTGGCCGGCGGCAGGTCGCTGGGCAGCAGGTTGCGGCTGGTGGTGAAGACGTGGAGGTCGATGCGCTCCATCAGGTATTTGCCGCCCTTTTCGACCAGGGCGCTGAACGGCAGGATGTTGAGGGTGCCGTCGGGGATGACGTAGACGTTGCGGCGCTGGCCGATGGCCCCCTCCAGCGGCTTCCAGATCAGTTCATAGGCCTTCTGGCCGGCGTCCAGCACATCGTCGAGGTCGAGTTCCTCGTTCTGGATGTCGGTGCGGTATTTGATGATGGCGGCATCGACCGCGGCCGGGTCGTCGTATTTGACCAGCCCGAACACCGGTTTGCCGAATTCCTTGGCCAGGGTGGCGGCCACCAGCCGCGTCTTGCCCTCGACGCCGTAGAGGTAGAAGTCGACCACCACCGCGTTCTCGGGCAGGCCGGCCACCAGATCGTCGACCGCGATGGGCTTGACCGTCTTGCGGAAGCGGGCGCTGGCACGGCCGAGTTCGCCTTGCAGCCGCGAGATGCCGTCTTCCAGCCCGGCGATGACCTCGACGTGGCGGTCCTTGGTCTCCTCGGTGGGGCCGGACAGGGTCAGCGCCGCCAGCTTCTTGCGCAGCTCGGTGAGGTCCTCGGTGATCTTGGCCATCTCGGGCGAGCGCGACAGGCGGCCGACCTGCTGGATCTCCGAGGCCACCTTCAGCAGCAGGCCCTTGCGGTTGAGGCTGACCTCCAGCAGGCCGCGGCCGGCTTCGGCCGGATCGACCCGGCCCAGCAGGTCGATATAGGCGGCCAGTTCGGGCTGGTGCAGGCGGACATAGCCCTCGCGGGCATTCTCGCCGGTGACGTAGAGCACCCGGTTGAGGAATTCGTTGCGGCGGGCGAACACCGCCTTGCGAATGGACAGCGCGCCCATGACGTCGCCCTTGTCGCCCACGACGGCGGCCAGGGTGTTCATGGTCTCGAAGGTATAGGGATGGTTGGCGCCCAGCACCTGTTCGTCCAGCGCCACCGCCTCGGTCAGGATGGCCTGCGCCTTGTCGAACTGCTTGCGGCTGCGCAGCAGGGCGCCCATGTCGTTCATGGACCGCAGCGTGTCGAGGTGGCGCGGCCCCAAGGTGGCGCGCCGCGCCTCCAGCGTCTGGGCCAGCAGCGTCTCGGCCTCGGGCAGCTTGCCCATCCTGTGCAGCGAGCGGGCGAGGTTGTTCTGGGCCTTGAGGGTGTTCTGGTGGCGCGGCCCGTAGGACTTGCTCCACACCTCCGTCACCTGGCGGAACATGGGCACCGCCTTGTCGAATTCCTCCTTCAGCATGTAGAGGAAGGCGAGGTTGTTGACGAAGGCGACGGTGTTGGCGTGGTTGGGACCAAGCCGCCGGCCGTAGGCGACGATGACGCTTTTGTAGAGGGCCTCGGCCTTGTCGAAATTGCCCTGGCTCTCATAGAGCAGGCCCAGGTTGTTCATGCCCACGAGGGTGGTGGGGTGGGTCTCGCCGAACGACTTCTGCGCCCCCTCCAGCGCGCTGCGCAGATAGGGCTCGGCGCGGTCGTAGAGGCCCTCCTTTTCGAGGATCTCGCCCAGGTTGTTGGCGGCGATGATGGTGGAGCGGTGCTGCTCGCCCAGCACCGACTTGAAGCGCTCATAGGCGTCGTTGAAGGTGGCCTCGGCCTCCATCAGGCGACCCTGCTTGCGCTGGATGCTGCCTACCGAGGTCAGCGTCGCCACCGTGTTGGGATGGCCCGAGCCCAGTGCCGCGGTCTGGTAGTCCAGCACCTCGCGGGCCAGCGCCTCGGCCGAGGCGTAATCGCCGCGCTCGTCCAGCACGTCGGCGAGATCGCCCTTGGCGGTGTACAGCGTGGTCTTGTCGCCGGCTTGGGTCGCGTCCTTGACCACTCCCTCCAGCGTCCCCTGCGCCTCGGCCAGCCGGCCGCGCTTGAGGTGCAGATTGGCGAGGTCGAGCCGGGCGGCCATGTGGATGGCATCGGTGGCGGGCAGCGTCTGGCCCAGCACGGTGAAGCCGGCCTTGAGGTGCTTCTCGGCCTCGTCGTAGTTGCCGAGCTGGCGCTCGACGGCGCCCTGGAGGACCAGGCAGCGGGCACCCTCCGCCGGCTTGTCGGTCTGCGCCTTGGCCACGGCGGGGCAGGCGGCGGCCAGCAGCTTCTGGGCGTCGACATGCTGCCCGGCGTTGGAGCGGGTGCGGGCCAGCGACACCTGCGCCGCCAATGCCTGTGGGCTGTTGGCCCCCAGGGCCGCGCCGGCGGCCTTGGCGATGGCCTCTTGGGTCTTGGCGGCATGGTCGAGGCGGGCCTGAGCGCCGTAGAGGCTGGCCAGCTCGCCCTGAATCTTCAGGGTCTCGGGATGGCCGGCGCCCAGGGCGGCTTGCGCCGCCGCCAGGGTGGCCTGGAAGGTGGCCTCGGCCGCATCGGCCTGGCCGAACAGGAACTGGTAGGTCGCCAGCTCGGTGCCGCTGACGATGGCGGCCATGTGGCGCTCGCCGAAATTGTCGCGGGCCACCGTCAGTCCCTGCTGCGCCACCTCGACGGCGCGTTCGAGATTGCCGCCGCCGGCCGCCTTCGCGGCACCATTGCGGAAGCGCTGCCAGATGGTGAAGGCGCCTTCCTTGCCCTGCGGCACCACCGAGGCGGCCTGCTGCTTCTCGGCCACCCAGGCGGGCAGGGCGGTTTGGGCCGGCGCCGGGGTGGGAGCGGTGAAGGCGAGCAGGGCAACCAGAATGGCGGTAGACGCGCGGTAGCTTTTCATGTCGGCAACCCTTTCCTCTCCTCCTGAGAAACCCTCGGGAGCCCGCCTCATTTTTCCTTGTGCGTATAGACCCCGTCCCAGCCGGGACCCGGAGGCTCGTCGATGAAGTGTTCGATGCGGCCGAGATAGACCTTGTAGAGGTAATGCGGGTCCTCGGCGAACAGCGCCTCGAAGGCGGCTTGGGCCTCGGTGAAGTTCTGCGCCAGATAGAGCTTCAGGGCGGCTTCGTAGCGGCCGAGTCGCGCCAGGACGGCGGCATCCACCTCGCCCTCGAAGCCCAGCGGCTCGAAGATGCGCACCGGCAGATCCTTGCCCTTCACCCGCACCTGATCGAGCTCGCGGACCACCAGGTCGGGCACCGCGGCGCGGGTGAACTCGCTGATCATCACCGTGACGCCGTACTGCTTGGTCAGGCTTTCCAGGCGCGAGCCCAGATTGACTGCGTCGCCCAGCACGGTGTAGGCGAGGCGGAAGTCGGAGCCCATGTTGCCGACGTTCATGACGCCGGTATTGAGTCCGATGCCCACCTTCAGGGGCTTCCAGCCGCGCTGGACGAAGCTGTCACCCAGCTCGTCCATGGTCTTGACCATCCGCAGCGCCGCCTGGACGGCGTGACGGGCGTGGTCCTCGTCGTGCAGCGGCGCGCCCCAGAAGGCCATGATGGCGTCGCCCATGTACTTGTCGATGGTGCCGCGATGGGTGTGGATGACCTTGGTCATCGGGCTGAGGAAGGCGTTCATCAGCGCGGTCAGTTCCTGCGGCCCCAGGCCCTCCGAGATGGTGGTGAAGCCGCGCACGTCGGAGAACAGCACCGTCATCTCGCGCGATTCGCCGCCCACCGAGACCTGCTGGCCGGTCTTTTTCATCTCGTCCACCAGTTCGGTGGGGATGTACTGGCCGAAGGTCTTGGCGATCTGCTGCTTCTGGTTGCGCTCGGCCATGTAGTGACGGTACTCGACCATGATGTAGCTGAGCAGCGCCGCAGTCAGCACATAGGCCATGGGGAACATGACCCCGCCCTTCACATAGGTGGCGCTGGCGAAGGCGATGAACCCGACCAGCACGCCCAGCATCGCCAGACTGCGCAGGAAGGGATTGGAGATGAACATCGCCAGCAGCACCATGGCCGCCATCACCGCCAGGGTGGCCGCCACCTCGGCCTGATAGCTGGCGCCCTTGAGCGGTGCGGCCCGCAAGATGCTATGGATGGTGTCGGCGATGATCTCGACCCCGTAGACCATGCCGACGGGGGTGTCGAACCAGTCGTGCGACACCTCGGAGGTATCGCCCACCACCACGATCTTGTCACGCACCCACAGGGCCAGTTCCTCGCGCTCGTTTTCGTCGAGGCCGGAGAGGTCAAGGAATTCCAGCGCGCTGATGCCGGCGGTCTGGCTGAGGAAGCGGCTGCCGGTGGGCAGCGGCGGGAAGTCGATGTTGATGCGGTTCTGGTGGTCGAGCGGCACCTTGAGGCCGCCCAGATGCAGCACGCCCGGCTCGAACTTCGGCTCGACGCCGAGATACATGGCCGCCGCGGTCACCGCGAAGGGCCAGCCGTGGCGGTGGCTGATGGCGTCGGGATTGATCTTCAGGCGCGACAGCGAGGTCAGCAGCCGGCTGTTGGAGCTGATGTTGGTGTAGGCGCTGGCCGAGGCCTTATCCAGCATCTCGGTGGGATAGTTGATCTTGACGAAGCGGCCATCGTGGAACTCGGCCTGGGCCACCAGCAAGGTATTTCCTGCCTCGCTCAACGCCTTGGCCAGGGCCGGATCCTCGCCATAGGAGCTCGGATAGTCCATCAGCATATCGACCGCCACCACCTTGGCGCCCAATTCCTTGAGATTGGCGACGATGGCACCGATATCGGAGCGGCGCAGCGGGAAGCTCTTGTAGGCCTTGAAGAACGGCTCGTCGGTGTTGACCAGCACGATTTCCTTGGACAT
>CAJANL010000057.1 GCA_903941105.1 uncultured Rhodospirillaceae bacterium
CTACCAGCCCGAGGTCAGCCAGGGCACCTTGCAGTGCTTGTTCGAATTCCAGAGCCAGGTGGCGATGATCACCGGCATGGATACCGCCAACGCCTCCATGTATGACGGCGCCACCGCCTGCGCCGAGGCCGCCGTGATGGCGGCGCGTATCACCAAGCGCAAGCGGGTGGTGCTGTCGGGCACCCTGCATCCCCACTACGTCGAAACCACCGAGACGGTGCTGAAGTTCACCGAGGTCGAGGCCGAGGTGCTGCCGCCCGACCCGCTGGGCTTCGAGGACCTGCTGGGCCGCGTCGACGAGAGCATCGCCTGCGTCGTGGTGCAGAACCCCGGCTTCTTCGGCGGCATCAAGGATCTGAAGCCGCTGGCCGCCGCCTGTCATTGCGTCGGCGCCCTGCTGGTGGTGATGGTGGCCGAGCCGGTCAGCCTGGGCCTGATCGAGTCGCCCGGCGCCATGGGGGCCGACATCGTCGCCGTCGAGGGCCAGTCGCTCGGCATGGGGATGAACTTCGGCGGCCCCGGCCTGGGCCTGTTCGCCACCCGCGACAAATATGTCCGGCAGATGCCCGGCCGCCTCGCCGGCCAGACGGTGGATGTCGACGGCAAGCGCGGCTTCGTGCTGACCCTCTCGACCCGCGAGCAGCATATCCGCCGCGAGAAGGCCACCAGCAACATCTGCACCAATTCCGGGCTGTGCGCCCTGGCCTTCTCCATGCACATGACCATGCTGGGCGAAGCCGGCTTCACCCGAGTCGCCGAGATCAACCACGCCAACGCGGTCAAGCTGGAAGGCAAGCTGAAGGCGGTGCCGGGCCTGCGCGTCCTTGCGCGCGCCTATTTCAACGAGTTCGCCATCCATCTCGGCGACGAGGTCGACGCGGCCGCGGTGGTGGACAGGCTGGCGGCCAAGGGCGTGCTGGCCGGCGTCGCCGCGCAGCGCTTCTGGCCCAGCTTCCCCGAGCTGAAGCCGGTGCTGGTGCTGGCCGCCACCGAGACCAATACCGAGGACGACATGGACCGGCTGGTGGCCGGCCTGCGAGAGGTGCTGTGATGACCGAGACCTTCTCCGGCAACCGCGGCCTCCAGTTGGAAGAGCCGTTGATCTTCGAGATGGGCTCCGACGGCCGCTGCGGCGTCGACTACCCGCAGCCCGAGGCGCCGCTGGAGGACCGTCTCGGCGGCCTGCGCCGCGCGGCCGCCATCGGCCTGCCCAATCTGGCCGAGCCGCAGGTGGTACGCCACTACACCCGGCTGTCGCAGAAGAACTACGGCATCGATTCCGGCTTTTACCCGCTGGGCTCGTGCACCATGAAGCACAACCCGCGCCTGTCGGAGAAGATGGCCCGGCTGCCCGGCCTTGCCGATCTGCACCCGTTCCAGCCCCAGGCCACCGTCCAGGGCGCGCTGGAGGTCATCGACACCCTGGCCCATTGGCTCAAGGAACTGACCGGCATGCCGGCGGTGGCCATGAGCCCCGCCGCCGGTGCCCATGGCGAGTGGTGCGGCATGATGGCCATCCGCGCCGCCCATGAGGACAAGGGCCAGGGCCACCGGCGCCGTGTCCTGGTGCCCGAATCGGCGCATGGCACCAACCCCGCCACGGCGGCCATGTGCGGTTTCAGTGTCGATCCGGTGCCGGCCAACGAGCGCGGCCGCGTCGATCTCGCTGCCTTGAAGGCCAAGCTCGGCCCCGACGTGGCGGCGGTGATGCTGACCAACCCCAACACCTGCGGCCTGTTCGAGGACCAGATCCTTGAGATAGCCGAGGCGGTGCACGCCGCCGGGGCCTATTTCTACTGCGACGGCGCCAACTACAATGCCATCGTCGGGCGGGTCAAGCCGGCCGATCTCGGCATCGACGCCATGCATATCAACCTGCACAAGACCTTCTCGACCCCGCATGGCGGCGGCGGCCCCGGCGCCGGCCCAACGGTGCTGTCGGCGGCGCTGGCGCCCTATGCCCCGGTGCCCTATGTGGTGCATGACGGCAAGGGCTTCCGCCTCGTCGAGCAGGCCGAGGGCGATGCCAGGCCGTTCGGCCGCGTCAAGGGCTTCCACGGCCAGTTCGGCGTCTTCATCCGTGCCCTGGCCTATGTGCTGAGCATGGGCGGCGACGGACTGCGCCAGTCCGCCACCGACGCGGTGCTCAACGCCAACTACCTGATGGCCCGGTTGAAGGACGTGCTGACGCCGTCGTTCGACGGCCCCTGCATGCACGAATGCCTGTTCGACGACCGCTTTCTCAAGGATTCCGGTATCTCGACGCTGGACTTCGCCAAGGCGCTGATCGACGAGGGCTTCCACCCCATGACCATGTACTTTCCATTGGTGGTGCACGGCGCCCTGCTGATGGAGCCGACCGAGAGCGAATCGAAGGAAACCCTCGACCAGTTCGTCCGGGTGGTGCGGGGACTGGCGGAGAAGGCCAAATCGGGGAATGCCGCCGAGGACTTCAAGGCGGCCCCGAGGTTCACCCCCCGCCGCCGGCTCGACGAGACGCTGGCGGCGCGGACGCCGGTGCTGAAGTGGAAGCGGGGCGGGAATTCATAGGAAGCCCTACGAAAATCGTCACTCCCGCAAAAGCGGGAGTCCATCTCGACACCGACTGAGCGGTCCCACCATGGATTACCGCTTTCGCGGGAATGACGAAATCGGCTCCCTACTCCTCGAACTCGATTTGGGTCGAGCTGGTAAGGTCTTCCTGACTCATCACCCGGTTGCGGCCCTTGCGCTTGGCGAGGTAGAGGGCTTCGTCAGCGCGGTGGATGAAGGCGCCCAGGGTCTCGCCGAATTCGTACTCGGCCACCCCCACCGACAGCGTCACCTGCCCGAGCACCTGGCCGGTGCGGCGGTTGGCGACCCGCTTCGAGGCGACCTGCCGGCGGATGGTGTCGGCGACGTTCACTCCGTCCTTCAGGCGTGTGTCGGGCAGGATCACCGCGAACTCCTCGCCGCCGTAGCGGGCGGCGGTGTCCTTGCCCTTGACGCAGTCGGTCAGCGAGCGCGCCACCAGCTTCAACACCTGATCGCCCAACTGATGGCCGTGGGTGTCGTTGAACTGCTTGAAAAAGTCGATATCGATCATCAACAGGCTGAGGAAGCTGCGGTCCTCCTCCGCCGACAACGCCGCCTCACGCAACGACACGTCCAACAGCTTGCGGTTGGCGAGGCCGGTCAGCGCATCGGTGGAGGCCTCGCGCTTCAGTTCGTCCAGATCGATGCGCAGCCGGGCAATCTCGGAGGAGGAGGTCTCCAGCCTATGTTCGAGCTCGCGGTTGGTGTCCAGCATCCCCTTGGTTTCGTCGAGGATGGTCTTGACCAGCGTCGCCAGATTGCCGGGCTCGGGGGCGTCCACCAGATGGCCGGAAAAGGTCTCCAGCGCGGCGCCGTACTGGGTGGCTCCGGCGTTGGCGGTGGTGAGGAATTCGAGCACCCGCGACACCGCGTCCTCGATGCGCTGGCCGACGGCCCGCAGCTCGGCTTCCTCGCGGGCAGTGCCGAAGAAGCGCTCGAACAGGTCGGCGTTGACCTCGTCGGTGAATTTTTGCCCGGCGCGCAGGATGCCGTTGACCCCGGCGCTCAGGTCGGGGTTGCGGTCGGCAACATAGGCGTACCACACCATGAAATTGTTGGGATGAGCCGGCACGTTGTGGCGGTCCATCAAGCCCAGCGCGGCCCGCGCGCAATGGGAGGCGACATCGATGGGATCGGAAAACTTCATGATCTCGGCTGCCTTAGTTACATTGCCCGATGGAATTCTCCGCGCAGACCCGTTTGCCATCGATCCAGCGTGCGCCGGAAAGATCGGCATTGAGCAACTCGGCTCCCAGTGTCTTGGCCCCTGTCAAATCAGCCCCCCGCAGCGAGGCGCGAAAAAAACGTGCCCGGCGCAGATCGGCATCCTTTAACGACGCCCCGGCCAGATTGGCTTTGGTGAAGTCTCCCTCGACAAAGGTGCCTTTGTCCAGCGTTGCCCCCTTGAGCACGGCACTGACGAAGCGCGCACGGTAGGCATCCACCCCGGTCAAATCGGCCTTTGAAAGGTCCGCCCGCTGGAAGCTGGTTTCACGCAGCCTCGAACCCGACAGATCATGCCCGGTGAAATCACGTTCGTCCATGTAGCAGCGTTGCCAGTCGACTTGTGGCGCGGCCGGCGTCGTGCAATCGGCAGCCGCCGCCACTCCGGCGGACAGCATCATGGCGAAAAAAGGGAGGGCAGGGCGCATGAACCTAGGTGTAATCCCGCCATCCGCTCCGTCAAAGCGATTTTCTCAATGCAGCGCGCATGGGACCAAAGGTTTACCATTGGCCAGCGAGGGCTTACCTTTGTTTAAGGCAGATGCAACGGTCAGGATGCGAACGGCATGGGCAAGACACTGGCGGACACGACACTGGACGAAGCCGAGAAGATGTGGCTGAGCGGCGCGTTGCCCCAGGCCCGCGAGGCCTTCCGCCGCGCCCGCCTGCTCTACCGCGAGGCCGGCGATCCGCTCGGCGAGGCGGCGGCTCTCACCCAACTGGGCGACATCGAGGCCGAGACCGGCCACCTCGGCGCGGCGCGCGAGGCCTATGTGGATGCCCGCGGCATCCACGCCCGGGACGGCGACCAGCGTGATCAGGCCGGCATTCTGGTCCGCCTCGGCATGCTCGCCCACCGCCAGGGCAACAATGACGAGGCCACCTCGTGCTACGAATCGGCGCGGGCGCTCTATGACAGCGCCTCGGACCATTCCGGCCTCGGCCACGTCGCCAAACGCCTCGGCCACCTCGAACGCGAGGCCGGTCGCCAGGACAAGGCGCTCGACCTTTACCGCGAGGCCCTGAACCAGTACCGGCGCGCCCACGACACCTTGGGCGAGGCCAATGCCCTGAAAAGCCTGGGCGGGCTCTATCGCGGCCTGGGCCAGCCCGACCGGGCGCGAGCCGACTATGAGCGGGCGGTCGAACTCTATGCCGAATCCGGTGACCTGCTGGGCCAAGCCGCCGCCGCCCTGGCATTGGGCCGGGTCCTCACCGAAACCGGGGAAACCGTCGAGGCCCGCGTCGCACTGGAAAAGTCCCATCACCTCTATGCCTCGGCCGGCGGCCTGCGCGGCGAGGGCGAGGCCCTGCTGGAACTGGGCCGCCTCGGGCACTCACGGCATCACCTGGAGCGCGCCGCCGACCTGTTCGGCCGCAGCGGGGCCGTCGAGTTGAAGGACGAGGCGCTCCGGGAGGCGGAGAAGCTGCGGTAGATTATCGCCCCGCGACCGTCAGGCCATCGATCCGTACCGTCGGGCAGTCGACGCCATAGCGGAATACCAGATCGTTGGCCGGGGTGAGGTTGAGGAACATATCCTTGAGATTGCCGGCCACCGTTACCTCACTGACCGGGTAGGCCACCTCGCCGCTCTCGATCCAGAAACCGGCGGCGCCGCCTGAATAATCGCCGGGAACGCCGTTGACGCCCTGACCGAACAGCTCGGTGATGTAGAACCCGTCGGTGATGTCCTCGATCATTTCGCCCGGAGTGATTGGGCCGGGCGCCAGATAAAGGTTGCTGGCCGAGGGCGACGGCGGCGAGCCGGTGCCGCGGCTGGCGTGTCCGGTGCTGCGCAGGCCCAGTTGACGGGCCGACCGCAGATCCAGCAGCCAGGTCTGCAGCACGCCGTCCTCGACCACCGTCATGCGCCGGTTGGCGACGCCCTCGCCATCGCAGGGGCGCGACCGCAGGCCGCGCTGACGGTGGGGGTCGTCCACCACCTGGATGCCGGCGGCAAAGATGCGGGTTCCCATCCGGTCCTTGAGGAAGCTGGTGCCGCGTGCCACCGCCGAGCCATTGATGGCCCCGGCCAGGCTGCCCAGCAGGCCGCGCGACACCCGGGGGTCCAGCACCACCGGCACCTGCCGGGTCTTGACCTTGCGTCCGCCCAACCGGCGGACGGCGCGGCGACCAGCCTCATGGCCGATCTCTTCGGGCAAGCCGAGGTCGGCGAGATGGACCGCCGCGGTATAGTCGTAGTCGCGCTCCATCCCGGTGGCGGCGGTGCCGGCCAGCACGCTCACCGACAGCGATGAACTCGACACGGCATAAGAGTGGGCAAAGCCGTTGGAGCCGACGAAGGCCACGGCGGAGCGGCTCCAGCCGGCATCGGCCCCCTCGGAATTGCTGACGCCCTCCACCGCGCGCGCGCTGTCCTCGGCGCGGCGGGCCATGTCGAGCAGCAGCTCCGCCGAGGGCTCCGACGCGTCGCAGGTGTCGAGTTCGGGAAAGTCGCGGGCCAGTTCAGAGGGATCGGCCAGCCCGCAATACGGGTCTTCGGGCACCGTGCGCGCCATGGCCACCGCCCGTTCCACCAACTCGTCCAACGCCGCCTGGCTGCGGTCCGACGACGACACCATGGCCTGACGCTTGCCCAGCAGCACGCGCAGACCGATATCGCTGCCCTCGGCGCGCTCCAGGCGTTCCAGCTTGCCCAGACGCCACGCCAGCGACAGCGACACGCCGTCGATCAGCACGGCATCGGCGGCATCCGCGCCCGCCGAGCGGGCACGGCTAACCAGATCATCCAGAAGGGCAAGCGAATCGGACGGGGACTGCACGGGCATGACTCGGGCTCCTTGCTATCCGATAGACCTTGGGAGGCTCGGTGAAAAAGCAACGGCCCGAGAGTCGGGCGTGGCAAAAAGGCTAGCACGGTGATCGGCGCGGGGCTAGCCGTCTAACAGGGTGCGGAAAAACTCAACTTTCCTTTCGTCATTCCCGCGAAGGCGGGAATCCATGCGTCCGGCAGCACAGCATATGGTGGCAAATGCCAGTCCTTGCCCCAACATGGACCCCCTTCGCGGGGGTGACGAGATGAAGGGCGGCGGGAAGAGTTTTTCCGCACCCTGCTAAGGCAGGGGCGACACCCCGATCACTGGTTGGTGCAGCAGGATCAGCGCGCCGTAGACGGCCAGTGCGGCGACGAGGCGTCCGGCACCCACTTCCCTCAGCAACTCCGCCGTACGCCACGGCCGGGCGGCGGCATCGGCCAGACGCCGCCATTCGGCCTCTCCCAGCGCGGCGCGGCGCTTGGCGTCGAGGATGCGTGGCCCCAGTAGCGCCAGCCCGAACAGCGGCACGAACAGCATCAGCGCCGCCACGTCGCCGTTGGGCACCGCATGGCCGCCCGCCCACAGGGCCAGCGCCCAGATCACCGGGTGGCGGGTCAGCCGGACGATGCCCGGCCGCTCCGGGTCGAACCCGCTGCCGCTGGGGCCGATGGAGAACGGGTTGGGGGTGGACAGCCCGGTCGCTCCCAACAGGCAGGCGGCCAGCATGGCCGTGGCGGGCACCCAGCGCATCCATGGCTGCTGCTCCCACACCACCACGGTGGGCGAGGCGATGTAGGCAGCGATCATCCACACAAGGAGAATGATGGAGATCACCGAATAGACGCCATAGAAGCCACGCTTGCCCACCAGCCGCTGCGCCCGCTCGCGGAACGGCTTCAGGTTGGTCAGGCTGTGGCTGGCCAGAAACACCGCCAGGGCGGCCACCAGATGCCAGATGCTGCCGGTCAGCGTCATATCCACTCCCGCAGGATCGCCACCAGCGGAATGTCGGCCGGCGGCATGGGCAGCTCGCGCAGGCGGCCGGCGCGCAGCCAGCGCAATTGCTGGCCCTCATGCGCCGTGGGGATGCCGCCCCACTGCCGGATGACGTAAAGTGGCATCAGCAGGTGGAAGGTGTCGTAGTCGTGCGAGGCGAAGGCCAGGGGCGCCAGGCAGCTTTCCGAGGTGTCGATGCCCAGTTCCTCGGCCAACTCGCGCACCAGCGCCTGCTCGGGGGTCTCGCCCGAGTGCACCTTGCCACCGGGGAACTCCCACAGCCCCGCCATCATCTTGCCCGCGGGCCGGCTGGCCATCAACACGCGACCGTCGGCATCGAGCAGGGCCGCGGCGACCACCAGCAGCATCGGCCGGGCGGCGTGCGCCGCCTGCCAATCGGCTCGGGCCAAGACCGCCACCGGCGATTCGCCCATGGCGTCCACCAGTCCCACCTTCGCCATCACCCGCCGCGAGGCGGCGTTGTCGGGGGCGGCCGAGGCCCAGACGCGGGACTGGCCGAGGTCCTGGAACAGGTGGCGGATCAGGCGGCGCATGGCCTCGGTGGCGTAGCCCTGGCCCCAGGCGTCGCGCGCCACCCAATAGCCCAGCTCGGGGGTGCCGTCGTGTTCGGTGCCGAAGCCGATGCAGCCGATCAGGCGGCCGTCGCAGCTGCGCTCCATGGCCAGCGCCGCGCCGATGCCCTGCCGGCAGCGTTCGACTTGGGTGGCGACAAAGCGGCGGCCGTCGGCCTCGGTGTAGGGATGCGGGATCAGCGCGGTGTAACGCACCATCTCCGCGTCGTCGAGCAACTCGACCAGACGCGGCACGTCCTCCTCGGACAGCGCCCGCAGCTTCAGCCGGGCGGTGAGCAGCGGATGGCCGGCAAACACGGTGCCGGGCTTGCGGCAGGCGGAGTCGGGCTCAGGCATGGAGCACCCACATAGCCCAGCCCCCGGCACAGCCGGGGGAGGGGTGGGAGGCTGGCGTCACGTCCGATACGCCCCGTTGATGTCGATATAGGCGTGGGTGAGGTCGCAGGTCCACACGGTGGCGCAGCCGCGGCCCAGGCCGATGTCGACCTCGATCCTTATGTCGCGGCCCTTCATGTGGGCGTTGACCGGCGCCTCGTCGTAGCCCGGCGCCATCTGGCCCTCGGCCGCCACCAGCACGCCGCCGATGCGGATGGCCAGGCGGTCGCGGTCGGCCTTCTCGCCGGCCTTGCCCACCGCCATGACGATGCGGCCCCAGTTGGCGTCCTCGCCGGCGATGGCGGTCTTGACCAGGGGCGAATTGCCGATGGCCAGCCCGATGCGCCGGGCGGCGCGAAAGCTCATCGCCCCCTTCACCACGATCTCGACGAATTTCGTGGCGCCCTCGCCGTCCTTGACCACCTGCTGCGCCAGATCGGTCAGCAGGTCGTCGAGCTTCGCCTTGAAGTCGCGCAGCCGGGGGTCGTCGGCTCGCTCGATGGCGGCGTTGCCCGCTCGTCCGGTGGCGAACAGCATCAGGGTGTCGCTGGTGGAGGTGTCGCCATCCACCGTGATGCAGTTGAACGAGCGCTCGACGCCCTTGGACAGTAGCGCCTGCAGCACCGATTGCGGCAGGGCGGCGTCGGTGAAGACGTAGGACAGCATGGTCGCCATGTCGGGGGCGATCATTCCCGCGCCTTTGGCGATGCCGTTGATGGTCACCGGCGTGCCGGCGATCATCGCGGTGCGGCTGGCACCCTTGGGGAAGGTGTCGGTGGTCATGATGGCGCGGGCCGCCTCGTCCCAGGCGTCGGGCCGCAGCTTGGCCAGCGCCGCCTGAAGTTCGGCGGTGATCTTCTCGTCGGGCAGCGGCACGCCGATGGTGCCGGTGGAGGCGACATAGACCTCCTCCGGCCGGCACCCCAGCACTTCCGCCGCCTTGTCCACCGTCCGCCGCACCGATGCCGCCCCCACCGAGCCGGTGAAGGCGTTGGCGTTGCCCGAATTGACCACCAGCAGGCGGGCGCCGCCGCCCTTGGCGACACCGGCCTGGCACCACAGCACTGGCGCCGAGCGGGTCAGCGAGCGGGTGAACACCCCCGCCGCCACGGTGCCGGGAGCCACCTCGACCACCAGCAAGTCGGTGCGGCCGGAGTAGCGGATGCCGCAGGCGTGGCCGGCGAGGCGGACGCCAGCCAACTGCGGCAGGTCGGGGAAGCGGGCGGGAGCCAGCGGTGAGACGGCGGTCATGGGTGCGAACCTACTTCTTCTTGCCCTTCTCGCCGGCCGGGGCGGCGCCCGGCTCGGGAAGCGGCTGACCATCGGGAGCAAAGCGCTTGATCTTGGCCTTGGCGCGCAGGTCACCCACCACCTTCTCGGCGGCCTGCTCGGCCATCTGCTCACGCAGCATGGGCCTGGCCTGTTCGAGCGACGGCGCCGAGCTCATGCGCTTGTCATCGACCTTGATGACGTGCCAGCCGAACTGGGTCTTGACCGGGCTGGGCGCCAACTCGCCCGCCTTCATGGCGAAGGCCGCGGTGGAGAACTCGGGCACCATTTCGCCCTTGGCGAAGTAACCGAGATCGCCGCCGTTCTGGCGAGCCGAGGGGTCCTTGGACTTGGCCTTGGCCACCTCGGCGAAGTCGGCGCCCTTCTTCAGTTCGGCGACGACGGCGTTGGCCTGCTCCTCGGTCTCCACCAGGACATGGCGGGCATGCACCTCTTCCTGCGGCTGGTAGTCGGCCAGCGACTTGTCGTATTGCCGCTTGACCGCATCCTCGGTGACCTCGGCGCGCAGTTTGCGATTGATCCAGGCCTGGCGCATCAGCTTCTGCTCGATCTGCTTCAGGGCGGCCTTGACCTCGGAGTCGTTCTCCAGCTTGTCGCGCTTGGCGGCCTCGAACACCAGCTGGTTGTTGACGATGATGTCCACCAGCGCCTCGTAGGGCGGCTGGCCCATCTGCGGCGGCAGGGTGCGGCTCAGATCGACCAGCTGCGACATATGGAGCTCGGTACCGTTGACCACGGCCACCACCGGGTCCTTGACCGTGTCGGCCGCGACGGCCGGCAGGGAGGCGAAGCCGGCCAGCAGGCCGAGGACCAGCGCCGGGCGGCGCGCAAACGGGATAAACATCGGGAGCATTCCTTCCGTGACGGCATTCACCCCGGTATGAAGCACAACGGATGCGGACGCACAAGAGCGGGAATGGCCAGACGGCGATCGACGGATGCCGCACCGCCGCAATCCGCCTTTCGGCCCCGCTTCAAGCAAAATATCGAATGCAGCACGATTATTCTCGTTGCAACGCAATATCGAGAGCGCCGCGTGAGCGGATAGCCGCCGCCTTGTCTTTACACTGCTCTCAATTTTTCCTGAGCAGTCACTTTGGGTGGTCTCGCCCCCATCCCAGTGGGTGGGATGTTTCGTAATTTAATGCTATATCACAACTATATTTTATTTTTGGAATTTACGGGGCTGGATTCATTCGCGCCGTTGTGCAATATGGTTCCTCGTAATTCCGGCAGGCTCGATGGCCCGAAACCCCGCATTTTTCGGCGGCGAGTTTCAGCCTTTCGCGGGCAAAGCCTGCTCGAACCGCCCGTGTCTATTCAATTGGAGGAAGGCAATGACTGTTCGCGTCGGCATCAATGGTTTCGGCCGCATCGGGCGCATGGTATTTCGCGCCGTCGCCAAGGATTTCCCGAACATCGAGATCGTCGGCATCAACGATCTGCTGGATCCGGACTATCTCGCCTATATGCTGAAATACGACTCGGTGCATGGCCGTTTCAACGGCGACGTCGCGGTGGACGGCAACACGCTGATCGTCAACGGCAAGAAGATTCGCCTGACCCAGGTCAAGGACCCGGCCGAGCTGAAGTGGAACGAGGTCGGCGCCGATCTGGTCATCGAGTCCACCGGCCTGTTCCTCACCAAGGAAGCCTGCGAGAAGCATCTCGCCGCCGGTGCCAAGAAGGTCGTGCAGTCGGCGCCGTCCAAGGACGACACGCCGATGTTCGTCTATGGCGTCAACCACGCCAAGTACGCCGGCGAGGCCATCGTCTCCGCCGCGTCCTGCACCACCAACTGCCTGGCGCCGGTCGCCAAGGTGCTGCACGACAACTGGGGCATCAAGCGCGGCCTGATGAGCACCGTCCATGCCGCCACCGCCACCCAGAAGACCGTCGACGGCCCGTCCTCGAAGGATTGGCGCGGCGGCCGCGGCATCCTGGAAAACATCATTCCGTCCTCGACCGGCGCCGCCAAGGCCGTCGGCAAGGTCATCCCCGAGCTCAACAAGAAGCTGACCGGCATGGCCTTCCGGGTGCCGACCTCCGACGTCTCGGTGGTCGACCTCACCGTCGAGCTGATCAAGGAAGCCTCGTACGAGGACATCTGCAAGGCCATGAAGGCCGCCTCTGAGGGCGCGCTGAAGGGCGTGCTGGGCTACACCGACGAGAAGGTGGTCTCCACCGATTTCGTCGGCTGCAACATGCCCTCGATCTTCGATGCCGAGGCCGGCATGGCCCTCGACACCACCTTCGTCAAGGTCGTCAGTTGGTACGACAACGAGTATGGCTACACCTGCAACATGCTGCGCTTCGTGCAGCACGTCGCCGCCAACTGAGCTCGGGGGGCCGACCCATGTTTCGCACCATCGATAAGCTTGACGTCAAGGGCGCGCGCGTTTTGGTCCGCGCCGACCTCAACGTGCCGGCCAAGGACGGCAAGGTGACCGATACCACCCGCATCGACCGCTCGGCGGCCACGCTCATCGAGCTGGCCTCCAGGGGCGCCCGGGTGGTGGTGCTGACACATTTCGGTCGGCCCAAGGGCCGCGAGGAGAAGTACTCGCAGAAGCTTCTCCTCGAACACCTCTCCAAGGCCGTCGGCAAGCCGGTGGCCTGGGCCGACGACTGCATCGGCCCCGATGCCGAGGCGGTGGTGAGCGGGCTCAAGGACGGCGACATCGCCCTGCTTGAAAATGTCCGCTTCCACCCCGAGGAAGAGAAGAACGACGCGGAGTTCGCCAAGGCGCTGGCCGCCCTGGGCGACCTCTACGTCAACGATGCCTTCTCCACCGCCCATCGGGCGCACGCCTCCACCGAGGGGCTGGCGCATCTGGTGCCGGCGGCGGCCGGTCGGCTGATGCAGGCCGAGCTGGAAGCCCTGTCCAAGGCGCTGGGTTCCCCCGAGCGCCCGGTGGCGGCGGTGGTGGGCGGCGCCAAGGTCTCCACCAAGCTCGAACTGCTGGGCAATCTGGTCAGCCGGGTCGACTATCTGATCATCGGCGGTGGCATGGCCAACACCTTCCTGTTCGCCCAGGGCGTCCAGGTCGGCAAGTCGCTGTGCGAGAAGGAGATGGCCGACACCGCCCGCTCCATCCTCGACAAGGCCAAGGCGGCCAACTGCCGCATCGTACTGCCGGTGGATGTGGTGGTGGCCTCGCAATTCGTCGAGAACGCCCCCAACACGGTAGTGCCGACCAATGCGGTGCCCGAGGGCGAGATGATCCTCGACGCCGGCCCGGCCTCGGCCGCCGCCATCATCGAGTGCCTGGGGGGCTGCAAGACGCTGGTGTGGAACGGCCCGCTCGGCGCCTTCGAGATTTCCCCCTTCGACATGGCCACCAACGCCGTCGCCCAGGCCGCCGCCGCCCTGACCAAGCAGGGCAAGCTGCTGACGGTGGCCGGCGGTGGCGACACCGTCTCGGCGCTGGCCAAGGCAGGGGTCGACGACATGTTCTCCTATGTCTCCACGGCGGGCGGCGCCTTCCTAGAGTGGCTGGAGGGCAAGACCCTGCCGGGCGTTGCCGCCCTGGAGATCAAGCCCGCCCCCGGCGGCTGCGGCTGCGGCTGCGGCTGACCGTCCGATGAGTCCCTCCCCCACTGGGGGAGGGAATTCTTTCCGCTGTCGACGAACGCCTGAGTTGGTGCGACAGTAGCGCATGGCCTTTTCCTCCATCGCCTTCGTCGCCGCCGACAGCGAGGCCGCCAATGCCGCGCTGGGCCGCCTGCAGAGCCGCTATCCGCACGTTCAGCCCGATCAGGCCGACGTCATCGTGGCTTTGGGCGGCGACGGGCTGATGCTGGAAACCTTGCACCGTCACATTGGCCGCGGTGTTCCCATCTACGGCATGAATCGCGGTACCGTCGGCTTCCTGATGAATGCCTATCGCGAGCACGCGCTGGTCGAGCGGCTGGACCGTGCCCAGGCGGTGACGCTGCATCCACTCAACATGCAGGCCCGCATGGCCGACGGCAGCACCGTCGAGGCACGCGCCATCAACGAGGTCTCGCTGCTGCGCGAGACTCGCCAGGCGGCCAAGCTGCGGATCCGCGTCGACGGCAAGGTGCGGCTCGACGAGTTGATCTGCGACGGCATCCTGATCGCCACCCCGGCCGGCAGCACGGCCTATAACCTGTCGGCGCACGGCCCCATCATCCCGTTGGGCGCCGGCATCCTGGCCTTGACCCCCATCAGCGCCTTCCGTCCCCGGCGTTGGCGCGGCGCCCTGCTACCCCACACCGCCAAGGTGGTGTTCGAGGTGCTCGAAGCCGACAAGCGCCCGGTCAGCGCCGTGGCCGATTACACCGAGGCGCGCGAGGTAGTGGAGGTGGAGGTGCGCGAGGACCGTTCCATCGGGCTGACCCTGCTGTTCGACCCCGAGCACAACCTGGAAGAACGCATCCTCGCCGAACAATTCCTGCCCTAGCGAACCGTCCTCAGTTCAGGAACTTAGCGACGGTCTGCAGGAAATTGGCCACCGAGATCGGCTTGGCGATATAGCCCTCGCACCCGCCCTCGCGAATTTTTTCCTCGTCGCCCTTCATGGCGAAGGCGGTCACCGCGATCACCGGGATGCCCTTCAACTCGGCATCGTCCTTGAGCATCTTGGTGATCTCCAGCCCGGAAATCTCCGGCAACTGGATGTCCATCAGGATGAGGTCGGGGCGATGCTTGCGCGCCAGGTCCATGGCCTCGCGGCCGTCTTTGGTCTGCAGGGTCGCGTAACCATTGGCCTGCAGCAGATCGTTGAACAACTTCATGTTCAGATCGTTGTCTTCGACGATCAGGACTGTCTTGGCCATGAGTTTCCCCCCTGGGTGCGACACCGCACCGACATGCACGGCATAATCCCGAAAATCGTGGAACAAGTCAAACCGCAGGGCCGGGTTCAGCTTCCTTTATACGTTAGAGACAGTGCCGTCATGCTCGCCGCCGGGGTCTGGGGTCCGTTTAGCGCCGCAAGCAATATCCAGGGCAGCATATGGATCTCCTTGATGCACGCGCTCGCTTACCCACCATAATATGGAGTACCACCCCGCCTGCGCGAGAGGACGTTCCATGGCCCGCCGCTTCCTTCTCATCCTTCTCGCCGCCCTGGCGCTGCCGGGGAGCGCCCTGGCGCAGCAGGTGGTGGGTTCGGTGTCGCGGTTGCAGGGCCATGTGGTGGCGGTTGCGGCGGGCGTCTCACGCAATCTCGCGGTCGGCGGCGCGGTCGATCGCGGCGACACCCTGCGCACCGGCGACCGCGCCCGCATCGAGGTGCACTTCGCCGACGGCACCGTGCTGGTGCTCGGCGAGGATGCCGTGCTGGCGGTGGAACGCTACAGCTTCGACCCGGCCGGCAAGAGCGGCGACGCGCTGCTGAGCCTGGAGCGCGGTCCCTTCCTGCTGGACAGCGGCGCCCTCGCCAAACTGCCGGGACGGCCGCTGCATATCAAGACGCCGGTGGCCTCCATCGGACTGCGCGGCACCCGCTTCTGGGGCGGGCCGCTGGACGAGACCTATAATGTGCTGCTGTTCGAGGGCGCCGTGACGGTGACCAACGCCGCCGGCAGCGTCGAACTGGTGACGCCCGGTGCCGGCACCAGCACCGCCCGGCCCGACCAGCCGCCCTCGACACCGCTACAGTGGAGCGACGAGCGTATCCGCCGGGCCGTCGCCACGGTGAGCTTCGAGCGCTGATCCGCCTATTTGAACACCACCGTACGGCTGCCGTTGAGCAACACGCGGTGCTCGATGTGGTAGCGCACGGCGCGGGACAGCACGACGTTCTCGATGTCACGGCCGATCGCCACCAGATCGTCGGGAGTGTGGGTGTGGTCAACCCGCTCCACCGACTGCTCGATGATGGGACCCTCGTCGAGGTCGGGCGTGATGTAGTGGGCCGTGGCGCCGATGATCTTGACGCCGCGAGTATGGGCCTGGTGATAGGGCTTGGCGCCCTTGAAGCTGGGCAGGAACGAGTGGTGGATGTTGATGGCGCGCCCCTGCAGGTGGATGCACAACTCGGGCGACAGGATTTGCATATAGCGCGCCAGCACCACCAGATCGGCATCGGTGCGCTCGACGATCTCCATCAGGCGGGCCTCCTGCCCGGCCTTGTCGCGACGATCCACCGACAGGTAATGATAGGGAATGCCGTGCCACTCGACGATGGAGCGCATTTCCGGGTGATTGGAGATCACCGCCGGAATGTCCATGGCCAGCGAGCCGGTATGGTAGCGGTGCAGCAGGTCGTTGAGGCAGTGGCCGAACTTGGACACCAAAATCACCACCCGCGCCTTGCGGTTGGCATCGTGCAGCGCCCAGATCATCTGGAACCGTGCCGCCACCAGGGTGAAGCGCTTCTCGAATTCAGGGCGCGGCGCGGTCATCGCCCCGGCGATGAAGACGATGCGCATGAAGAAGCGTTTGGACAGCGGATCGCCGTATTGCGCCGCCTCGGTGATGAAGCAGTCGCATTCACTGAGAAACCCGGACACCGCCGCCACGATGCCCACCGTATCGGGGCAGGTGATGGTCAGCACGTAGGACTCGCGGTCGGCCATGGCGCCTCTCCTGGCGGGGGAACGTGCCGGGACCTTAGCCACAGCCGGCCTATTCGCCAAGGCGGCAATCGCGGTCTTGCCTTTTTCCGCGGAATCGCCGAAGGTCCCGCCGCGCGTTTAACCGGCGGCACGACCGGCGGTTATGATGTATCCAATCGCCAGCCCTCCGCAGCAGGAGCCGCCCGATGATCACCGTCTATTACAAGTCCGGCAGCGCTCAGTGGAAGTATGAGCTGGATGATGCCGAACACGACTACGTCATCAAGAACGTCCTGGAAGACAATCCGGACATCGCCGAGATGTTCGACGATTCGCTGGAAATCCTCCGCGACGTGTCCAACATGGACGAGTCCGAGATGGATGAGGACGACGAAGTCGACCAGACCGTTGCCGTCTCGTTCCTTTGGCACTACTTCAACCACCTCGTCGAAGGTGACGAGCGCATCGAAGGCGACATCGTCATCATCGAGGACGAGGACGGCATTGGCATCTCGGTGATGCCGGCCAGCGAGCTGACGGAAGAGTAGGCCTAATCCATCCGCTTTCGCCCGACCAACAGGCGGTAGATGGCCAGGACCACCACGGCGCCCACCACGGCGCCGATGAAGCCTGCCTGTTCGCCTGCCCGGTACCATCCGATGGCGTGGCCTATCCAGGTGGCGAGGAAGGCCCCGACGATGCCCAGCAGGATGGTGATGATGAAGCCGCCTGGGTCGCGTCCCGGCATCAGCAGCTTGGCGACGATGCCGGCGAGCAGGCCGATCAACAGGGTTCCAATGATGGACATGAGGCCTCCTTGGTCAGGTGCGCGCAAGCCATAACGCGTCGTGGCGGGCGAGGTTCCAGGCTCGCCGACACAATCGCCACCGCCGCCGCGCAGTATTTTGTTGCGCAGCGCAGCATTGTCCGGTTACGTCAGGACAACTTCGTTCACGCGCCCGGTGTTCCATGATGAAGGTCATTCGCGCCAAACTGCATGGCATCCGCGTTACCAGTGCAGATCTCAACTACCACGGCTCCATCACGCTGGATCCGGAGCAGTGCGCTCTGGCCGGCATCTACCCCATGGAGTTCGTCGAGATCTGGAACAAGAACTCGGGTGCCCGTATCTCCACCTATGTGATTTTCGGGGTGCCGGGCTCGCGCTGCTGTGTGCTGAACGGTGCCGCCGCGCGCACCTGCCAGGTGGGCGACGAGTTGATCATCGCTGCCGCCGACTACCTCGCCGGGCCGGAGAAGCTTTACGAGCTCAAGCCGCGGATCCTGACCTTCCTGCCGCACAACGAGGTCGACCAGATCCTCTACTACGACGTCTACCAGAGCGAGGCGCGGCCCTACGACTTCCGCATCGTCGACGCCGAGAAGCACACCGTCGAGAGCTGCCACACCTGGCCCAACGTGGACATCGCCGCAGTGCGTGCCGATCTCAAGGCCAAGGAGTGGAGCGACAGTGAGATCGACGCGTTCCTCCGCTCGCATTTCGCGCTGTAGGATGGTGGGGTAGACCGATGGCGGCTCCCAACGCCGTAGTGTTGCTCAGCGGTGGCCTCGATTCCGCCACCACGCTGGCCATCGCCCGGCAGGCGGGCCTTCG
The DNA here is from genome assembly GCA_903941105.1 of uncultured Rhodospirillaceae bacterium. Taxonomy (GTDB): domain Bacteria; phylum Pseudomonadota; class Alphaproteobacteria; order Rhodospirillales; family Magnetospirillaceae; genus CAJANL01. The sequence continues at coordinate 17,974 of CAJANL010000057.1, forward strand.
CCCGGCGGCGCTGACCTTCCGCTACGGCCAGCGCCACTCGGTGGAAATCGCCGCCGCCCGACGGGTGGCCGCGGCCATGGCGGTCGAGGATCACCGCATCGTCGAGATCGACCTGCGGGCCTTCGGCGGCTCGGCGCTGACCTCCGACATGGCCGTGCCCAAGGATCGCCTCGACCACGAGATCAGCACCGGCATTCCGGTGACCTATGTGCCGGCCCGCAATACCATCATGCTGTCGTTCGCCCTGGCCTTCGCCGAAGTGCTGGGGGCCGCCGACATCTTTGTCGGCGTCAACGCGGTGGATTACTCGGGCTATCCCGATTGCCGCCCCGACTACATCGCGGCCTTCCAGCGCATGGCCAACCTGGCCACCAAGGCAGCGGTGGAGGATGGCCGCCGGCTGACCATCCACACCCCGCTGATCAGCCTCACCAAGGCCGATATCATCCGGCGCGGCCTGGAGCTGGGGGTCGACTACGCCATGACTTCCACCTGCTACGACCCCTCGCCCGACGGGCTGGCCTGCGGCCGCTGCGATGCCTGCCACCTGCGGCTGAAGGGCTTCGCCGAGGCGGGATGCGTCGACCCCGCTGCCTATGCGCGGGCGACAGGCTGAAAGCGGCGCCGTTATAGTGCGGCGATGAAGCAGTCACAAGGCACCTTCACCGTCGCCACCCTTCGCCGGGGCAACCAGGACATCACCCGCGACATCGAGTCCTGGGTCGAGCGCCAGGGGCTGGCCACCGGCCTGCTGACGGTGTTCCTGCAGCACGTCTCGGCGCACCTTTCCATGCAGGAACACGCCGACCGCGACGACCTCTATACCTTCTTCCGCCGCCTCGAAGTGCTCGACGAGGATTTCGGCGAGTTCACCTCGGCGGTGAACGCCAACCAGCTGACCATCCCGGTGCAGAGCGGTCGCATGGCGCTGGGGGCGCGCCAGCGCATCTACCTCTACGAACACCGCGACGGCGGCCACAAGCGCCGGCTGGTGCTGCATCTGATGGGGGAGTGAACCCGGCCAACCTTCGACGTGCCCCGTAGGTCGGCATTCATTCCAAGTCCTCCCTGCCAGGCCATCTCCCGGCAAGCCCTCCTACCTCACCCGTCGGGACTCGGCTGAATGCCGCCGCATCACAAGCGGGCCCGAATTCGCCCTTGGTTCTTGCAAATTCAAGGCTCCAGCGCTAACGTCCCAGC
>CAJANL010000058.1 GCA_903941105.1 uncultured Rhodospirillaceae bacterium
ACGGCCAGGTGCTGTTCACCTATCTGCATCTCGCCCCCGACCGCCGCCAGACCGAGGCGCTGGTGGCCTCGGGCTGCATCGCCATCGCCTACGAGACGGTGACCGACACCTATGGCCGGCTGCCGCTGCTGGCGCCCATGTCCGAGGTGGCGGGGCGCATGTCGGTGCAGGTGGGCGCCCATTGCCTCGAGAAGGAACAGGGCGGACGCGGCGTGCTGCTGGGCGGCGTGCCCGGCGTGGCGCCCGGCCGCGTCACCGTGCTGGGCGGCGGCGTGGTGGGCGGCAACGCCGCCCGGGTCGCCGTCGGCATGGGGGCGCAGGTGGTGGTGCTGGACAAGTCGTTGCCCCGCCTCGCCCAGATCGACGAGATGTCGGGCGGCCGCATCCAGACCGCCTACGCCACCATGGAGCGGGTCGAGCGCCATGTGCTGGAGGCCGACCTGGTGATCGGCGCCGTGCTGGTGCCGGGCGCCGCCGCGCCCCGGCTGGTCGGCCGGTCCCTGCTGTCCGGCATGCGGCGCGGCTCGGTGGTGGTGGACGTCGCCATCGACCAGGGCGGCTGCTTCGAGACCTCGCGGCCCACCACCCACGCCGATCCCACCTATGTGGAGGAGGGCGTGGTGCATTACTGCGTCACCAACATGCCCGGCGCGGTGGCGCGGACCTCGGCCTTCGCGCTGAACAACGCCACCCTGCCCTTCGTGCTGGCGCTGGCCGACAAGGGCCCCGTCCGCGCCCTGTCCGAGGACGCCTATTTCCGCGCCGGACTGAACATCCACCGTGGCCGCGTCACCCACGCGGCCGTCGCCCACGCCCTTGGACTGCCGGCGACGGCTCCCGAGGACGCCTTGTCCTAACCCCCCCGGAGAGAACGAGCGCCATGGACCTCAAGCGAATTTCCATCGGAAAGAACCCGCCCACCGACGTCAACGTGGTCATCGAGATCCCGCTGCGCGGCGATCCCGTCAAGTACGAGATCTGCAAGGAATCGGGCGCCATGTTCGTGGACCGCTTCCTCAACACCGCCATGTACTACCCGTGCAACTACGGCTTCATCCCCCACACCCTGTCCGAGGACGGCGATCCGGTGGATGTCTGCGTGGTCGGCCGCATCCCGGTGGCGGTGGGCGCGGTGATGCGTTCGCGGCCCATCGGCGTGCTGAAGATGGAAGACGAGTCCGGCATCGACGAGAAGATCCTGGCGGTGCCGCACGCCAAGCTGCATCCGTTCTACGACGGCGTGAACACCTATCTCGACCTGCCCAAGATCCTGGTCAGCCAGATCGAGCACTTCTTCGTGCACTACAAGGACCTGGAGCCGGGCAAGTGGGTCGAGCTGCGCGGCTGGGGCGGCCCCGAAGAAGCCGCCGCCGCCATCGAGGCCGGCATCCAGCGGGCCAAGGCGCAGAAATAGGGCAGTCGAGTTGGGAGCGCGGCGTCCCGCCTGGCGGGACGCCGCGCTCCCCACTCGACTGCCCTATTTCTGCGCCTTGGCCCGCTGGAAGCCGGCCTCGATGGCGGCGGCGGCTTCTTCGGG